>JAGNBV010000025.1 GCA_018004645.1 Bacteroidales bacterium
TTTTTCAATGAAACAATGTCCGGAAACTCCCTGACGGAGGTTGCCCGGTACCAGGTGGATTATGGCCGCGGAAACCCTGCACTGATCAAATGGACGGCAGATTACAAGTCGGCAGTGCTTTACTTTCCTGTGCCTTTTTATCAAGATACTATTTATACCGTTACCGTCATCGACAGTCTTTTTGACTGCGTGGGCAATAAAATTTCCGCCAACCAGACGGCTCGGTTTTCCATACCGGTTTTTCCCGATTCGGGCGACCTTGTGATTAACGAAGTGTTGGCAGATCCCCTGGAGGGCGGCGCTGACTTTGTTGAAATTTATAACCGTTCCGGGAAAGTGTGTGATTTTGCTGACTTGTTGCTGCTGTCGCTGAGCGATTCGGTGAGGATTTGCACTGAAAATTTTCTTTGCATGCCGGGTACTTATACCATACTGACTACAAAGCCGGATGCCGTAAAGAACCAGTATTATACGCCCAATCCTTATAATTTTATTTCTATGGGGTCCTTTATTTCGATGAATAATGATGCCGGCACCGTTATTCTGACAACGATAACGGATACTATTATTGATGCTTTCTCGTACACTGATGATATGCATTTTCCTTTGCTTAATTCAACGGATGGGGTTTCGCTCGAACGCATCAGCTACGACCGTCCGGCAAGCGATGTCACCAATTGGCATTCAGCCTCAGAGGCGGTAGGTTTTGCTACACCGGCCTATCAAAATTCACAGTTTATGACCGGTGAAGGTCAGGAGGGCAGCGTGAGCCTCGAACCCGAAGTGTTTTCGCCAGATAACGACGGATACAACGATGTGCTGAACATCTATTGCAAAAGCGATACGCCGGGCAAAATGATCAATATTGTTATTTATGATGCCAAAGGGCGTCAGATAAAATATCTGGTCCGTAATCAGCTCATGTCAAACGAAAGCGTATATACCTGGGATGGTATTACCGAAGGAAACCAAAAGGCCAACGTGGGCATTTACATTGTTTATGTGGAAATGCTGGGACTGGATGGCAAAGTGGAAGGCTTCAAAAAAGCTACAGTGCTGGCTACGAAACTATAATTAATGAGTGGCACAGGCCAGGGTAGCCACGCTGATTTTTATTCCGGGAATCTGCAACAGCATGGTGGCACAGGCTTCCAGCGTAGCGCCGGTGGTAACCACATCATCAACCAGCAACACGTGTCTGTTGATCAGGTGCTGATAGTCTTTCAGGTCAAATATCTCTTTAACATTTTCCCAGCGCCGGAAGCGTGATTTTTTTGTCTGGGTTTCAGAGGCATACGTCCTCACTATCGTGTGGATATCATAAGGCCGGTCGAGCGATTGGGCTAACCCGCGGGCAATCATTTCGCTTTGGTTGTACCCGCGTTTTCTTTTTCTTTTGGGATGCAGCGGAACAGGTATTATTACTCCCACATCGGCATAAAACGGTGACATTTTGAGTTCGTTTCCCAATAAGGTGCCGAGATAAACGCCAATTTCTTTTTTGCCTTTGTACTTTAATTGGTGCATCAGATGTTGCACTTTTCCGCCTTTGGCAAAAAAATACATGGACGAAGCATGGTTCAGAGGTACTCTTCCCCAGAAAGTGCGAAAGACGGGATTGTTTTCTTCATGGCAAAAGTTGGTTTTTGGCAATTGATGAAGGCAATAAGTGCACAAAATATCCTCGTGCTTAAACAGGGTGTTTCCGCAGGCACTGCATATCCGCGGAAAAAACAACGAAAAAAAATCATACAAATAGGACACTTTGGGTGACGGTATTTTATGATAATCCCATAAAAATATGAATTAATTATGTAATTTTGTAAAAAAAATTGTGATGGAAGACGCAGGCGAAATTAAATCCAAGACAAAGAAATATAAAGTTATTATTATCACCGAAGCAGTAGTAATCCTTGCTTTGTTAGTGCTTCTTATAGCAAGCCGCTCAAAAGTTAATACGTTTATCATTGAAAAAGATAAGGCCGTTACCGAACGCAATGTTTTGCAAAACGAGCTGGATTCCTTGCTTACAGAACATGAAAAAATCAGGTCGGAATACGGAAATCTGACCGCTGACCTTACCCTGAAAGACAGCACCATCAAAGCACAAGCCGACGAAATACAAAAACTGATTGAAAGCAATGCCGGCAAGCGGCAGATTCAGCGCAAGCTTGACTATCTGCGGGGAATAACGCAGGATTATGTTGCACAGATTGACAAACTGCTAAAAGAAAACGAAAACCTGAAAACCGAGGTGAAAGGTATGCAGGAAAATATCAAAGAAGAGCAAAACAAGAGCCTGTTGCTTGAAAAAGACAAAGTAGCGCTGACGGAAAAAATCAATAACGCCGCTGTGTTGCAGGCCAATATGCTGACTGCTTCCGGAATAAGGTTCAGGCAGGGAGGTAAAAAAGAAGAATTGGAAGATAAAGCCAAAAGAGTAGAAAAAATTAAAATCACTTTCACCTTGTCAAGAAATCCTTTGGTGGAAGAAGGCTTGAAAACTGTTTACATCCGCATTGCCCGGCCCGACCAGGCTATCCTGAACGACGGAAACTCGTTTGAATTTGAAGGGAAACAGATAATGTATTCTTTACAGGAACAGGTTTATTACAAAGGAAGCCCCATCCCTGTGAGTATGTATTACGAAAAATCCGACCGTATTGTCCCCGGCACGTATCATATCGCTGTTTTCACCGATGGCAAGGAAATAGGACAGACACAGCTTACCCTTAAATAATAAAATTATTAATCATTAAAACTGCAGTTATGGAAACGACCAACGAAACCAAAAAAAAACCCAATGTTTTCATGTACCTGTCTATTGTCTTGCTTATTGCCTGTGCGGTGCTGACCTGGCAACTCATCAGCAGCAAAAAAACCATACAGCAGCAAAATGACACCATCGTAAATGTGAACGAAGAAAAAGCTCAAACCATTGCCAAACTTGAAAACCTGAAAAAAGAATACGAGCAGCTTTCCAAAGATAATGAGCAGCTTTCTAATATGTTCAACGAGGAAAAAGCACATGTGGAAAAACTCCTGCAAAAAATCAAAAATTCCGAAGGCTCCGTGGCAAAATACAGAAATCAGGTGGCAAGCATGGAAAACCGGCTTAAAGAATATGAACAGCAGATAGCTGACCTCAAGCAACAAAACAAAGAACTGGTGGAGGAGAATTTTAATATCAAAACAACGCTTGATTCAGCAACAGTAGAAAACAAAGAACTGACAGCCGAAAACGAGGAATTGAACCAAACCGTGAATAAAGGATCCGTCCTGACCTCATATGATATTAATGCCGATGGTATTTTTATCAGAAGCAAGGTAAAGGAAATACCCACACAGCGTACCAAAAGGGTGGAAAAAATCCGGGTTTGTTTCACTATCGGCGAAAATGCCATTGCTACCGCAGGGAACAAAACAGTTTATCTTCGTGTTGCCGACCCCAATGGCACAATACTTGCTCAGGGTGAGGGCGATGAATTTTCATTTGATTATAACGGTAAAAAACTGCAATATTCCGCGAAAGAAAATATTAATTACAACAATAAAGCGATGGACCTGTGTCTTTACTGGAATAAAACCAAAGAAATCACTCCGGGAACCTATACCGTGGATATTTTTGCCGATAATAATGTGATAGGAACTACAACTTTTAAACTCGAAAAATAATAACCCCAAAATAAAAAAACATGAAAAAACAAATTTTGAATTTGCTGGTTCTTGCTGTTCTGATCTGTTTTGCGGGCAGCACCTATGGACAAAGCGACAAAGTTATCAAAGAAGAAAAGATTAAAACCGGCTTTCATTGTCCCAACGGAAAAGCACTTCTTGAAAAAGAACTGATGAAAGTAGATGGCGTAACCGGCGTGGTTGCCGATATAGACAGCAAAGTGGTTGCTATAAAATATGTTGACGGAAAAACCAATCGTGAAAAACTGGTAAAAGCTATAGAAACCATTGGCTATACCACCGAGGATACCAAACCGACTACTACCATCAAAAAAGCCTGTTCGCACGAACAGCCTCAAAAAGAGTAGATTACACTTAGATATATTATTTAAAAGGCACAAGGCTTCTTGTGCCTTTTTTTGTTTGACATTTTTAATGATAACTGCCTGTTTAAGTTTTAGATTTATGAATTAAATATAGTAGGTTTCTGATAATAAGGTTTATATTTGTTTGAGCAAAAAATTCTGAATTTGTTAAATGTGGTGGCGATTACACATTTAGTAATGGCCTTAATTTTTAACCCCATATACTATGAAAAAAGTCTTAACAATACTGTTTTTAAGCTTGATGTGTTCTTCGTCTTTTGCCCAGAATTATAAATTGTTCACCGCTTCATCGAAAAAATTATTTACAAATTTCCCTGTTGCAGCTGAAACATACAGCTTGTCTTTTGATAATGCAATATCGGCCAGTAATGATTCCGTTTATTATAATTTTTTACTGCTGAATAATTATCCTTCAGATGATTCATGTTCTTCAACGTATTATTTTTACACCTGTTACCAGCAAAATATCCCTTCGTGGATTGGCCGAAAGATTATTTATGATAACATTTCCAATTATAAATTTTTTAATCGTGCCGGCGATACCTTGCTATTTGATTTCAATACAACCTCAGCCGATTCGGTGCTCTTTTATAAAGATTCCCTGCAGAAGTTTTTTTTCGTTTATATTAAATCCGATACCCTGAATGTGCTGAATAGTATTGATTCAGCAAGGTTTTATTCGATAGTTCATACAGATCTTAACGGGAGTGTTATTAACTCGGCTTTAAATCAACAAAATATTATTATTTCAAAAAACCGGGGATTAGTGAATTTTTTTCAGGTAGATTCCTTTCCTCAAATACTCAAACCTTTGGTTTTAACAGGGGATGTCACTCCAGCCGGAGGATTATATCAACTTACCAACGAAATAGTATATGATTACCAGGCCGGGGATGAATTTCAATATTATGATTATTACAACAATTCCTCATATCCGGGAACAAATTATAAACGGTATAAAAAATATAAAATACTGAACAGGACTATAACTGCTGATTCGCTTTTTTATAGTGCGATTTATGAATGGTTCAATGCGGACTCCACGAATTTATTTGTGGATACCATTATGTTAAAATATTCCCGTAATACACTGATAGCCAATATTCCTTTCGAAAAATATAACGGTCAGGAATCAAGAACTCTTGGCATAAAAGATTACTGTGGGCTAAGATTATGGACATTTGAAAAAAACAGGTTGTCGTATTATAACGAATATTCACTGTGTGATACCAGCTGGTGCTATAATAGTGAACCGGGACCTCCGGTATACTATAAAAGTAATTATGTTTCAGGTCTTGGTTTATATCTTGACCAGTCATATTATATATCGCCTTTTCCCCCTAATGGAAATTGGGGCAAAGAATTGAGAATGATTTATTTTAAAAAGAACGGAATATCCTGTGGTGCTGAAATGTTTGCCGGAATCAAAGAGTACCAGGACAAAGACGATAAATTGATTATTGGTCCCAATCCCGCCATAGGCTATATTCATATTACGTCATCTGTATTACTTAGGAGTATTACTTTGTTTACCATTGAAGGTCAGGAATTGTTATCACAAAACCTTTCCGGAACGGCTGAAACAATAGATGTCAGGAATTTTCATAATGGGATTTTCGTTGCAAGAATTTGCTTTAACGATAATACGGTTGCTATAAAAAAGATAGTTATTTTCAATGATTAAAGTGTTCGCTATATAACATAACTCAGCATAATAATAATTAATTAATAATGATGTAACGTTTTTAATCATAAAAAACATCCAACATGATTCATTATCGCCAATTACTTTTTATTATTATCATTTTTATACCGGCCATTATCACTGCCCAGACACTCGAACCCACCGAAACCAATGCATTGCTAAATGTGATTGTCAGCAGCCTGGATGACAAACCAAGAACCGGCGAACTGATCACCCTGACCGGACAAGCGAACAAGAAAACTTTTTCGGGAATTACAGACGCAAAAGGAAAATTCTCGGTGTTAATTCCTGAAGGGGATACGTATACTGTAAAATACAAAATCTTTGGAGGTGAAGAAAAATTTAAACAGGTCACCATTCCAAGCCAGGAGGGGAGTCTCACTTTCCAGCTTGATATAAAATATGACCCGCCCAAAGTGTTTACGCTCGAAAATGTGTTTTTTGATACCGGAAAATCTACACTTCGCGCCGAATCATTTAAAACTCTCAATGATCTGGCAGAGGTGATGAAACTTAAACCCACACTTATCATTGAAATAGCCGGCCATACCGATAATGTCGGCACACCCGAATCCAACCTGAAGCTTTCACTTAACCGCGCCAATTCGGTAAAAAATTACCTGGTAAATCATGGTATTGCAACTGAACGGATCTCAACAAAAGGGTACGGCGACACACAACCTGTGGCTTCCAATGATTCCGATGACGGCCGCCAGAAAAACCGCCGGACCGTGGTACATATTTTAAAAGAATAACGCCTTTTATTAAATTAAAAATACGCCCTTACCTGCACACTGCCTACATGAATTATCTTATTAGTGCCGGTTTTCCGGCCATCATAAACAAGGTCGAGTTGCAGGTTATTACCGAGGTTGCGTTGAAAAGTCAATCCCCAGGTGATATTCTGGCCGTTTTTCAGTCCTTCCAGCATCTCGTATGCTAATGAAGTGTTGTCCGAAGCATTATAGTTGATGTTGATATAATTTACCTTGGCCTGCAGGGTACCTTTGCCAGGGAAGTTGTATTTGCTCTCCAGGCCAAAATTGTGGTTCAGGGCACGTTCATTGGGCGATACAGCGGTGTTGCGTTTATCGGAAAAGTTGTAGGTGAGGCTGATGCGGAATTTATTGCCCGGCTGAAAAATAAATTTCGGCTGTATCTCCCAAAAAGATAAATCGTAGTTTCTGGAGGTGAAAAACTCCGAGCCATAAGTCTTTATCCCCTGCATGAATTCAATGTTCGTGTAAAATTTACGGGTGATATTCCATCGGATTTTTATCCCGTATGATTGTTGTGACCGGCTTTCAAAGCCATTGAGCAGCATCATTTTGGAGTTGTTAAGCTGGTACGAAGCTTCGGCAGCAATTTTAGGATGATTTTTGTTGAAAAACAAAACCGTTTTAAACGTGGTGGCTGTTGACATCAGCGTGGTGTCGTTCAACTGAAACATAAAAGGATTGTATGCATGCAGGAAATCCGGCCGTGTAGTTTTGTGGTTTACGCTGTACGACGACTGCAGCGAAAAGCGTGAAACAAACTTCCGGAACCCTTTTTTATTTTTCCACACTATGCCCGGATCGATGGTGATGGCCTCGCTAAACTGGTTTGAATAAGTTTTGATATAGCTGTATGTAGGCGTAAATATCCGTATGTAGTTAGCCTGATCCTTGAATACCGCCACATCAAATTCGTTGAGTTGTTTTACTCCGTCGTTGTTGTAATCGCTCCACACATACACGCCTTGTCCGGGGGTCACCTCCAGGTAGGAGTATTCTTTTTTTTCTTCCATGCCTGAGCCTACTTCATAATAGGTGGTGGACATCAATACATTTTTGAATAAGCGTACATAATATTCTATCCGGCCTATCAGCCGGTTGTCGGGTCTGGTGGCGCTTAGGGCAGAGTCTTTTACCTTCAGCATCCTGTAGGTGGCGCTGATTTTTAAGGTGTTTTTTGGGTTTTTTGCCAGTTCTACCCCCAGGTTGAAATCGTCGGCGTCGGTGGCAAGGCGCAGATCGTTATGTAAGGGCAGGTAATCAAAACGTTTTTTGTAACTTATCTGGTATTTGTTCTTTGCCGAATCGGGACTTGCAAAAAAAGCTTCGTACTGGTTAAAGGCAAAACTGCTTCCCATCAACGAATCGGAAGAGTTGGTGCGGAATGCGTTATGCTCCTGCTCTTCGCGCACCCCAACCGAAAACCATTTGAACTTTTTTATTAGTTGCGCTTTCTGTTTAAAATAGGCGGTCTTATAGGACGGAGTTCGGGTAGCCAGATAGCTGCCATTAAAAGTCAGGAAAAAGTTTTTGTAATCCTGTGCTATGTCGAGCTGGTTTTGAAGGCCCCGGTATGCATCTCCCTGAACATAATATTTTACCTGATAAAAGGCATTTTGGTTTTTTTTGTTGCGAACACCAATTTTTAATGTGCTGATGTTTTCGTAATCCGCCACTGCCTTGCTGACGTTCCAGTCGCGGCTGAATTCTACAGGCCGGTATTGTTCGATGGGCGAAAAATGCCGGCTCACCCATTCGTTAGCAATATCGCCGATAAACAGCCACTCATTGCTGCTCTTTTTTGCAAAAGGCACGGCATTGGTTACAGCTGTTCTGATGGCATAGCCAACATCATCACTTTTATCAAGTGACGAAAACAGGTTTTTGTTGTTGTTGCTCAGGGCCGCTTCAGCAGTGATTTTTGTTGTTTTTCCGATGCCGTAGTCAAAGGCCAGGGTGTACATCTGTATCTTTTTGGGTGCTATCAGCAGGGTTACCGGTTCGTAATCACCACCGGGCTGGCCGCCTTGCGGAGCCACCCATTTGAACACTCTTCCGTTGGCCGAACTTTGTGTGAGCACATAATTGCCGTTTCCACTGCCCACAAAGGCAAAACCAAGCCGGTAAAAGGCACTGTCGGGATTGGTGCTGTAAACAAACACGGAATCATAATATACGGAAGCAACCGTGGTGTCAATCATTTTATACATCACATACGTACTCGAAAATTCTATGCTGTCGATGTTGGGGACTATCGCCAGTTGCACACTGTCGCCAATGCCAGCCAGCAGCATTTTTTCGCTGTCGGTAAGCTCTTGCTGAAGGGGCTGGTTTTTCAGGTCTTGTTCCGAAAAAAAATTAAACCGCACCTGCAGTTTTTTATACTCCATGCCTGCCCCCACATGAAAAAGTGTGCGCGCATAATACCGGTCGGTATATTCAAATTCAACCACCACCCGTTTGTCTTTGGTAATGATATTTTTGGGCATAAAAGTAACTTCCCCAAGATTGTAGTCTATCACATAATCGTTTTCCTGTCCGCGCGTAAGTAACACTCCGTCAATATAAACCCGTTCGGTGCCCGCAAGAATGATGATATAGTTTTCGTTGTTCTGACCGCTGAGTTTGTAAGGTCCCTGATTGCCTTCCAGCACAGCGATTACGTTCCGCGCATACCTTCCTTTCGACAAAGCCCCGCTGCCTTCAAGTTTCAATTTAATTTTCTCTTCGGGATGTTTTTTTAAAGGAATTAGCAAGTTCGACTCGATAAGGGCGCCCTGGGCTTTTTTGTAGAAGTTCATAAAATAGCTTTTCGGTGGCCCTGTCTCAAAATCGCCGGCGATCAGCTTATGGTTTTTGTTGAACAACTGAATGAAAACCTTGTCGAAATCCTGCAATTGCTGTGTGTTGCCATCGGGTTGTATGGGGATGTTGTTGTCGGTTATTGCTGCCAGAACCTGTATGTCGTCAGACAGGTAGCCCGAAAGCTGAAGATTCAGCGCGGAGTTGACCACCAGGTCCTGATTGTTGCCTATGGATATTCCCCGCGAGATATTGCCGCTGCGGTTCAGCGTACCCCATTTGAATATGTCTTCTGTTGTGTTTTCATATTTATACAAAAAAGGGTTATCCAATCCGGTAACAGGACGGTTGATGATACCAGGCTGCTTATGCCGCTGCGTAGCTGCCAGCGAAAAAGGAAAAACCCGGTAAGTTATTTGCAGGTTTTTGTTTTTTAGTTCATTATCAAAAAAAACCGGATCGGTAATGATAAGCACTCCTTTGGCATAATCAATGC
The DNA here is from genome assembly GCA_018004645.1 of Bacteroidales bacterium. GTDB lineage: Bacteria > Bacteroidota > Bacteroidia > Bacteroidales > CAIWKO01 > CAIWKO01. The sequence goes on from JAGNBV010000025.1 coordinate 9,841, forward strand.
GGTATTTTGAAGTGTCTAGAGGTAGTCCTGCTGCCGTGGTGATAATAATACTTTTGGGTATCAGACTTAGTGAATCAATCAGCAGGGTGTCTTTATCGGGGGTAAGGGTTTTAAGCCTGAAATTCGAAAAATCCTGTGCATACAATCCCGTTGCGGCCAGGAAAAAAAACAAAAATATGTAAAGGATTTTTTTCAAAATTAATGCCTAAGGATATTGCGAATTTATCAATAAAACGGGTATTTTTTAAAACTCAAATTTATGATAAAAATTGTAACCTTTCATGGTGCTTGTTTTGATTAACTGCGGTTGCTGGCCGTTATGACAGCAGGCGGCAAAAATCAGGCAAACAATTCCGGAAAATGCCTACATTTGTACGTAGAAAAACAACACCTCATGAAATCAATGACCGGTTTCGGCAGGGCAGTGTGTGAATTGCCCGGGAAAAAAATTACTATTGAAATAAAATCTGTTAACAGCAAACAACTTGACCTGAACATAAAACTGCCGGGCTTGCTTCGCGAAAAGGAAGCCGATATCAGGTCGTTGTTATCAAAACAATTGGAACGCGGCAAAATCGATTTTTATGTGAATCTTGAGCCTCTTGTTTCCCAGGGGGCATTTGCACTGAACACTGCGCAGGCAGCCCAATACCACGAGGGGATAAAACAATTGTCCCAAGACTTGGGTTTGCCAATGCCTCAGGAGGTGATATCGCTTTTGTTACGCATGCCCGATGTGGTAAAAAATCCTGTTGAGGAACTTAAAGAAGAAGAGTGGATGCTATTGAATCAGGAGATTGAAAATGCGGTTTCTGCACTGGATATTTTTCGCCGGAAAGAAGGGGCCGTACTCCAAAAAGATATACTTCAGCATATTAGTATCATCGAAGACGGAATTCCCAAAATAGAAAGTTACGAAAAGGACCGCATACAACAGATACGGGAGCGCATAGGCAACAATCTTTCAGAGTTTTTTGACACGAAAAAAATTGATCAAAACCGTTTTGAGCAGGAGCTGATTTATTATCTGGAGAAGATAGATTTTACCGAAGAAAAAGTCCGTTTGCAGAAACATTGCACCTATTTTCATGAAACTATCAGCGAAGCCGCATCAAACGGCCGAAAGCTTGGGTTTATCACGCAGGAAATAGGCCGCGAGATTAACACCCTGGGATCAAAAGCCAACAACTCTGATATTCAGAAAATAGTCATCGAAATGAAAGATGAACTGGAGAAAATCCGGGAACAGTTGCTTAATGTCCTTTAAAAATTATATCCGCGAAAATCAGCGCGATCAGCGGGAGAACAAAGAAAAATAGTTCCCGCAGATAACGCAGATAAACGCAGAAAAACAAAAATAAATCTGCGAAAATCAACGAGATTAGAGGGGAAAAAAAGAAAGTGATTCCCGCAGATACCGCAGATTATCGCAGAAGAAATCAATAAAATCCTCCGTGTCGCGCCATGCTCTCCATGTCTCCGTGGTTAATTTATACCAATTAGAAATTAAAAATATGCACGGGCTTTATGGTATAATGCCGATGTAACAGATGTTATAGACCAATTCGTTGGACTATAACATATTTGCAATCGGTTTAAATCTGGGAAAATCAGCGCGATTAGCGGGAGAAAAAAGGAGAATGGTTCCCGCAGTCCGCCGCGGCGGAACGCAGATAAGCGCAGAAGAAATCAACAAAATCCTCCGTGCCGCTCTGTGCCCTCCGTGCCTCCGTGGTAGTGGTAAAAGCATATCCTCTGTGCCTCCGTGGTTAATTTATACAAATTAGAAAATAAAAAAATGCACGAGCTTTATGATATAATGCCGATGTAACAGATGTTATAGACCAATTCGTTGGACTATAACATATTTGCAATCGGTTTAAATCTGGGAAAATCAGCGCGATTAGCGGGAGAAAAAAGGAGAATGGTTCCCGCAGTCCGCCGCGGCGGAACGCAGATAAGCGCAGAAGAAATCAACAAAATCCTCCGTGCCGCTCTGTGCCCTCCGTGCCTCCGTGGTAGTGGTAAAAGCATATCCTCTGTGCCTCCGTGGTTAATTTATACAAATTAGAAAATAAAAAAATGCACGAGCTTTATGATATAATGCCGGTGCAACAGATGTCATAGGCCAATTCGTTGGACTATTACATATTTGCAATCGGTATAAATCTGCGTAAATCAGCGCGATCAGCGGGAAATAAAAAGGCGGAGACTCCCGCAGATAAAGCAGATTGGCGCACAAGAAATCAACAAAATCCTCCGTGCCCCTCTGTGTCCGCCGCGGCGGATCCGTGTCTCTGTGGTTAATTTATCCCTGACAAAAATCTCAAGCCTCCGGTTGCTGAAGTTCGTTTTTCGACCTTCTTGTTTTGTATAGCGCAAAAGCCATCCCTGCAACAATAATCCCGCTGCTGAGGATAACAAGAATATTATCGGAACTGCCAAAAGTTTCATAGCTCACGTTTGCCGTTCCTTTTGCCGCCAAAAAAGCTACTGCTACCGCCAGGCCGTTGTTCAGGAAATGCACGATGATAGGCAGCCATAAGGTGCCCGACCAGTAAAATAAATATCCTAAAAACATCCCCAACAGAAAACGAGGTAAGAAGCCAAAAAACTGAAAATGAAAAGTGCTGAATAACAGGGCGGTGATGATGATGCCGGCATGGGCGTTTTTAAACCACTCCGAAAACAGCCGTTGCAACACTCCTCTGAAAAAAAACTCTTCGCCCAGCGCCGGCAGTATAGCTATTACCAGAAAATTTATTAGTAAGCCGCCATAGCTGGTGGAACTTAAAAAGGCAGTGGTGATGTCGGAAGCCTGGGTTTCGGAATCCCGCATCCATTGTTCGAGCCACGAATACTTTTCTGACAGGCTTAAGTTTTTGTTTAACTCTGAAAGCCAGTTGATTAAAGGAAGTCCCGCAAAAATAATGCAAACGGCAAACAGCAGCGGAAGGGCTTTTATCCTTCTGTTCAGTTTCAGGTACCCTGGTACGCTATTATCTGCAAACAATGCGAATATCAGCGCCGGGACAATAAACAAAGCAAGCTGGTTGACCACCTGCAGATATTTCAGTTTGGCAATCACCACAGGATCTGTATAATCATTCAGGCCAGACATGGATTCCACAAAGGATTTGCCAAAAAATGGCACGCCTAGCAACATTCCCAGAATATTAATAAAAAAAAGGCAACTGATTACTATTATCAAAAAGTACAGAAGTTTCAGATAGGGCTTTTTATCCTGCAGGAAAGGTTGAAAAATCATATGTTGTGTAATGGGTTTAAAAATAATTTGGAAACAGTTTTTTGATGGTTTTTGTCGTTGGGTTTGCTTCTGTAACATCAACAGATAGTAGGACTTACTGTTATTGTTGTTTTACCGGCATGCAGCCTTATTATGATTTTGTTTTTTGTTTTCTGGGTTTTTGTTTTTTTGGTTTCCGGGCGATGATGGCCATCACATTTTTATCTTTTTTTGCCTCGAGTATGCTGGCGTTTAATTCAAAACCCACCAAAAGTGCCAGCGAGTTTAAATACAGCCACATCAGGATCACAATAACGGTTCCTATAGATCCATAAACGGCATTGTAACTGCCAAAATTTTCCACATAAAACTTAAAACCTATAGTAGTAACAATAAACAAAAGGGTGGCCAGCGTGCTCCCTGCCGAAATAAAACGAAACTCTTTCCTTTTTACCGGGCCAAGGTAGTATAGAAAAGAAACCACAAAGAAAATCATCAGAAAAATAATTATCCATTTCGAAAATCTGATGATAAATAACAATACGCTTTCCTCAATGATGTGTGCCGAAATAAGGTAATTAATACCGGTAGTGCCAAGCATGATTAACGCTATGGAGATGATTACTATCAGCGTAAGGATGATTACCAAAAGCACGGAAACTGCATACATTTGCCACCATTTGCGGGTTTCAATCTGGTGCGATGTGGCATTAAAGGCGGTTATAAGGCCAAGTATTCCGTTGGAAGCAAAATACAGGGCAAAAATGAACCCAAGTGAAAGCAACCCCCCGTGTTGACGTGCAATGATATCGGTGATGGTTTCGTTGATCATGTTGTTGACATTTTCGGGCAGGGCCGATTGAATGGTGTCCAGCAGGGTGTCCTGGAAGTTGGCAATGGGAATATACGGAATCAGCGTAAACAAAAAAATGATAGCCGGAAACATGGCGATAAAAAATTTGTAAGCTATCGAGCTGGCCCGCGTAGTGATGGCGCCATCCGTCAGCCCCTTGATAAAAAAAACAACCACATCATACAGAGGCATGTCATCAAAGCCGGGCAGGGTTATTTTTTTTGTAACGAGCCTGATAATTCTGAATGTCCGCGAGGACTTTATTTTTTGCAGTATTTTTTTGTTTTTTTTCATTTAACAGCTTTCAGGCTGAGGTCGAGGCTTTTTATCTGATGAGTAACGGCGCCCACCGATATAAAATCTACTCCGGTGAGGGCATATTCGCGGATGTTTTCCAGTTTAATGCCTCCTGAGGCTTCCGTTTCAAATTTTCCGCCTATGATTTCCACGGCTTTTTGCAGGTCGGCGGGAGGGAAATTGTCGAGCATGATACGGTCTACCCGGCCCGCCTGAATTACCTGCTCCAGTTCGTCGAAGTTGCGAACTTCAATTTCTATTTTCAGCTTTTTCCCGATACGGTTCAGGTAATCATGTTCGGCTTCTATGGCTTGTTTGATGCCTCCGGCAAAATCCACATGATTGTCTTTTATCATCACCATGTCGTACAGCCCCATGCGGTGGTTCATTCCGCCACCGAGGGCTACGGCCATTTTTTCAAAAATCCGCATATTGGGCGTGGTCTTGCGGGTGTCGAGCAGTCTTGCACTGGTGCCTTCGAGTTCGCGGACATAGTGGCTGGTGGATGTGGCAATGCCGCTGAGGCGCTGCATGAAGTTGAGCACAGTGCGTTCTGCAATAAGCATCGAACGGCAACGGCCCGTGATATAAAAAACGATATCGCCTTTTTTTATCGGCATGCCATCGGTTATCAGCACTTCCATGCACAGTCCGGGGTCTATTTTTTCAAAAACTAGTTTTGCAATTTCCACACCGGCCACTATGCCGTCTTCCTTGACCAACAGCTTCATTTTTCCTGTTGCATCCTCAGGTATGGTGGCCATGGATGTGTGGTCGCCATCGCCAATATCTTCGGCAATGGCCTGCCCTATAAGATGTAAAATGTCATTCATTTGTAATAGTTAAGCGTTTGCGCTAAATTACAAAAAATTGGGGCAGATAATGTACAATCAGAAAACTATTCCTGTTCGAATTGTAGCTGATGCACCAGCGGAAGGCCATCCCTTTTTTTGATAAGAAAATATGTTTTGAACGTAGCGGCCTTGGAGACCATAGTGCCAACGGCAAACTGCGAACCTTCGGTTGATGAGCCCTGTTGGTTTATCTTAAAGGATACCGGCGGGTATTTGGTAAAGAAATCTTTGACGATCATTTCGGCTTGCGATTTGCTGTAGGTGCCTTCGGTGCCGGGAAGGGTAAGGTCGATACTGGGGCTGAAAAACGATGCCAGTTTTTTTGCATCACCGGCATTGATAGCTGCTGCCACGGCGGAAGTGATGTCGTCCTGAACAAGAGCAAGGGTGGTGTCGCCTGTTGACGGAACAACCTGTTGACCGGCAAAAACACTGCTGGTGATTAAACAAAAAACTACTATAATTAATGAATGTCGCATTATTATGATTTTTTATATTTATTGCAAAAACCAAGCCACAATAACTTCATGAAAAAACAGTAACAAAGTTATAAACTTTTGGCAAAGGTTTTTAATTTTATAATTGTATAATTTTACCACAGAATTTATATCATGAAAATTACATTGCTTTTGACAGGAAAGACGGAGGTGGCTCCGGTCAAGGAATTGATGGAAGACTATGCCAAAAGGTTGGGCCATTATATTAATTTTGAGATAATTGCCACTCCGGAGCTCAAGAATATTAAAAACCTTTCCATTGAACAATACAAACAAAAAGAATCCGAAATACAAAAAAAATATCTGGCAAAATCCGATTTTATTGTACTGTTGGATGAATATGGTAAAGAATACACCTCCGAAAAATTTGCGCAGTATTTAGAACAGAAGACCGGGATAGGCATAAAAAACCTGATGTTTGTGGTTGGAGGCGCCTATGGCTTTGCTGATGAAATAAAACAGATGGCTCATGGCTGCCTGTCGCTTTCAAAAATGACGTTTCCGCATCAGTTGGTGCGGGTAATTTTTCTTGAGCAGTTATACAGGGCTTTTACCATCATCCGAAAAGAAAAATATCATCATTCCTGATTGTTTTTTTTCTTTATTCTCAATCTTTTGCGCTTGTTGAGAAGGATGGCCGCGAAAAACACTACTACCAGCGCTGCAGACATATAAAGGGCAATCTTTCCCAGATAGTCGCCATAGCGGGCATAAAATGTCATGCGGGTATTGGTGTTGATGGCCATGGTCATCACCTCCGGAGTCCAGTAGGCGGTAGGCATAAAGACATCTCCCTTTTGGTTGATATAGGCTGAGATGCCGGTGTTGGCAGCACGGGCTATGCTCCGGCGAGTTTCAATAGCGCGCAGGCGGGCATACTGAAAATGTTGCCTGTGGCCAGCGGTATTTTTCCACCAGCCGTCGTTGGTGATAATGAAAATGAGGTTGGCTCCGTTGCGAATGTATCCTGTAATAAAATCACCGTAGATGGATTCGTAACAAATTACCGGAGCTACTTTGCACGGGCTGTCTTTGGCGCCAAAAGCCGTGCGTTCTTCCTGTGTGCCGTTGCTTCCGGTCATGCCGCCGAGGTCGATGGCGAATTTTTCAAGGGGTTTCAATAGTTTCGGGAAAGGCATCATTTCCACCCCGGGCACCAGCTTTGATTTGTGATAAAGCTGCGGAACAAAAGCAGAGTCTAAATATAGCGCAGTATTGCATACATCATAATAATACTTTCCGCGTTCTGAATAACGGGCTGTACGCGAAAGCTTTTCGCCTTCTTTAAAAATCTTGAATGAAGATATGCCGATGACAATTTTTAGTTTGGGATGTTTGCTTATCAGGCTTTTCAGGCTGTCAATGCTGGCTGACTCATTTATTTCGTCCTCATTGATGTATTCGGGCAACGCCGTTTCGGGGCAAACAAGAAAATCTGTATTGTCATCAACTTTTTGTTTTGCCAGGCCGAGAATGCTATTCAGTTGTTCTTCAATGGTTATGGAGGTGAATTTCCCATAAGGATCCACATTGGGTTGCACCACCACACAGTTGTACGGTGCTTCTTTTTCGGAATAGGAATAATACATGGTTAACGATAGGGCTATCGGGATGGCCATTAGCAATACCGAGGATGTGCCAAACAGATATACGTCTTTTCGGGATTTGAAGCGGCCAAAGAGGCTTGTCAGCAATTTGTAGAAGAGAATATTAAAAAGCAAAATCCAGATATCTCCGCCAAAAACACCGGTAAATTCATACCATTGGACAAATCTGGGATAGTTGGCAAATCCGTTGCCCAGGTTGAGCCACGACCAGGAAAGATCCCAATCAAGATGCAAAAATTCAAAGCTTATCCATAACAAAATCAGCACATAATAACCGCCACGCGATTTAAAAACTGTGCGCCTGATGAGGTGATATGCCAAAAAAGTGATCGCCATAAACAGCGAATTGAGCGCTACGGCCATGGCTACCCCAAAAGTGGTGGAATAATAAATCCACCAGGTGGTCAGGCCGTTCCAGATAAAAAATGCGATATATGCGTAAAAAAATACGCTGGATTTAATGAAATTATGCCTGTTTTTGGCAATATAATCTTCTATGTACAGCAGCGGTACAAAGGCGAAGAAAAGCAAAAAGGGAAAACCCCTGGCCGGCCAGGCTAAAGAAAGTAATAACCCGCTAAGTATTGACAGTAAAACCAGGTGTCCTTTTTTCATCGTTTCAGCAAAACAAGTAGCAAAAATACAAATTATTCGGTAACATCAACGGGCCGGGTTTTTATATAGCTTCAGATAAACCTGTCCCCGGGAGAAGTGTTTCAGCGGTATCCATTGTTGGGCTTTGGCATGAATCGCTTCGGGGTTTTTGATGTTATAGACATTGGATGTGATAACATAACGACAGGTGTCCATATTGGCATGGCTGGCATCAGCATAGGCAAAATCTTCGTCCAGCCAGGATAAAGCCTGGTTATTGGTTACTGGGTAAAACGAATAAATATCCCCAGGACGAATACCCTGATGTTTTACATAAGCCGCCAGGTCTTTCTCAAGCGAAAAATAGGGTAACACTTTTAATGAAGTTTCCCAGGCATTGCCATATTTTTGGGGATAAAAAATAAAGTTCCCTGCGAAAAATCCCGCGAGAATAAGGAGGAAAATGCCAAGCCTTATTTTTTTCAGATGGATTTGTTGAAGGAAATAAACTGTCAGGATTATGAGAAATACAAAGCTTTGCAAAAAATACTTATGCCCGACAGGGTTGGAGAGAAAAATCATTATCATGCTGTTGACAGCCAGGGGTGCGAACAGTAGCCATAAAAGCAGCTTGAGTTTGTGAGTGCGCATTTTTCGGTAATACACCAAAATACAAAGTATGCAAAACAGCCAGGGAAGTATTTTTCCTGAGTCGGTAATTTTCCAAAGTATATAGATAAATTGCCTGATGACCATAGTGGGGCCATTCATGCTGATATGAACAACATTGGCGGGATTGATGATTATCCATCCGGTTACCAGGTAGTGAATTATGCTCCACGAAATCAAAAAAAACATGGCCGGCAGATAAACCAGCACGTCTTTGATCTGCGGCCTGGTTTTATCATAGAGCAACAAAACCATAAAGTGAATAAGGGCCAGTGCGGGGATAAAAAACAATGCCCGGAAAGAGGTTGCCGCCAATAATAGCAGACTCAGAGAGTAGAGCAGGTGTTTTTTCTCCAGAAGGCTTCTTATGGCCAGCAAAACAAAATACAGCAGGAATAAATCATAACCCATCAATATTATCTGTGTGATGAATGCCGGGTCAAACAGCAGCAACAAATAAACCATTGGCAATAACTCCGGTTTGATAAACCGTAGCGAGATTTTTTTTATTTCCAGAAAAATACCAACCACAACGGGGATGATAGCCAGATGGCATACCAGCAGTGTCTTTCCGAAGATGGCACAACAGGCTGCCAGGTAGAGCGCGTTTATGGTCAGCGGCCCGAAATCGGTTTCCAATGGTGGAATAATATGCCGGAACGAATCGCGTAAGTAAAAATTTATGTATTCACTAATGGTAATGTTGTCCCAGAAAAAAGGGAGGTTAGCTGAGAGCAGGATAATGATTACCGCAAGGGCAGAAAAAAATACAAACGTTTTTCCCGGGTCCTGAAAGAAATGAGTTTTAGGAGGATTAATCATTAGAGCTCTTAATGATTTTTTTGATCAGGTATTGCGGTTTGTTGTTCAGCGTAAGGTATATCCTGCCGATGTATTCGCCTATCAGCCCGAGCAACATGGTGGTCATGCCTCCGAAGAAAATTACCAGAACGACAATGGTGGTCCAGCCCTCGACAAAATCTTTTAAAACATAAAATTCATACAAATAGTAAATGATCAGGCCAAGGCCAAACAAAACGATTGCCAACCCCACCAACGTCATGATGCGGAGCGGAACAACCGAAAATCCGGAGAATAAGCGAAACAGCACCGAAAACGACCTGAACAAATTGTAGTTTCCTTTGCCGGTTAAGCGTTTGTAATGGGTTACTTTTATCTGGCAGATATTGTGGGTTATGGTGAGCAGGATGCCGTCGATGTAGGGATATGGCCCCGAAAACCGGTTGATTTCGTTAACGATGGAATGCTTGATAATTTTGAATGGCGACAGATAGATGCCTTTGGGTTTGTTTAGTATCAAACGGGCTATCCGTCCATTGATTTTGCTGCCTATTTTTTTCAGGAAGTTGTGTTTTTTCTTTTCATACAGAGCATAACAAACGTCATATCCTTCCTTACATTTTTCGTACAGCGCCTGAATGTCTTCGGGGGCATGCTGCAAATCGTCGTCCATAATCAAGGCATAATTGCCTTTGATATGGCGCAACCCGGCAAGGATGGCGTTGTCCTGGCCCGAGTTTTTTACCAGGTCGATGGCCGTATAATTGGTGTTGGCGGCGGTTAATGACTTCAAAACATCCCAACTGTCATCATGGCTGCAGTCGTTAACAAATATCACCTCGTGAGGAAGCTTGCTGAGGGCAGCGCTGATGCGCCGGGATAATTCCGGCAAAATACTGCTGCTGTTATATACAGGGATTACTATGCTTATTTCGGGGGCTGGCATTTGTCAAGAACTATAATAATATCTTTTTTAAAATGTTCGGTTTTATAGGTGGTAAAATTAAACTTTTTACCTGACACTTCGATTGTTTTCAGCAGGTCGTTTTCTATATACCGAAATTCTTCCGGGCCGTTACCCGCATCGGAAACTTTTGCTGCCAATCGCCCCCACAAATTTTTTTTGGCTGAAATATTTTTTACCGGTTCGGAAATGATGATCCTGTTAGCTGTTGTAAATAAAGCATTCAGGATTTTTTCAGGTTGTTCATGAAAATGATATAACGATCCGGTAATTATGTTTGTATCGGCAGGGGGAAGCGTTATTTCCTGATTTTTCAGGTCGATTTGCTGTGCACGAAAATTGTTTCTGATGGCTCTTCTGACAAACGTCTTGTTTACTTCAAAGCCTGTCCAGCAGATATTGTTTTTTTTGCAAAAAGAGGCGATGAAAAGATCTCCGAAACATAATTCATTTACCGATTTCCCTGTGATGTATGACGTTACCTTCCGAAACCTTTCTTTGTAAGAAAAGCTATATAATAAGTTCATAGCAAGGCGGTACAGCAAAATGTTACGGTAGATAATTCCGGGAGGCATGATGTGCGTGTTAGTTTCCAATCAGGTACATCTTGCCGAATTCTTTTTTGAAATACTGGTCGGCATCGGTTTTTCGGAGTTCGAGGGTTTCGTCGTTCAGGCGAGTTACCACGCGGTACAGGTACACGCCATTGGCCAGCCGGTCGCCAAATTCATCGGTTCCGTTCCAGGCATATTCGGTAATGTTGCGGCCAATGTGTATGGGGCCAAGTTCGGCAAGGTCAATTTCGCGGACTACCTTTCCCGAGATATTCATAATCTGAATCTTGAAATAGGTAGGCACTTCTGATCCGGTAAGGGTAAAAACAAAGTGGGTGGCATTGTTGAACGGGTTGGGCCAGTTCATAACATGCGTTATCGAAGGTTTGTTTACCACTTCAAAGGAGATGGCGTATTCGTTGCTGCCGCTTTCGTTGTGCGATATATCACGGGCTTCTACAAAAAACTGATACACACCGTCCTGTAAAAAATCAGGGTTGTAAATTATGCGGCAACTGTTGTTGGGCAGCGAAGCCGGAATAAATTGCAGGATTTCCTGGCCTTGTTTCATAAAATACACTCTTTCTCGGGTGTTGTTTCCTGGCACTTGCAGATATACCCTGAAGCAGGCGGTGTCGTTGAGTGCGAGAAATTTGTTTTCATCTTTCAGCGAAATTTGAATTTCGGGTTTGGCCGAAACGATATCGCCGTCAAAAATATGGATACCGTCAAAAGTTACGTCAAGCATAGGATTGATACGGTCGCGGTCAACGAGAAACTTAATTTCCCCAATATTGTTGAAATGTGTCTGCTCTATCTGGTCGAAGTCGGGGTTAACCTCTACCCATAAGCTGTTGAGCCCGCTGAGTCCGTTGGTGGAAAACGTTATCGTGTCGGTCAGGATATCTCCTGAAGGATGCGGACGGTGCCTGAAGGAACCCAACGGATGGGTAATCATGTTGTGGTCCACCACCCAGTATTTGATCAGCAGGCTGTCCATGTCATAGTCGCTGATGTTCTGCGTAGCCGTGGAAAACAGGATATTTTCTCCTTCGGCAATGGTATCATTAAAAAAAGCAAAATGTAGCGAAGGGTTAAGAGCCGTTTCGGGAACGCCTTCGTACAACACCTGCCAGCGTCTCATCTGGGCGGGGGTGTGCAGCGAGTCGTCGCGCATGGATACCAGCAGTTTCAGGTAAGGATATACCGAAGCGTTGATGCGGGTGTTCAGATTATAGATATCGGCTGAGTCGGGAGGAAGGTTTTGTATCAGCGTATCGGTTTGGCCATTGAATTTAATGCCTAAAACAAAGAGTTTGGCGCTGTCGGTGTTGGTTGGTTCAAAAGGCTTTTTCCGCCAGTGCAGCGATCCCCAGCTGGAGGCGGGTCCGATAAGTTCGGATTCGATATATCCTTCATACCATTTGGTGGTAACGCTATCGTAGAGCTTTACGATGGAGGTTATGGCTGAACCCTGCAGCTCGTGGGCGCTACCAATGGCCCCGCCTTTTTTTCCGAAAATAATATACGGGATGGTGTTGGGCAAAGTACGAATATGCGAACTGCCAAACGACTCGAAACTCTGGTACTGGTCTTCGCTGTAATCTTCGGCGTAGTGGTTGCGGTGGCTGTATGCAAGTATGTAATTGCCATCAGGGACATTGTTGATAAAACTCCTCATGGCTTCGCGTTCTGCAAAGGTGTTGCATGGAAATTCCCATCCGGCTTCTGTTTCGGGTTGTGGCATTGCGTAATTCATCCAGGGTTCGCCCGACACGCTGTCGATAACGGCTAGTATCATACCATTGCCGCCCGGGCCCATATATGCCCACTGGAATTTCATCACATTGTTTACCTTGTAATATTCATCCTGCCAGGGGATATAAGGGTAGAAGCCGGTCTGGCACGTCAGTGATTTCACGTCGTTGACAAAATCAAAACGGCGTTGCGGCTTGTTATATTTTACATACCGGTACCTGTCGTTTTTAAACTGGTGAAAATGCGCTTGTCCCCAGCCTCTTTTGCCGTTAATATACTGAAACGAACTTTCGCGCCAGTTATAGGAATGTTGGTCGTTAGAGTCGATACTGACACGCCAGAAATATACAATGCTGTCGGTAGTAATAGGGAAATTGGGTGTCCACGGAACCACGCCTCCGGAATGGTTGATGTGGAAGACCTGTTTTATCGGGCTATTGAAAGCATCGGAGGTGTCGAGCTGAAATTCATAATCCTGAGAGCCGATGAACGCATCGCTGGTGGAGGCCTTTAATGTTAGCGGCAGTGCCGGCATCACAGCATATTTGTAAGGATATACAGGTACGATATCCGATGATTTTATCATCAAGGGAACTTCGGTAATATTATTAATTTCTGAAATTTCATCGATGGTCTGGTAGCAGTCGAGATAGATTCTGAATTTGTTCAGGCCAAGACCGTTAATGATGTCAACGGGCACCCGCAGGGTGAGGGTGTCTTTAAACAGCGGTGCTTTGATTTTGTTGAAGTAGTTGGTGGGCGTGATGCCGCCGGGAAAGGTGCGTGTTGTTTGTACGATGATGGAGTCGTTGATAGCTCTTCCAATGTTGGTCGAAACGATATGGATATTGAACGAATCGAGGTCGGAGGTTACCTGCGGGGGAGTAAAAAACACATTAGGCGGGGTGATGGCGTAATCGGGTTTGGCAAAAGAGTTTAAAATGATGGCAGGGTCGCCGTGCAGCACCATGGTAAGGGTGTTTTCTTTGATAATCAGGTCGGGGCCCTGGATGGAATCAATAGTGTTTTTAATAATCTCTCCAATGGGCTTCCCATAGTTTTTATAACTAATCTGGTGGTATAATTCATCTGAAAAAACATTCAGTGCGGCAGGTATTCCCAGAGAAATGGACGCCAAAAAACCTATGGAGCCTTTATCTTCAATCAGTACGAATTCTTCGCTGGTGCTGTTTTGGTCCAGATAGATATCGCCGGCCCAGCACGAATTGGCAAGAATAAAGGGATATTTTCCGTAATTCTGATATTCTGAGGGAACATCTACAGATACGTCAAAACCCACGGAGGCTGCATGTCCGAAAAATGTCATCAAAGTAACCCCGTTGTTAATGATGTTGCGTAGCGAGTCCGATTGGTTTATCTGCATCGGTTCCGAGGATGTTTTCAGGAAAGTGCGTACATGGCCGCCGAACAAAGGGTCTTCGATAGTATGTTTGTAGTGATTCAGGTAGGCGGCCAGCATATTTTGTTCGCTCAGGTTGCCGCCCCCGCCAAAATGCAGGATGGTTTTCATCCATTCCTGAGGTGTTTGTTGCGCAAGTTCAAATTGCTGGACCTTGTCGAGATAGATGGCTACATCTTCGGGGGTACGTGCACTGAGGCGTCCGGTAGGTATGGCCGGCATAAAGAGACTGTCTATAATGCCCTGAGAAAAAAGCAGGTCGGAAGGGGGATAGCCAAAAGAGGGCACCAGCGTCAATTGGTTGTGGTATGCATCGGTGCGGTATTGCGGCAGGGAACCATCGGAAGCGGCGCGGTATCCTTTGCCAACAAGGAATAATCCACGGGGTTTTTCGGCAAAATGATAAAAAGCAAAGCGGGCAAAATTTCTTATCGCAAAAGCCGACTTCAATACACCATAACCAAATTGGTCGTAAAGGTGTTCGACATTCACTGTTAGTGCGTGATAGCCTGTGGTGTTGCGGTAACTTTCATAATTTTCGGCTTCTGCCCATAAAGAAGGGTGCGTCAGGATAAGATAATCGGTAAACTCTGTGTTGGCAATAGTCTGGTAATTAATGAATTTGGCATCGTAACTTACCGGGTATATCTTGTTTATTGGTTTTATGTTGTTGTCGGATGTGAGGTGACAGAATTTTTCGCCTCCCGAGTTAGACAGCAGGCATTTGAATGCAGTGCCATCGTACACCACTTTTATGCGCCGGTGGTTGGTGATATCGTACAGCCTGGCTGTATCGCCCGATGGGATATTGAAATTGGTAAATTGCAGCAATGATTTTGCCTGAAGGGCATCCATAGCCGAAAAATCAAATACGGAAACGCCGCCCAGGTTGAGGGTGTGAGGATATTTAATCTGTATATAGGCAATAGTGTTTCTGTCGGAGCCCACGCCCAGGTCGTTCACCGAGCTGAATACAAATGGGGTGGAGGTGTTGCCTATTTGCGCAACAGGGATGGTGTAATTATACCGGAGCACCTGGTATCCGTCAAATAGCGTGTCAATGGTAATCCCCGCAAAGTTTATATTCAGGTGATGATCTATGTAAACTCCGGCATAGTTTGATTGCCCGAGGACCACAAAATCCACTTCCGCGTCAGGGCCGTTTGCGTATTTGTTAGCGGATGAGATGTTTTTTGTAACAGACTGCCCGACGTTGAATCCGTTGTCGAACCATCCCTCATTGGCGGTATATTCAGGATCGGTGATGCCTCCCGAGTTTGTTTCTCCCGCGTAATAGGCGGAGGTATAGTTTTGGCGGACAGTGTTGAAGATGTAAGGCACGGGCGAGTAGCTGCTGAAATTCACATCGTTGTCGGACTGCAACCTGCGGTTGCTGAACGAGTTGTTCCAGGTGATAAAATATACTGAGGAGTCGCTGAACAGGCTGTAGGCCTTGTTGGCCTGGCCTTCCGGGTTTTTGTAGAGCGGGGTGTCTAAAGTTCCGTCGTTTTTTTCTGCGTAAAACTCTATATAGTCGCCGGGGTTAAAAATGTTGTCGTTTTCACCCTTGATGTAGATATATTGTTCTATGCCTTTGTTGAAGACCTGTATATTGCGGGGGTTAACGCTGCCCAGGGGGAAGCCGTTGCTCAGCAGGGTGTTGTAATCAATGCGGTAAACACCGTTTTCGTGAATATAAACTTTATAATAAGATTGTGAATAGTTGATCCATTCATTGCCGTATGGTTGCGCAAAGGCCGGCAGGCATAAAGAGAAAAGAAATAAAACAGATAAAAGTCTTTTCATAGGCCTTAGAAAAAGCTGTTTTTTTGTTTTTCTTGATTTTTTTCGACAGCGGTTTTTTTAGGGTTGATGTTGAGTTTAACTGAAAAAACATGTGAATACAACGCTATGGAAGCATTGCCAACATCAGTAAAGGCATAGTCGATGGCTACAATTTTTTTAATCACAATACCTACGCCGATGTTGGGCTGAAAGGATATTTTTTTCTTGCCGTCGATATTGGTTTCTTTTTGTATGTTTCCGAAGCCTCCCCGCAAAAAGACCATGTCGTTATAGCCAAATTCGAGTCCGCCGTGGGGGTCAATGGAAATGGGGTTGCTTCTGATAAGGACGTTGCGTTTTCCGTCGAAGGTCATGTCGAGGTCGATGGCCACCAGGGCAGAAAACTTTTTGGGAAAATCAAAGCGGCGGGCGGCACCCAGGTTGAGGCGGGGCAGGGTAAGCTCCAGGGAGTTTTCGGGTATTTCGTTGCCTGTCCGGGTAAACACGTCTTTCATGTTGTCGTCGAGATTGTATTTCCAGGCGTTGAAAGTAGAGGTGATGTCTCTTGCTGTAGCTCCGAAATGCCATTTTTTCAGGTCGTACTGTACTCCGATATCCAATCCGAAACCCCAGGAATGAGCAAAAGAACCCACCTTGCGGTAAATTATCTTGGCGCTGCCGCCGTAGCGGAGGCCTTCAATTTTTGATTTTCGGGCATAGGACAGGAGTATGGCATAATCGGCAGCCGAAAATGTGGTGACGCGGTCGTAATCAATGTTCCCCTGGGCATCAATCAGTTCGGTGGTGTTGGGGATATCGTCAACGCCGAAGCGTATGAAGGTAAGTGCCGCCGTGCTTTTATCGTCAATCTGTACGGCCAGCGCGCCATAGTCGTATTTTGCTATGCCGGCGAAATATTCTGAATGCATCAGCCCGACCTGGAATTTGGAAGGTACCATGGCCAGGCCGGCAGGGTTCCAGTATCCCGAGGTTACATCATTTACAAACGAGACATTGGAGTTTGACATCCCCAGGGCACGGGCGCCTACGCCAATAGACAAAAATTCATTGCTATACTTGGGAGCCTGCGCATGGACCATGCCCATGCCAATGAAGCATACTATAGTGATGGTAAAAAACTTACGAATCATTCTCTGTTGCTGTTTTTTAATGGTGCAATAGTAACGGGAAAACACTTAAATAATTATAAAATTATAAAAAATGTTTCATAAAGGTATAAAAAAAAATATTATCAGGCGGTTAACAAAAAAATAATCAGCCTATTTCAACAGGCAGGAAAGACGTTTTAGCTCTATTTCAGCTACTTTGGCCTGATATTGCAAGTTTACCAGGAGGTAAGCCGAGTTTTCATAACTCTGCTGGGCGGATTTTAAATCCAGGATGGTAGCCTGGTTCAACTGAAATTTCTGAAGTACCAGCGCCACCAGTTTTTCAGAAAGTTGAAATGAGGCCTGTTGTATATATAGTTGGTCTAAAGCATTTTTGTATGCCTGATGGGTTTTTCTTGCTGATGAGGTCAGTTCGTTAAATAAATTTTCTTTTTCCAGCCTGGCAGTGCTGGTATTAAGCATAGCGGTTTTTTGACGTACGCGGTAGGTGCCGCCGTTAAATATCGGTATTTGCAGGTTGAGGCCGGCATAGGGGCCATAATTAAGGCTTGTCAGGGTGTTCCCTTTAGTGTTTTTAGCAAACCCTACCTCATAGGCGGTATTTAGCCGAAGCGATGGCATACGTTCTGCGCGGGCTTCTTTGGCAAGCTGTTCACTGATCTTTATCTGCTGTTCGGCGGTAAGGTATTGGTAGTTATCTTTTAAAAACAGCAACACCGAGTCGAGCGTAATTTGCGGATCCACAGTTATCAGGCTGTCTCCGGTAATAAACTGTTGTTCCTGGCTGCCACCCATTAACTGCAACAACTCTGTTTTTGAGTTTTCAATAACGAGTTGTTGTGAGCGGAAATTTTGTTCGGCAAGGTTGAGGTCGATTTGTGCCTGCATCATGTCGGCGTCGTTAGCCATGCCAACATTTTTCTGAGCCGAGATGATTTCTGATTTTTTCTGCGAAATATCAATGGTGCTGCGTATGATTTTCAGATAGCTTTCCTGCCTGATAATTTCGTAATATTTGAGCACGATGGCAGCCAATGTGTTTTGTATTTCCATGTTTAATTCCAGAAATCCCTTGTCTTGCAGGTAACTCAAGCGTTTTTTTGCAGACATGACTTTCAGTCCGTTAAACAGTACGATACTGGCTGAAATATCGGCGTTGAGGTTGTTATTGAAAGAATTGCTGATACTGGCCGATGAGCCGTCACTGAATTCCTGGCGGATGTTGTAAAGTGAAGCATTATCGCTGCCCCCGGCATTGATCGCCGGCAGACCGCCCGCCATACCGTAGTGGTTATTGATCTTGCCAATTTCAGCTTCAATTCTGGCAATCCTGATATCAAAATTATTTTTCAACGCCGAATCTATAGCCATTTCGAGTGTCAGGCGCTGCTGCGCGAGCCCGCAAAGTGGTATGAACAGGGAAAAAAACAAAAAAATCTTTTTCATGGGTAATCTTGTTTAGGTAACGATGTTTTCGATATTCTCTTTTTCTTTTTCATGTTTACCCGAAACATACGTATAAACGGCCGGAATAACAAACAAGGTGAGCACCAGCGAGAACAAAATTCCCCCTACGATAACTATTCCCAGCGGGATACGGCTGGTTGATGCTGCGCCAAACCCAATGGCAATGGGCAGTGCGCCCAGTGAGGTGGCCAGGCTGGTCATCAGGATAGGCCGGAGACGTTGCACTGCCGCATCGACAATAGCCTGATTTTTGGGTATCCCGGCAATTCTTTTTTTGTTGGCAAATTCCACAATCAGGATGCCGTTTTTGGTTACCAGTCCTATCAGCATTATCATGCCGATTTCGGAGAAAATATTCAGTGTCTGCCCGAAAATCCACATGCACAAAAAAGCTCCTGCCATAGCCAGCGGCACGGTGAGCATGATGGTAAAGGGGTCTTTGAAGCTTTCAAATTGTGCGGCGAGCAACAGGTAAATCAGCACGATGGCCAGCAAAAAGGCAAATGCCGTGTTGGACGAACTTTCGGCATAATCGCGCGAGGGCCCGCTGAGCGAGGTCTGAAAACTTTCATCCAGCAGCTTGTCGGCGATTGATTGCATTACTTCAACGCCGTCGCCAATGGTTTTGCCATCGGCCAGCGATGCCGAAATGGTTGCCGACTTGTAGCGGTTGTAATGATAAATGGTTGGCGGGTTGGCGTTGTTTACAATGTTTATCACGGAGGTCATCGGTATCAAATCGCCGGTTTTGCTTCGAACGTAAAGTTTTGAGATGTCGGCGGAGGCCTGCCGGTCTTTCAGGGCTACCTGGCTGATAATCTGGTATTGTCTTCCGTTCATGGTAAAATAGGCCAGGCGGCGGCCACTGAAAGCGCTTTGCAGCACCTCGGCAATGTCCGTAACGGTAAGCCCCAGTTCGCGGGCTTTAATCCTGTCGATGGTGATGTCCACTTCCGGTTTGTTGAATTTCAGGTTCACATCCACATTCTGAAAAGTCTTGTCGCTGCGGGCTTCTTCAAGGAAAGACGGGATGACGCTTTTTAACTTTTCAAAATCAAGATTCTGTATGACGAACTGAACCGGCAGCGAGCCCCTGGAGCCCATTCCTACCGAGATGGTCTGTTCTTCAATGGGGAAAATCCTGACGTCGTTGAAACGTGAAAGTTTTTTTGACAGTTCTTTAGCAATTTCCGATTGTGTTTTTTGTCTTTGCGTTACGGGGACCAGGCCTAACTGTCCCCTTGCGCTGTTAATTCCTGAGCTGCCAAACGAGGGCACATTCATAGAGACAAAGCTGTTTTCGGGCACTGAATCGACCAGGAAGGCACCTATTTTTTCAGATACTTCCGACATGTAGGCATAACTGGCACCTTCAGGCCCGGTTACCGACAAGTTGATATTGCTTTTGTCTTCCAGCGGGGCCACTTCGCTCTGAATGTTTTTTCCTATCACTCCAATCAGAACCAGGCACAACAGCACAATTACCCACCCGTAGGCTCTGTGTTTGATAAAACGTTCCACCGCCTTGCGGTAGTTGTTTTCCATGCCTTTGAAAAAAGGTTCTGTTTTAACATAAAACCTGCTTTCCTGCGAATTTTTTTTGGTCAGGTAGATGTTCAGTACAGGCGTAATGGTCAGGGAAACGAAAGCAGACACCAGCACGGCGCTGGCCAATACGATACCAAATTCACGGAACAGGCTGCCGACAAAACCTTCCAGAAACAATACCGGGAGGAAGACTATGGCCAGTGTCAGCGAGGTGGCGATGACCACAAAAAATATTTCTTTGCTGCCGTCAATAGCAGCTTTTCTTATTGGAATACCTCTTTCGATGCGCCGGAAGATGTTTTCGGTTACTACGATCCCGTCGTCCACCACCAGTCCTGTTGCCAGGATAATAGCAAGCAAGGTCAGGATATTGATGGAAAACCCGGCAATGTACATGATGAAAAAAGTGGAACCGAGCGAGATGGGTATATCGATCAGCGGTCTCAATGCGATAAGCCAGTTTCTGAAAAAGAACAGGATTACCAAAATAACCAGGCCGAAAGAGATGGCAATGGTTTCGCTGACTTCGTTGAGTGATCTTCTTACCGAAGTGGTTTTGTCCAGCAGGGTGGTAAAGACAATATCGCTTTTTTGGGATTGTTTTATTTCTTCCAGGCGTTTGTTGAACTCGTCGGATATGTTGATATAATTCGCACCCGGCTGCGGCACTATGGCCAGTCCCACACCACTTACGCCATTTAGTTTCCAGCTTCTTTCGTAGTCTTCAGGGCCTAATTCCACTTTTGCCACATCACCCAGGCGGACAATGCCGTTTTGGTCGCCGCGGATAATCAGGCTGCGGAATTCTTCTTCCGTGGTGAGTTTTCCCATGGCCCGGATGGTGTACTCCGTCTTATTGCCATAGATTTTTCCCGAAGGTATTTCAACATTTTCTTTGTTCAGAATGGTGGCGATATCATTAAAAGTGATGTTGTAGGCGTTTAATTTGTCGGGATCGATCCAGAGCCGCATCGCCGGGCGTTTTTGTCCGAAAATATTTACGGCGCTGACTTCGGGGATGGTCTGGAATTTATTCTGTAAAACATTTTCGGCATAATCGCTCAACTCCATCAGGCTTTTGCTCGGGCTCTGTATAGCCATCATAATTATCCACTCGCTGCTGGCATCGGCTTTGGATACAACCGGCGCTGCGTCAATGTCCTGTGGCAGGTTGCGCATGGCGCGGCTCACCTTGTCGCGGACATCATTGGCGGCGGCTTCCAGGTCGGCATCGATATTAAACTCTACCGAAATTCTGCTGTTGCCTACAGAACTCGAGGAGGTAATGGTACGGATGTCGGGTATCCCATTGATGGCTTTTTCGAGCGGTTCGGTAATCTGGCTTTCAATAATATCAGCATTAGCGCCTGCATAAGAGGTGGAGACGGAAACTATGGGCGGGTCAATGGCAGGAAATTCGCGTACTCCGAGAAAAGTAAACCCGATGACACCCAGTAAAACAATAAAAATGTTCATTACTGTTGCCAGGATGGGCTTGTTAATGGATAGTTCAGAAATGTTCATCGTTATCGTTTCCTGTTATGGTGCGTCATTTTTAGTAATCTTAGTATGATCGATTTTATCATTTTTCATTAAAAACCGTCTTGTCCATGGGCTATTTGTGTGTCAGGAGGTCTTTTTTTACCTGTTTGATTTTTACCTTAGCGTTAGGTCTTACAAACAACACTCCGCTCACCACCACGCTGTCGCCCGGCAAAAGGCCACTGGTGATTTCGGCGTATTCAGCCGTTCGGGTTCCCACCTCGACATTCACAAATTTTGCTTTCCCGTTTTTAACTGTTACCACCTGATTGGCATAAGCTTCAGGGATGATGATGCTGGTCGGAACCACTATTCCTTTCGTACTTTCGCGGAGGTAAACTTTTACAAAAGCTCCCGGCACCAGAGTGCCCTCCAGCAGGTAAGCCCTTACTTTGATGTTTCGTGTTACCGTGCTTATCTGGGGTTCAATGGCACTAATCACCGCCTGGTGTTCTGTAGAGGAATTGTTGGATTTTACCGTTACCGTTTTGCCCGTACCGACGAGCGCCTCATAAGCCTCGGGGATGGAAAAATCAATTTTTATTTTATCAGTTTGTTGCAAGGTGCCGATAAGTGTTTGCGGTGTAACATAAGCACCCGCGCTAACCTGCCGAAGGCCCAGTCTGCCGGTAAAAGGGGCTTTAATAACCGTCTTGTCTATCTGGGTTTTCAGCACCTCAATATTGGCCTTATATAGATCTGCTTTGCTTAGGGCTTCGTCATAATCGGCCTGATTCACGCCATTGATGGCGAGCAGCTTTTTCAGGCGTTGTTCGGTTTTGTTGGCCAGGTCAAGCTGGATTTCGAGTTGCTTTAGTTGTGCCTGCAGCTCTGCATCATTGATTTTGGCCAGTATGGTCCCTTTGGCTACCGAACCTCCGTCGGGGATGTTCAGATACGTGAGCCTGCCACTGACCTCGGGGCGAAGTTCTATCATGTCTTCCGACAGTACCGTGCCATTAACTTCCACTATTCCAGGAAAGCTGTCTTCACGGGCAATGAGTATATCAACGGGTACGGGGGCAGCCTCTTTCTTTTTGTTTTCATTGCTGTTTTTACAGGAAGCCAATAACAGAATGCCGGTCAGCAAAACAGTAAGCCATTTTATATTCGTCATTGGAGTGTTTGTTTTAGTATTCTGCAAATAGTAGTGATGCGTTTAAAAATATTTAATCTTTTAAAAGTACAATAAAAACAATATATACAGAACGTTCTTTAATTTTTTGATTTGATTTGCAGAATAACTTTGTAAGAAACCAAAGTTATGAAT
>JAGNBV010000026.1 GCA_018004645.1 Bacteroidales bacterium
CACAAGTCGAAAAAGAAGAGCTTTCGCTCATTACATGCGCTGAATAATAGCAGTTTGACACAGTTGCGTTTTGCCACATATATCCTACTATACCGCCTGCATAAGAGGGGCACTCAGAACTATACATATTATAATAACCAGAAGTGCCTATCACAGTAGCTGAAGAATGGCTGTTTGAAATTGCATCTTCAGAAACACCCGCTATGCCACCTACACAAGATTGTCCGGAACCAGCAGTACCATTAACACATAGGCATTGTATCAACCCTGCAGAATTGCAGTTTGACACGGTACCATTTGAATAATTATATCCCACAATCCCACCAGCAAATACACCACCTTCGTCACGTAAATAAATATCCATATAGCTAATACAAACATTATTTATAGATCCGTTAGAGCAACCAAATAAACCCACGTATTTAATATTGGTATTATAATTAAGATTGTTCGCGTATATTTTTAGGCCGGTTATTATTTTACCATTACCGTCAAAGTTCCCTTTGAACTGGTTGGTTGGTGTTCCAATGGGTGTCCAACCCACACCTGTTTGATAACCCGAAAGGTCAATGTTGTTGGCAAGTTTGTAATATACTCCAGCATTGGCGTAAGGGGCAGTACCATTGTTTACCCAAGTTGCCAATTGTGCAAGTTCCGCCGCAGTTGTGATCAGGTAAGGGTTTCCTGCAGTACCTGGCAATGCAGAGAAAATCGCGGTATACGAAATATCTGCATTTACTGTCACCGTTCTTGGATTAGAAGTATTTCCATCGTTCCATTGGGTAAAGTAATAACCCGTGTGTGGTGTTGCAGATATTATTCCCTGGAAATTGTTGCTACAAGTTGGAAATTGCGCAACAGCAACTGTTCCATACGATACATCATTTGCTAAAACTGTAATTAACGGAATGTGTTCAAAAACTGCAGTATAAGTAATATTTGAATTTACATTTACCGTTCTTGGATTAGTAGTATTTCCATCGTTCCATTGGTAAAAGCAATAACCAGTGTTTGGAGTTGCGGAAAAAACAGCCTGATTGTCGGTACAATTGGGTTGAGTGGTAATTTCAACAAAACCAAATTGATTATCATTACTTTCAACTACTAAGATTACGTCAAAAATTGGATTTTCGACAGAAATATTCGAAAAAAGGTTTGTCCAGTCAGTTGAGTTTTGATATAAATATAAATAACCACAAGTAACAAATACAGGAGTTGCTGCTGGAACATTTGTAAAAGCATTTGTTGCTATTGCCGGTGGGTTTGAAGCATCTGAATAGATTTTTTCCATTCCGGTACAGCCATAAAATGCGCATGTTGCAACATTCGTAACACTATTTCCAAAAGTTAAGCCTTTCACTGCGGTACCAAACAGATATGATGTCGTATTCAAGTAACCGCTTGAAAGATTTGGCGTAATATTTCTTCCATAATAAACTGTATCTATCGGACAATTATAAAAACTTCCATAATTATATTGTACTGAATTATAAGTGTAATTAACACATATGCTTAAATCCGTACCTGCATCTAAAACAGTTAGATTATGTAATGAAGTACAACTTTGAAAAGCTTTTAGTCCAATTGTAGTTACAGAGCTTGGTACTATTAACTCAGGAATACTTGAACATCCATAAAAAGCAGAATTATTAATTGTTGTAACAGCGCTTGGTAATGAAAGTGGCGTTAATTGGGTACAGCCATAAAATGCGCATGTTGCAACATTTGTAACGCTATTCCCAAAAGTTAAGCCTTTCACTGCTGTGCCAAACAGATATGATGTCGTATTCAAGTTACCGCTTGAAAGATTTGGTGTAATATTTCTTCCATAATAAACTGTATCTATCGGACAATTATAAAAACTTCCATAATAATTTGGCGTTGTGCCAGACATTGTATTTACATATATGCTTAAACTTGAACTCCCATCTGAAATAGTAAGCTTATGTAAAGAGCTACAGCCCTGAAAAGCACTCGATCCTATTGATGTAACAGCACCCGGTATTATTAACTCAGGAATACTTGAACATCCATAAAAAGCAGAATTATTAATTGTTGTAACAGCGCTTGGTAATGAAAGTGGCGTTAATTGGGTACATCCATAAAATGCGCATGTTGCAACATTTGTAACGCTATTCCCAAAAGTCAAGCCTTTCACGACTGTGCCAAACAATACAGAAATTGATGTCAATGATCCTGTTGAATATGTTGGTGTAATATTCCTTCCATAGTAAACTGTATCTATTGGACAATTATAAAAACTTCCATAATAATATGGCGTTGTGCCAGACATTGTATTTACATATATGCTTAAACTTGAACTCCCATCTGAAATAGTAAGCTTATGTAAAGAGCTACAGCCTTGAAAAGCACTTTGTCCGATTGTTGTAACAGAACCCGGTATTATTAACTCAGGGATGCTTGAACATCCGTAAAAAGCATAATCGTAAATTGTTGTTACAGCACTTGGTAGTATTAATTCAGGGATACCTGTACATCCGTAAAAAGCATAATAGTTAATAGTTGTAATTGCGTTTGGCAATGAAAGTGGCGTTAATTGAGTACAACCATAAAATGCATATCGTGCTACATTTGTAACGCTATTCCCAAAAGTTAAGCTCTTTACGGCAGTACCAAACATTGCTGATGTTGATGTATATGATCCCCCTGAAATACTTGGTGCTATATTTCTTCCATAATAAACAGTATCTATCGGGCAATTACGGAAACTTCCATCTGTATAGGTGCTTGTATTAACATATATGTTTAAACTTGAACTTCCATCTGAAATAGTAAGCTTATGTAAAGAGCTACAGTTCTGAAAAGCACTCGATCCTATTGATGTAACAGCACCCGGTATTATTAACTCAGGGATACTTGAACATCCGTAAAAAGCACAATAGTCAATAGTTGTAACAGCGTTTGGTAATGAAAGTGGTGTTAATTGCGTACAATCATAAAATGCATATGGTGCAACATTTATAACGCTATTCCCAAATGTTAAGCCTTTCACGGCTGTGCCAAACAAAGCAGAAATTGATGTCAATGATCCTGTTGAATATGTTGGTGTAATATTCCTTCCATAGTAAACTGTATCTATGGGGCAATTATAAAAACTCCCATAATAATATGGCGTTGAGCCAGACATTGTATTTACATATATGCTTAAATTTGAACTTGCACTGGAAATACTCAGCTTATGTAAAGAGCTACAGCCTTGAAAAGCACTTTGTCCGATTGTTGTAACAGAACCCGGTATTATTAACTCAGGGATGCTTGAACATCCGTAAAAAGCATAATAGTTAATAGTTGTAATTGCGTTTGGCAATGAAAGTGGCGTTAATAGAGTGCAACCATAAAATGCATATCGTGCAACATTTGTTACACTATTCCCAAAAGTTAAGCTATTTACCGCAGTGCCAAACAATGCAGAAATTGATGTCAATGATCCTATTGAATATGTTGGTGTAATATTCCTTCCATAGTAAATTGTATCTATTGGACAATTATAAAAACTTCCATAATAATTTGGCGTTGTGCCAGACATTGTATTTACATATATGCTTAAACTTGAACTCCCATCTGAAATAGTAAGCTTATGTATAGAGCTGCAACCTTGGAAAGCACATGCTCCAATTGCTGTTACCGAACCAGTTATCGTTAATTCAGGAATACTTGAACATCCATAAAAAGCATAATTACTAATTGTTGTAACAGCACTTGGTAATGAAAGTGGCGTTAATTGTGTACAACCATAAAATGCGTATTGTGCAACATTTGTAACGCTATTCCCAAACGTTAAGCCTTTCACGTCTGTGCCAAACAATGCAGAAATTGATGTCAATGATCCCGTTGAATATGTTGGTGTAATATTCCTTCCATAGTAAACTGTATCTATTGGACAATTATAAAAACTTCCATAATAATATGGCGTTGAGCCAGACATTGTATTTACATATATGCTTAAATTTGAACTCCCATCTGAAATAGTAAGCTTATTTATAGAGCTGCAACCTTGGAAAGCACATGCTCCAATTGCTGTTACCGAACCAGGTATCGTTAATTCAGGAATACCTGTACATCCGTAAAAAGCATAATCATTGATGGTTGTAAAAGCGTTTGGAAATGAAAGTGGCATTAATTGCGTACAACCATAAAATGCGCATGTTGCAACATTTGTAACGCTATTCCCAAAAGTTAAGCTCTTTACGGCAGTACCAAACAAAGTAGAAACTGATGTATATGAGCCTGTTGAACTACTATGTGTAATATTTCTTCCAAAATAAATTGTATCTATGGGACAATTATAAAAACTTCCGTATGTGGTGGTACTTTTATTAACATACATGGATAAACTTGAGCTTGCATCTGAAAAGGTAAGTTTATGCAAAGAGTTACAGCCTTGGAAAGCACATGCTCCAATTGCTGTTACCGAACCAGGTATCGTTAATTCTGGGATACCTGTACAACCGTAAAAAGCATAATCGTTAATAGCTGTAAAAGCGTTTGGAAATGAAAGTGTCATTAATGGCGTACAACCATAAAATGCATATCGTGCAACATTTGTAACGCTATTCCCAAAAGTTAAGCTATTTACGGCAGCACCAAACAATGCTGATGTTGATGTAAATGATCCTCCGGAACTACTTGGTGTAATATTTCTTCCACAATAAACAGTATCTATCGGGCAATTAAGGAAACTTCCATTTGTGTATGTGCTTGTATTAACATATATACTTAAACTTGAACTCCCATCTGAAATAGTAAGCTTATGTAAAGAGCTGCAACCTTGGAAAGCACTTATTCCAATTGCTGTTACTGAACCAGGTATCGTTAACTCAAGAATATTTGTACATCCATAAAAAGCATAATTACCAACAGAAGTAACCGAACTGCCAATTTGTACACTTGTAATTTGCAACAAATAAGAATTCCAGGGCGGGTTGCTCGTAGTAGAATAATTTGTCATACTACCACTGCCGTCAATGGTCAACTTCCCGTCGTCAGTTAAAACCCAGGTTAAACTTGTTCCACAAGTTCCCTGATCAATAATATTTTGAGCAGTTGCAAAAAGTGCAGAAGAAAGAAAAACTGTAATGAGTAATAATTTTTTCATTAATTAATTGATTTTTTCTTACTCATTTGGCTTTTCAGTTACGCCCCCCGAACAAACCTTTCGGGGCAGGCCGTTTTTTTTTCGCCTCAGCGAAGTGGTTTCTAACCTCCACTTTTGAATGTCTATTTTCAAAAAACTTTTAAGAACTGGCAAATTATTTCTTTTTCAGTTCTCTTTTTTGTCCGATGTTTCGATTACGCTTACCCATAACTTTATTCTTGTCGCATTGAATTATTTCTACTTCAAACCTCTCTTTTCAGCAATTTGATTCGTGTTTTATACTACACATTAACTGCATCTTGCGGATTTAATACGAATATTTATAATAGTAATTATGGATGTTTTTGCCATACAATGCAAAATTAAACATTTTAATATCGAATACAATTAATTTATAAATATTTTATTACAGGTTTTCTCAAGAAGGCTTTGCGCATGTACTTATTGGGAAAGAGCCATCTCTCCCACAGGCACATAACTTCCCTGTGCATGGTAATATTGATTAATACAAAGTATTCAATAGCGGAATTTGCCTATGGGTGCTGGGGACAGAAGCTGGGTGATTTAATACTGAGTGGATGAATGCGCACAAGAAGGAGCTTTTGCCAGTCATCCGCACATTGGTGTCCGGTATGCAGGCTTATAAACAAGAAATTTCAATCCGCCTTACCGCACTGATTGATGGTTCTTTTTGGTTTTATTTGGCTCCAAAATCCTTTTTGATCGTAATATATCCCGGATATTGCAAAGCATAGTTTCCGACCATGACAGTAGGCTTGGCTTTTAGGGAGATACGCGTGGGGCGGTTGCCGGCATCCACCAGGTTAAGACCAAAATTGATAATATTTTTCCCCGCCTGCCCTGAAAGCAGTTTCACCAGGTCGGTATTTACCTGTATCGGGAAAGTGCCTGTGCCGTTGTTTGGTGCTATCTCCACCCTTTTGGCTGTGGTGCCAGTGGCTATCTGGGTATCGTCAATTAACGCAATCCAGTCGAGTTTATTCAGCGCTGCTTTTTCTTTGTTGGGGTTGCGGGCTTCCACGTTCAGCGTAAAGTGCAGCGGTAAGGAGCCGGAAGCCACATTGGCCAGCAAAGCAGCGCCATCAACCAGCTTCAGGTCGCTGAAAGATTTTAGTTTCTGAACATTGACGCCGCCCAGCGTGATGTTTTCGGCTGTAGACAAGCGAAAATCGCAGGTCAGCAGATTGGTCAACTGATTTATCTGAGCACAGGATACCAGGAATAGAACTGCCAAAAAGAACACTACTTTTGTTTTCATAGCTTTGAATTTTTTTACAATATGTTTTTGTTTCGGTATCAAATCACTGTTAAGGTAAAATATACAAAACAGCTTTGTATTCTATTTCAAAAACCACGCCGGAATACACCTCCCAGCTATCCCGATTTGTTTTTCCAAAATATTCCACGAAAAACTGAAACAATCCTTTCTGTCAATAGTCCGTAAATCATACAATTGACTAAAAGTCCACCCCAAAAAACCAGCGGTCCGCCAAGCGAAAGACTTGTCAAAACCAGGGTATGAGTCGGAAAGCGAAGAATATAAAAAAGCCCAACAAAAAAACTCATAAAAGTGTCATCTGCGCTTAAAGTTCCTTCATCTTCGGCCAATGCAGCAAATGATGAGGGGATTAACAGCACACATAATATGATAGTCGTAAGAAGAAAAACGCTCCAGTTAAAATTTTTCAATTTCATAAAATGGCGTTTTACATCCAAAGATATTATGTGCTGTTCCGCTTATACCTTTATATTATCCAGGCCGTTCTCTTCAAATTCCTTGATATACTTTTTGGTGTAGGGCTCCAATAGTTCCACTTTTTCTTCCAGAGACTTATTTTCCAAATCTTCGCCAAGCACTTTTTCGGCATCCCTTTCGGCAAGCCCGAATATCAGGGTATCCCAAAAACACTCGTCATCATAATCGTTGATGAGGTCAATAACTTCTTCATCCATTTGCAACGAAGGCACAAAGAGGTTTTGTTCTTTGTTGAATTCCACCAGCCCTTTCAGACCGGCTTCTTCAGCTTTTGAAAAAACTGTTTGAACCATATCGTTCAGTACAATATTTTCGGTTTCATCAATCACCCAGTCGCCCACATATACAAGTTTAAGAAGTTCTTTGTATTGTTCAGGTGATAATTCAAGACTAACTTTTTTCATGGTATTTTATTTAGAAATTAATATTTTCATGTACTATTTTTAACACGGATTCCTCTTCGGCAATGGCTTTTTTGAGCATTTCCTCACCTTTGGCGATGGTATTGGCTACAAAGTCTTTGTCTTTCAGTCCGCAGGCATTGATCTTAACGTTGAGAAAAGCGCCCATCACAGCCGATCTGGCACACAGCGCTCCCACACCGGCATCGGTAACTGAATTGGGGTTACCCACCTCGGCCATAGCCTTGATGATTTCAAAAGAAGCCAGGGCTTTTTCCATGGTTTTATAGGGTACTTCGATGGCATAGCGTGTAGCATCCTGTATGGCTTGGGTGCGGATGGCTTTTTCCTGGTCGTTGCCCTTTGGCAGGCCGAAAGCATTCATTATTTTGTTGAATGCATTGGTATCCTCATCCACCAGCGCCAGCAGTTCGTCCTTGATCTTCTGACCTTTTTCGGCCCAGTTAGAAAATTCTTCCCAACGTTCGTCCCATCCGGGTTTATGTGATGACAGGTTGGCCACCATGGTTGCCAGCGAAGCGCCCAGAGCGCCCATATATGCCGAAATGGAACCTCCACCGGGGGCCGGCGATTCCGAAGCCGTTTCATCAGCAAAAGCAGCACAGCTCATGTCTATCAGCTTGCGGGTTTTGACGGCCTTTTTATCTTCGAGGACAAATTCAATGATCTTTTCACGCGGGTTAAAAGGTTTCAGATCGTCGAGGCCCAGCGATTTTATGGCAATTTTTATCAGTTCATCCTGTGAAACACCTACCGACCGATGTTGCTTTTTCAGGAAATATTTCCCGGCATCCAGCATGGCTTTCAGGGGTATCAGCCCGACAATTTCCGATCCGGTAACCCGCAGTCCGCGTTCTCCGGATTTTATGCAGGCTTCTTCAAAAGCCACATGAACCGGAGTGATGCTGATATTGGTCAGGTTGATGGATATCTGGGCAATGCCGTACTCTTCGATAAACCAGCCGATGGCTTTGCAGGCTTTGAGCGAACCGGGAATCATGACATTGTTGCCTTCGGCATCCTTAACAATTTTACCGGTAACAGGGTTGCCTTCACGTTTTGGGCGGCCTTTTTCACGAATATCAAAAGCCACGGCGTTAGCGCGTCGTGTGGATGTTGTATTCAGATTTATGTTGTATGCCACCAGAAAATCACGGGCGCCGATAGCAGTGGCTCCGGCATGTGCATTGAATTTGGCAGGGCCGAAATCCGGTTTCCAGTGGAGGTCGGAAAGTTTTTTCTGCAAACCTTCATATTCACCGGCGCGACAGTTGGCCAGATTGCGCCGTTCTTCGGTAAAAGCAGCATTTTCGTAACAATACACAGGGATGCCAAGTTCGTTGCCAACCCGTTCGGCAAGTTTGTGTGCAAAAACCACGGTTTCTTCCATAGTAATGCCAGCAATGGGTACAAAGGGGCACACATCGGTGGCGCCAAAACGGGGGTGTTCGCCTTTATGCTTGCGCATATCAATGATCTCTGAAGCTTTTTTTATTCCCCTGAAAGCGGCTTCCACCACATCTTCGGGGGCTCCGGCAATCGTAACCACGGTGCGGTTGGTGGCCTTTCCTGGATCCACATCGAGAAGTTTTACACCCGGCACGGCTTCCATCACATCGGTTATCTGTTTAATGATGTTCATATTGTTCCCCTCGCTGAAGTTGGGAACACATTCAATAAGTTGTTTCATAGCAGTTTTGAATTTTACAGGCCGCAAAATTACTAATTAATAACGACCACCTAATGATTTATTTCACATTCAGTTCGATGATAGCTTTCGGGGATTTCATTTCTTCGGGCATATTGCTGAAATCCGCAATCTTAAAAGCAACAGACCCCTGTGGCAGCTCTTTGGTGCCCAGGTAGCCTTTTATCAGGTCCTGACGTTTCTGAATCAGGTTATTAAATAATCCTTCCACTTTCTCGCTGCCAACGAGTTGCATACAACGGCTGTTCAGATTCCCATGATCTTCGCCTTCAATACCCACAAATAATAAAAAGGCAGGGTCGGCATCCACCACTTTGGATGCAGCAATTTTGATGGATGCAGGATCGGTGCCGGGCTGAACGGTTTTCGCAACAAACAACTGTTTGGCTTCCTGCACGGCTATCATAGCTTTTTCTTCGCCAGGATCGGTGGTTTGGACAAAAGTATAGCTCAATTCCGATTTTTTGGCAATGATTTCCGCTATTTTATCGAGCTTGCCACGTTGATTTTCGGTAAGGCTGTCCTGCAGGTATTCAAAAGGTATCTGCTTGATGCTCTCAGGGTTGGCACCAAAGAGTTTGCCTATGGCTTCAAAAGGTTCGGAAATGGCTTTCAACAAAAATTCCTCCAGTGTTTTCCAGATAATCTTGCGCAGTTTGAACGAAGGATCGGAAGGTTTTCCACTTACCGGCAGGTCAATTTTGATATTACCCTCGCGGTCTTTGATAATATACAAAGCCAGCGCCACAGGTAGTTTATAGGCCGAGGTGTCCTTGGTTTTTTTGCCGAACTCCAGTTGTGCCAGCTTAAGGTTATTCAGGTTGTCGAGCAGGTTGGGAGTCATTTTCAGGGTGCAGTCATAATTAAATGTGCCCCGGGTGATCGGCCTTGCCAGGAAATATTCCGAATAGGGAGAAAACGTCACTAAATTCAGATTGGCAATAGTTCCTTTGAATATAATATTG
Source organism: Bacteroidales bacterium (assembly GCA_018004645.1). Taxonomy (GTDB): domain Bacteria; phylum Bacteroidota; class Bacteroidia; order Bacteroidales; family CAIWKO01; genus CAIWKO01. Next base: position 9,989 of record JAGNBV010000026.1, read on the forward strand.
GAGGTGTTCACCATATCCACCGTGCCTTTTCCTTTAAAAGTCCCGGGGCCGTTGAGGTTCATCGAAAAATCAACCGGGATGCCGGTCGCCTGGTCGCTGAATCCGGTCAGTCCGACGTTAAGGTTTTGGATATCAAAATTGAAAGGCCTGTTCAGTGTGAGGTCAGAGAAATTTATGTTACCACCCCTTATCACCAGGCTGTCGATAGAATAATGCATCACAGTGGTATCGGTTGTGGTATCGGCAGACGCTGCCGTGTCGTTGAGAATTGGCGCCAGTATCCGCTGTATATTGGTGTTGCCTCTTTCGAGTACAGCAACGATATTGGGTTCATCCAGCAAAACTTTGTCGATACAGAAGTTGGATTTGCCAATATCCAGCGAATCCATACGTACATAAATATCTTTAAATGAGCAAAATGGTTTATTATCCAATTCTGTCACGGACAGGTTTTTGATGCCGGCCTCACCGGTAACAACGATGTTGAGGAAATTTTCCAGTTCGCCGTCCACTTTCAGGTTGGTGTATAATTGGCCGCTATTGATGTTCGCATCAAGAAATGGCCTGGTATAGCCTGCAAAGGGCGTGATATCTATGTTGTTTGTTTTCAGGGAGACTGAATATTTTCCGGCTGCCTGATTCAGTGAGCCATCCACGGCCACTTCGCCGCCTTCGCCCAAAAGAAATTCCACGCCCAGGTCGGATTGTTTGCTGTTCCACGAAATCTCAGGAACCTTCACCCCCAGGTTTTTCAACTCGGTTTTGGTGTCCAGGGATTTGTCTTCGTAGCTTATGTAACCCCCATTAATACTGAAGTTTTTTACGGTGTATTTCAGGGTATCGCTGCTTTCTTCTTCAGGGATAGTGTCCGCGGCAGTGGTATCCCCCGGAGCAAGAAAATCGTTAAAATTAAAAACGCTGTCGGCATAGACTATAGATACCCAGGGCTTGTCAAGGCGGATTTCGGAAAATGCAATTTCTTTATGAAGCAGGTTCCAGGGGTCGAAATTCACAAATAACTCTTGAAAATTGACGAAGGTGTCTTTTTTGTTCAGCTCGTACATGGTAAAATCCTCAATCTTCACGGTCCACTTGAAATAATTGATGTGCAAGCCGGCAATGTCCACCTTGCGGCCGATAAGGTCCTCGCTGTTTTTGACCACGTACCATTTTACAATGCTGGAGAGAAAAAACAACAGTAAAAATATCAGCAGGGCTATGCTGCCAAGTATGATGTACCTCTTTTTAATTTTGAATTTTTGTTTCATAACAGCACATTTAATTATTCAAAGCAAAATCAACCGCTGCACAGGAATGAATATAAGTGGAATCGAACACCGGTATATCCGTATGTTCCTGTTTGATCAACAGCGGAATTTCGGTACAACCAAGAATAACGCCCTGTGTGCCAAGTTTTTCCATATCTTTCATGATACCCAACATCCTTTCGCGCGATGATTCACTGATGATTCCATTAAACAATTCATTGAAGATTGTGGCCTGAATAAAGTCGCGGTCTTCGGTTCCGGGTATTACAATTTCCACGCCATTTTTGCGGCAACGTTCCTTATAAAAATCCATTTCCATGGTTTGCCGGGTAGCCAGTAAACCTACTTTGGTGTATCCATTTCTTTTGATTTCCTTAATGGTTTCATCCACAATGTGAATCAGGGGAATGTGGACACCTGCCATTATGCCATCGGCCACCATGTGCATCGTATTGGCGCATATAAGCAGGCAATCGGCGCCCGCTTTTTCGATGGCCAATGCGGCTTTATTCATCAGGGAGCCTACCTCATCATATTTTTTAGCATTGACCAGCACTTCCACCTCATGAAAGTTCACCGAGTACATCACTATTTTTGCCGTGTTACGGTTTCCTGCCTTCAGGAGCATTTGCTGGTTGATGATGCGGTAATAATCCTGGGTGGATTCCCAGGTGGTGCCGCCTAAAAGTCCTATGGTTTTCATTTTTGAATTTTTCCGTTAATGATTACAGTATCCACTTTGTTGCTGCCGTATGCATAAGGCATAAATTCCACCGAGGGTATGGGTTTGGTGATAAAGACATTAGCTTTTTTGCCCACGGCTATGCTTCCCAGTCCATCTGAAACCCCCATGGCATAGGCGCCGTTGATAGTTACGGCATGTATGGCTTCTTCGGGCAACATTTTGTATTTTATACAACCCATCGAAAGTATCAGCTGCATATTTCCCGAAGGCGACGAGCCGGGGTTATAATCGCTGGCCATAGCCAGAGGCAGGCCTGCGTTTATCATTTTTCGGGCGGGTGCGTATGGCATACCGAGGAAAAAAGCAGCACCGGGCAAGAGTGTAGGCATGGTTTCGCTTCCCAATAGCGCCTGTATTTCATCATCACCTGTGTGTTCCAGGTGGTCCACCGAAAGGGCGTTATATTTTACACCTGCCTGTATGCCACCAGAGTAATCCAGTTCGTTGGCGTGGATTTTTGGCCTGAGTCCGTATTTGATACCTGCCATCAGCATCCGTTCAGTTTCCTCCACGGTAAAAAAACCGCGGTCGCAGAACACGTCGATATAATCGGCCAGTTCGTCGGTAGCCACCAACGGTATCATTTCGTTGATGATCAGATCCACGTATTCGCCTTGTCTGCCTTTGTATTCGAGAGGCACGGCATGGGCGCCCAAAAACGTTGCCCTGATGGTCAGGGGAGATAATTTTTTGAGTTTTTTGATTACCCTCAGCATTTTCAGCTCGTCGGTTGTGGTGAGCCCATAGCCGCTTTTAATCTCCACAGCGCCGGTACCCAATCTCATTATTTCTTCCAGCCTGGGTAGTGCCTGTTGAATCAATTCTTCTTCCGAAGTGTTGTGCAGTTTTTTTGCCGAGTTAAGAATGCCTCCTCCCCGCTTTGCTATCTCTTCATACGACAAACCCTTGATTTTGTCAATATATTCAATTTCACGGCTGCCGGCATAAACCAGGTGGGTGTGTGCATCGCAGAAACAAGGAAAAACCATGCGGCCGCCGGCATCCAGCACTTTATTTCCCGAGCCGGTGTTATACAGCGTTGCATCAAAACTTTTCATAGAGCCAAATTCGCTGATTGTTCCTTTTTCAATAATCAGAAAGGCATCTTTTATGGATTTCAATTCCGACATCTTTTTTCCGGAAACTTTCATAACCAATTTTTCAGGATTTGGTTCCACCTGAACCAATTCTTTGATGTTTTTTATTACCAGCATGATTCTTAAAGTTTTATGTTTCAACAATAAAAAAACACAGTTAAATGCAAAAAAAGTACCTATAAACAGATATTGTAGTTAATTATTTGTTAAAGCTTTAATAACAAATTTATGCATTTCTGTACGTGCAAAATTATTATTATTTTTGTTAAAATTTAATAGAAGAATGAAACGTATATTTGTTATTATCTCTGCACTACTTATTGTCAGTGCCACCGAGGCAAAAAAAGTTGACCTGCCGCTGGCTACAAAAACGGGAATTGCATATTATTACGAACATGCCGGCCAATTTACCACAGTGGATTTAAAAAACATGACTGTAAGCGATGTCTTTACGGAATGGGATGGTAATGTTCCATTGTATTACATAATAAATTTTTCATCCAAAGGCTTTGTCATAGTATCTGCCGATGATAATATCAGTCCGGTGATAGGATATTCCTACGAATCCAATCTTGATCCTGCAAAAATGCCTGTCAACCTGAAATGCTTTATGTCGGAGGTACGGCAGGAAATAAAAACCGCCTTAGCCGAAAATATAAAAGCGGATGAGTACATAAGCAGCCAGTGGGCTTATTATAGTACAGCTGAAAACCTCACTGTGAAAAAAAGCAAGGCCGTAGTACCTTTGTTGCCCAGCAGTTGGAATCAGGATAAGTATTACAATCAGTTTTGTCCGGTAGCCGAAGGGGGCCCCGATGGCAAGGCTTATGCAGGATGCGTGGCCACTGCCATGTCGCAGGTCATGTATTATTACCGGTATCCCATAACCGGTCAGGGCACTCACGGAGGTATAAATTTCGGCACAACAACCTATGACTGGGAAAATATGCTTGATGAACTCAGCAATTATAACGAAGCGGTAGCCGAACTGATGTATCACTGCGGTAAAGCCGTTGATATGGACTATGCCGCCGACGGCTCGGCAGCCAGTTCATCCTCATGCACCACGGCATTGAAAAATTATTTCAAATACGACAGCAATGTTGACTTTGAGATGAAATACCTCTATTCTGCTTCCGGATGGACCAGCCTGCTGAAAGCCAACCTCGACGCCAAACACCCCATGATTTATTCCGGCTCGGATGGTTTTGAAGGCGGACATGCATGGAACTGCGACGGGTACGATGCCAGTGATAATTTTCACATGAACTGGGGCTGGGGCGGCTACGCCAACGGATACTATGCTACCAGCAACCTGGTGGCTGCTGGCAGCACTTTTAACAGCAATCAGGGGGTGGTCAGGAATATTTACCCTCCGGCCGCAAGTTATCCCTACAACTGTTCGGGCACCAAATCTATTACAGGAGTTACAGGCACTGTGGAAGACGGTAGCGGACCCAACGATTATGCAAACAACAAAGATTGCCTGTGGCTCATTGACCCTGCAGAAACCGTTTCAAGAATCATCCTGACCTTCACAGACTTCAGCACACAGGCTACCACCGATGTGGTCACCGTTTATGACGGCAGCACCACCGCTTCGCCGGTATTAGGCACTTACTCGGGTAGCACGCTGCCCTCCGCTGTTACATCTACAGGCCCACAAATGCTGATTCGCTTTCAGACCAATGCCAGCACCACCAACACAGGCTGGAGAGCCTCCTACCGATGCACTTTCCCTACCTATTGCTCCGGAATAACCAATTTAACTGCTGCCACCGGAACGATAAGCGACGGCAGCGCTGCTGAAAACTATACATACAACCACCTTTGCCGCTGGTTGATTGCTCCGGCCAACGCATCCTCCATAACCCTGACGTTCACGGCTTTCAATCTTGCCACCAACGACAATGTAAAAATTTATGATCAGAATACCAACAACCTGCTGGATGATTATACAGGCACAAGCCTGCCAGGTGTGAAAACATACAATACCAGCAAGGTTCTGGTACTGTTTAAATCCGATGGCTACCTCAATGCACAGGGTTTTAACCTTAATTACACGTCATCCAGTCAACTCGGCATCGAAGACAATGGCGGCCCGGGCATGATGAATATCTATCCGAATCCCGCCAACAGCTTCCTGAATGTGCAGTTTACCCTTGACGAAGCGCAGGATGTCAATATTGAACTGTGTTCGATGACTGGTATGGCAATCTTCAGAGAAGGAAAAAGCCACTTCTCCGGAGAGTATTTCAACACCATCAATACCTCCGGCCTCAGCCAGGGCGTTTATCTGCTAAGGATCACCGGCGAAAAGCTATCTGCATGTAAAAAAGTTATTATTGAATAATAGCGCTTTTATGCAAAAAAAACTCATTGCCATAGTCTGCTGCATACTGATCCAAAGTGTTGCTTTTTCAAAAAACATCAGCCAGCAACAGGCTATACTCGCCGGCAAAAATTTCTTTTATGAAAGGTTAAGCCTTGTTTCTTCCATAGATTATAAAACTCTTGAAACAGAAAGCGTCTTTCCCAGAACCGTTGATGACCAAATTCTGTTTTACACCATTACCTTTAAAAATAAAGGGTTCGTGGTAGTTTCGTCCAACGATATTTTCCGGCCGGTACTGTGTTATGTCTTCGACAGCCGTTATGATATGCAAAACCTGCCTCCTGCCTTCGTCAGGTGGATGGAAGATTATGAAAAACAGATGCTTTATGTATTACAAAACCATCCCCTGCAAAATACTTCCGTTGCCGCTGAATGGGACAGGCTGCTCACAGCCGCTCCCCAACAGTTAATTATGAGCAAAGAAACTACAGCCGTTCCTCCCCTGCTGAAAACTACCTGGAACCAGGACAAATATTATAATAATTTTTGTCCTCCTGCTGCCGGCGGCCCCGACGGTCGTGCTTACGCAGGTTGTGTGCCCACAGCCATGGGACAGATCATGAATTATTACCGGCATCCTGTTACAGGCATCGGTTCATATGTGTACAATGACACTGTTGGCCCTTTAGTGTATGATTCGCTGGCAGCAGATTTTGGCAATACGGTGTATCGCTGGGATCAGATGCCATTGGCTGTTACCGAACGACAGAACGATTCTGCCGTAGCAAAACTGCTTTACCACCTTGGAGTTTCTGTTAATCTGAATTACGATTCTTCCGGTTCAGGAATGTACAACCACAAAGCAGCTTATGCCCTGCGCACTTATTTTGGCTATGCTCCCGATTGTCAATACATTTTCAGGGATACGGCTACGCATACTAATTGGAAACAACTGATATTGAACCATCTGAACGCCAAAAAGCCATTGTATTATGCAGGGTGGGCAGATACTATCAATGTTTCAGGGCATGCTTTTGTGTGCGACGGCTATCAGGACACCAGTTACTTTCATTTCAACTGGGGCTGGGGCGGATCCGCTGACGGCTATTTTCTGCTTGACAACCTGACTCCGGGAGGTTCTGACTTTACATTGGACCACGAACTTATCATCAACTTTTATCCCGATACAGCATCGGCCTACCACCATCCGTGTAATAACATTACCACCCTGACAAAGACCAAGGGTACCTTCTCTGACGGCAGCGGACCCCTGCATAATTATCAGGACAATGCCGACTGCCTCTGGATAATTGAACCCGCCGACTCAATTATCAACATCAAACTGAGCTTTTTGGAATTTGACACCGAACAGGATTCCGACATCGTGATTGTATATAAAGGCAATAATACCTCCGGGCCTGTATTGGGAACATTTACCGGCAGCACGCTGCCTCAGCAGATAACTGCCACCGGAAAAGCACTTTGCGTGCGTTTTATTTCAAACAACAGCGTTACTTCTTCCGGCTTTCTGGCCTCATACACATGCACACTGCCTGTATATTGCACCGTTGCCATTGTTGACCTCACTGCCGCCGCAGGAACCTTTGAGGATGGCAGCGGCACCTATCTGTATCATCCCAACCAGTTTTGCCGCTGGCGCATCAAACCGGCCGGCGCCACCGCGATAACCCTGCATTTCAACGCATTTGACATAACTCCGGGCGATTATGTCCGTGTTACTGATCTGGAAGACAACACCTTAATCGCAGAGCTCACGGGTAGTGTTATTCCGGATGATATCATTTGTAATTCAGGACAAATATTGGTACAGCTCAAAACCTTTGACAAAGTGATGGCTCAGGGTTTTTCTATTTCCTACTACAATTCCAGCAACCTGAACGAAATACCTCACACGGAATTTTCAGTCTCTCCCAACCCTGCCAAAGACCTGCTGACACTCACATTCCAAAACGGCCAGCAAGAGGAGTATGCGCTGAAAATTTTCTCGGTAGAAGGCAGGCTGCTTTTTGAAAAAGCATTCCGCCTGTCGCCCGGCCAACAAAATCAAGTTATCGATGTATCTATGCTCCAGCCGGGGTTTTACCTGTTACACATCGCGTCGGGCAACGTGAACAGCACTAAAAAAATCATTATCGAATAATATTATTTATGAAGAAAATACACATATATTTTTCCCTGATAGGTCTTTTTCTTGCAAACATATCGCTGACTTTTGCCGAAAAAATTGACGTAAAAACGGCACAAACCCTCGCCACTAATTTTTATTATGAAAAGTGCCTGTTATTTGGTTATGATTTAAAACAACCGGAAGAGCTTACGCTGAGCTTCACGAAAACAAAAAACAGCGAGGAAATGTATTATATTTTTTCTTCACAAAACGGCTATATCATTGTAGCTGCCGAAGATGATGCATACCCTGTGTTAGCCTACTCGTTTGAAGGGCCCTACACGGGCAAAAATATTTCTCCCGAATTCGGCTATTGGATGAGTATTTATGAAGATCAAATAATACATATCCGCAAAAACTCGATGAAAGCCGATAAAAAAATTTCTGACACCTGGAATTTTTACCTTACGGATTTTATTTGCGATGAGCAACTGAAAAACGGCACCAAATCGGTAGCGCCCCTGCTCATGTCCACCTGGGATCAGGGAACCTATTACAACTACTTATGTCCTCCCGATCCTGCCGGCGCCGGTGGCCATGTCTATGCCGGATGTGTAGCTACCGCCATGGCGCAGGTAATGTATTATTACAGATATCCTGTGCAAGGCACCGGTTCTCATGGATATTATTCAAATTATGGTTACCTGTCGGCCAATTTTGGAGCAACTACCTACCAATGGAATGAGATGCAAAACAATATCGGCGGCAAATTCAACTACAGCATGGCGCTCATACAGTTGCACTGCGGCATAGCCATCGACATGGATTACAGTCCCGATGGGTCAGGAGCCAGTATGTACGATGCCGCCTCTGCCATGAAATCATATTTCGGTTATTCCGCTTCCACACAATTATATCGTAAAGATGATTACACCGAAACCCAGTGGAAAAATATGCTGATTGACGACCTGGACAACAAAATGCCCATACAATATGCCGGCTATGGCGAAAGCGGGCATGCCTTTGTGTGCGACGGGTATCAGGGCACCGACTTTTTTCATTTCAACTGGGGATGGAGCGGGTATTACAACGGCTATTTTTACCTGAACAACCTCAACCCGGGCTACACTTTCAGCAACTGGCAGCAGGCCATCCTGAACTCTTACCCTGCCACCGCTTTTCCTCAGCAATGCAGCAACACCACACTGGTTCAGAGCACCTGCGGCACCGTGGAAGACGGCAGCAGCCCTGCGAATGATTATGAGAACAACAAAGACTGTATGTGGCTGATTGCGCCTACCGATCCCGTAGATTACATCAGGATTACATTTGAAAGGTTGAACACCGAAGCCGGCAATGACTTTATCACTATTTACGATGGAGAAACCACCAGTGACCCTGTGTTAGGTGTTTTTTCGGGCAGCACCATTCCATCTGATGTTTTATCTACCGGCAACAAGGTACTGGTACGTTTTACCACCAACAGTTCGGTAGTGGCTGATGGCTGGCTGTTGACCTACAACGGAAAAATCACCAGTTTTTGCAGCGGAGTAACAGAATTGACAGCACCTTCGGGAGTGATTTCTGACGGAAGCGGTACCTATAACTATAATAACAGTACGCTGTGCCACTGGCGTATCAGCCCTCCGGATGCCGGTACCATTTCCATCACGTTCAACAACCTGGATTTAGCGCAGGACAATGATTTTGTCAAAATTTATGATGACAATTCCGACACCGAACTGATGACTTTGCATGCCGGAGACCTGCCACCGACGTTTACCACATACACCGGAAAAGTACTGTTACTTTTTTTTACCAGCGTTATGGATAATGCCGGCGGATGGGAACTTTCCTACACCTCTGCCCCGCTTTCGGTGAGTGAAAACCCCGAAGCTTTTGTCAGCATAGCCCCCAACCCTGCTTCGGAATATGTCAAATTACAGGCCTTTCTGCCGCAGGCAACAACAGTAGACCTTGCCATTTGCAATAATCTGGGCAGTGTTGTTTTATCAAGGCAATTATCATCAACCGATGGCCGCTTCGACGAGGCCGTGGATGTCAGTGATCTTTCGCAGGGAATTTATTTCCTGAAACTTGCTGCTGACTCATTTCAGCAAACGCAGAAGCTGATTATCCGTTAACACCGTCCGGTTTTTTGTTAATAATCGTGTTGATTTTTCAGGGTCAGCATAAGCGTGTTTTACCAGTTTATTCATACTTTTGTATTTATGAGCAATACATTCGGAGAACTGTTCAGGCTAAGTATTTTTGGTGATTCACACGGACCTTCCATGGGGGGCATCATTGATGGCTGTCCTTCTGGTCTTGTCATCGACGAAAACAAAATCCTTGCAGACCTGCAACGCCGGCAAAGCGGCACCACCAGTTTCGCTTCGGCACGCAAAGAGCCGGACAAGTTCACGTTGCTATCGGGCATCAGCCAGGGGAAAACCACAGGAGGGCCTATAGGGTTTCTCATTCCCAACAAGGATAGCAAACGGGCAGATTACCAACATCTGGACGATATCTTCAGGCCTTCACATGCTGATTTTACTTATTATGCCAAATACGGCACCATGGAAAGTGCAGGAAAACTGCACGCTTCGGGGAGAATCTTTGTTCCCGTGGTGCTGGCCGGCTCTATAGCAAAGCAGATACTTGCCCTGCATGGTATCAGGGTCTTTGCCTACGTCAGGCAGATTGGAACCATTTCCACCCCTTTCAGCTATGAAGAAATCGACCCGGAAACAATAGAAAACAGTCCTGTACGTTGTCCTGATAAGAAAGCAACAAAAGAAATGCTCCACCTGCTTGATAAGCTAAAAAAACTTGGCGACAGTACCGGCGGCATCATCAGTGGTGTTGTCGAGGGTTGTCCTCCCGGACTGGGCGACCCGGTGTTCGGCAAACTCCAGGCAAAACTGGCTCAAGCCATGTTTTCTATAAACGCCGTCAAAGGTTTTGAATATGGCAGTGGTTTTGCCGCCGCAGGCATGAAAGGCAGCGAGCACAACGACCTTTTTGTGGTGAAACAAAACCGCCTGCGCACCGCCACCAACAACTCGGGCGGAATACAGGGCGGGATAAGCAACGGAGAAGACATCTATTTTTCCGTAGCTTTTAAACCCGTGCCCGGGATAAAAATAAAGCAAAAAACGGTGAACCGTCAGGCACAAACCGTTGAGTTTTCAACCGGTGGAAGGCATGATGTATGTTTTGTTCCACGCGCCATACCGGTAGTTGAAGCCATGACCGCCCTGGTAGTTACCGATAGTCTTTTTAAGCAACAGGTCTATGCCGAGAAACAATAAAAATATTCTGCTCCTGCTTATTTTGCTGAACCTCGGCATGTTTTCATTTGCTCAGGACGAAAACCCGTGTACCGAACTGGCCAACAAAAAAGCCAAAAAGGTGTACAATGAAGCCTTTGAAAATTTCAGAAACCGCCGTTTTATTGATGCTTCAGCCCAGTTTAAAGAAGTACTCGAATATGAACCACAATGCGGACAATGTTACTTTTTCCTGGGCATGATCAACTTCAAAAAAGCTGATTACAACCTGACAGCAGCACAGAATTACTTTGAAAAATCCGTGGAACTCTGCCCTGATTTTGATGTTTACGTGTACTATTACCTGGGGCAAATATATTATGGTGCCGAAAAATGGGAACAAGCCGAAAATGCTTTAAAAAAGTTCCTCAAAGATCCCGAAAAGATTGAAAACGATGCAGAGTTGAACGATGCATCGGCCATGTACAAATGGGCGGTGTTTTATAATAAGGCCTACAGCAACCCGGTGCCTTTTAATCCCAGATATATCAAGGGCGTGTCGTCCGTTTCGGATGAATACATACCCTCCATCTCGCCCGACGGAGAATATATGTTTTATGTGCGGGTGATAGAATTGCCGCCCAACAAAAACGACCTTGTGCCCAAACCGGTATATAAAGAAAAGTTTTATTACAGCGAAAAGAAAAACGGGCAATACGACAATGGCAAAGAAATGCCATACCCGTTCAACGTGAACGATTATGAAGGAGGCGCAACGCTGACTATCGACAATAACGAGCTATACTACTCAGTACGAAAGTATAAAGGCTCCTACTTCAACGGCGACATCTATTATTCCAGAAAAGACGAATCCGGCACCTGGAGCGAGATAGCGCCTGTCGAAAACATCAATAACCCCGACACCTGGGAAAGTATGCCGAGCATTTCTTCCGATGGCAAGACACTGTATTTTGTCAGTGACAGACCCGGGGGCATAGGCGGCCTCGACTTATATCGTTCGGTAAAAGGAGAGGATGGTATTTGGGGAAAACCCGAGAACCTTGGGCCTCAGATTAACACCAAAAACAATGAAAAAACACCTTTTCTGCATACCGACAGCCAGACCTTGTACTTTTCGTCGGATTCGCCCGACCTGATGGGACTGGGCGGCTTTGACATCTACTACTCGCGTATTCAGGCCGATGGCAGTTGGAAGAAGCCTGCCAACCTCGGTTATCCGATAAACTCCGCTGCCGACGATGCCGGTTTTTTCGTGAGCCTCGACGGCAAAACGGCTTTTTTCTCTTCTACCAAGCTGGTGGGCGTGGGTGGCTGGGATGTCTATGAGTTTGATCTCTATGCCGATGCCCGTCCCGAAGAAATGAAACTGGTGAAGGGCGACGTAAAGGATGAAACCTCCGAGCAGCCTCTCACGGCGCGTATAGAGATAAAAAATGTGGAAACCAAAAAAATCACCAAAATACCGGTGGATTCGCTCACGGGGAAATATGTGATAGCCATCAATACCCGCGAAAACTTTGTGCTGACTGTAAAAAAAGACGACTACGCCTACGAGTCGAAACTCATCCCCGCTAACATCAACGAACGGTCGGAACCCGTGCAGGAGCTGAATTTTGAGATAAAACCCATTGAAGTTGGCAAATCATATCAGCTCAACGACATATATTTTGCTTCCAACTCTTATGAGCTAAACCACGAATCAGAAGCCATACTTGACGGTTTCATCGAGTTCCTGACGGAAAACCCGAAGATAAAAACCGCCATCCACGGCCACACCGACAATATAGGCAAAGACGAGGACAATATGTTACTTTCGGACAACCGTTCCAAATCGGTTTATAACTACCTTACTGAACATGGCATAGCGGCCTCACGACTTTCCTACAAGGGTTTTGGAGAAACCAAGCCCGTGGCAGACAACGATACCGAAGCCGGCAGGGCAAAAAACCGCCGCACAGAGTTTGTGATACTTGAAAAATAAAAAGTTTATTTGATAAACGTCCCGTTGTCAAATTCTTCGAAAGCGGTCTGCAGTTCTTCCTGCGTGTTCATCACTATAGGCCCTCCCCAGGCCACCGGTTCTTTTAAGGGTTTACCCATCAGAAACAGAAAACGCACTGCATTTTCGAGGGTATGTACCCTAAAATGGCTACCTTCCGAAAACAGGAGCAGATCCCGGTTTTCGGCTTTTTCACCACCGGAACCTTCTTCGCCAAAATACCCTTCACCTTCGATAACATAACAAAAAACGTTGTCATCAGCAGGTGTTGGCAACACAAATTCTCCTGCTGCCGGCACCCTCACATCCAGGAATACCGGATCGGTAATAATGTCTTTTACCGGCCCTGCGGTACCTTCGAAACTTCCGCAGATCACCCGTACGCTGCAATTGCCGGAGGTAACAATTTCAGGTATTTCGCTGCTTTTGACTTCCTGGTAGCGGGGTTTCATCATTTTGCGTGAGGCCGGAAGATTAGCCCAAAGCTGAAAGCCGAGCATAACGCCATCGCCTCCTGGCTGAGGCATTTCCTGATGGATGATACCGCTGCCGGCCGTCATCCACTGCACATCGCCGGCCGAAATCACCCCTTTGTTGCCCATGCTGTCCTGGTGTTCCACTTCGCCTTTCAGCATATAGGTGATTGTTTCTATTCCCCGGTGCGGATGCCAGGGAAATCCTTTTATGTAATCCTCAGGATGGTCGTTGCGGAAATCATCCAGCATCAGAAAAGGATCGAAAGCCGGTACATCGTGGTATCCTAATGCCCTGCGCAACCTAACGCCTGCGCCTTCCATAACGGGTTGACTTTTTCGTTTTAATACGGGTTTTCTTATCTTCATAATGTTTTTATTTGACGTATGTTTCAAGGATTCTGCAACTTGGCTGAGGGATAATGGTAAACTTTTTAATCATGGCCGGCACCAGCAGCGATTCTCCAATACTAACGTTTTCGCGGCTTTCGCCACAGTCCACTGTAAAAGCTCCCTCCAGGCACATATAAGCAACAAACGAATCTTTTTCATAAAAATCTTGTTCAAGAGCATTATCCAGGTCGAGCAGGTTGACCGTGAAAAATTCAGTCTCCTGCAGCAGTACCGGCCGGTTTTTTGTAACAGGCGGATGGGATTTATAAGACTCTTTTTCATCAAAATTGATTGCATCAAGAGCCAAGTCAGTATGCAGCTCGCGGGTCATTCCCGCCTGATCGATACGGTCCCAGTCGAAGATGCGGTAAGTGATGTCGGATGCCTGCTGGATTTCGGCCAGCAAAATACCCGGTCCGATAGCATGTACGTGTCCAGTTGGTACGTTAAACACATCGCCCACCCCGACTTTTTCAAAGTTCAGGATATCTTTAAGTGATTTGCCGGCCAGGTGTTGCAGGTATTCCTCCTTGCTGGTTTTCCTGTTAAATCCGCTGATCAGTTCGGCGCCGGGGTCGGCTGCCACCACATACCACATTTCGGCCTTGCCGCTGCATGAGTGGCGGCGCATGGCAAGCTGGTCACCGGGATGTACCTGCACCGAAAGAAAATCTTCGGCATTGATAAACTTAAACAACAAGGGAAACTCATCGCCAAATTTATCATATATGCCATCGCCCACCAAATCACCCATATATACCTCCACCAAATCATTCAAGGAATTGCCACGGAGAAATCCATTGGAAACCATGCTGGGCGAATCAGTCAGTCCGGAGATGGCCCACAATTCGCCACAATTATTCAAATGAGGATGATGCTGCTTCAGCACCTGGTCGATTTTGTGGCCGCCCCAAATTTTTTCTTTAAAAACAGGAGTGAATTTCAAGGGATATAAATCATTCATAAAATAAGTTTATAAAGCAAAGATAGTAAAAAGGGCGGGTATAGAAAATACTGTCTTGTACTTTTTGGATGTTTTTAGTTGGTTTGTCATACATCAGTGCGATATGGTAATATCATCATAGAAAATTGTTAACTGAAACTGACAAGTCTCTTCCGAAAGCCTGAAAACGCTATAAATCCAGAATCTCACAAGATCAAGAATAAATAAATAATATTTTAATATCAATAAACCTGTTTTTTGCACTAATATATTTGTATTTTTGCCTTGAATTTCTGACGAAATACCGTTAAAAAATTACGCAATGAAAAAAGACACTGCTCAAACCAAACTTTTTGATGAGTTTCCTCCCATAGACACCCAAATGTGGGAAGAAAAAATTCAGGCCGACCTGAAAGGCGCAGATTATGAAAAAAAACTTATCTGGAAGACCATAGAAGGCCTTAAAATAAAACCTTATTACCGGGCCGAACACACCGAAAACCTTTCGCATCTGCAGGCGCTACCCGGCGAATATCCTTTTGTTCGCGGCTACAGGGCAAACTCCAACGTATGGCGCATCCGCGAAGATATAGTAGTAACAGATGTTGCCAAAGCCAACGCCGACGCATTAAAAGCGATTTCGAGAGGCGCCACCGCAATTACTTTCAAAGTGAAAGAGCTTGCCTACAGAGAAGAAATGGCTACCCTGCTGAAGGGCATCAACATGGAAGAAATTGCCGTACATTTCTTTTCATCGTTTTCCTATTCCCTGCTGGCCAATCTGCTGATTGAATATGTGAAAAACTCAGGTTTTAAGC
Source organism: Bacteroidales bacterium (assembly GCA_018004645.1). Taxonomy (GTDB): domain Bacteria; phylum Bacteroidota; class Bacteroidia; order Bacteroidales; family CAIWKO01; genus CAIWKO01. The sequence continues at coordinate 25,481 of JAGNBV010000026.1, forward strand.
CCGATAAAATCAAAGGCTCTTTCAACTTTGATTCCATAGGATATTACTTGCTGCATGGCGAATACTATAACAGCAAAGAAGACAACTTCAACGAAGCTGCCGCCCTGATAAAACAGATGAAGGCCAATCTACCGCAGTTCCGCATCATCAACGTCAACGGTGTTCATTTTATGAATGCAGGGGCTACCGCTGTTCAGGAACTGGCTTATGTGCTGGCTTCAGCCAACGAATACGCCGCCCAGATGAGCGACCGCAGCCTTGACATTGACGATGTTTTTGCCGGCATACAACTCACTTTCGGCATAGGTTCCAATTATTTCATGGAAATAGCCAAACTTCGCGCCGCACGGTTGTTGTGGGCACGTTTGGCCGAACAATACAAACCCGCCCGGCCTGCCTCCCTCACCGTGGCTATACATGCATGCAGCGGCACCTGGAACAAATCGGTGTTCGATCCTTATGTAAACCTGCTGCGTCTGACTACCGAATGTATGTCGGCAGCCATAGGCGGAGCAAACGCCATTACCGTGCTGCCTTTTAATAATACCTATGCGGAAGCCGACGAATTCAGCGCACGTATTGCCCGTAACATCCAGATCATTTTAAAAGAAGAAGCTTACCTCGACAAGGTCATCGACCCTGCTGCAGGCTCTTATTATCTAGAATCGCTTACCGATGAGCTGGCGCAATTATCATGGGAGTACTTTAAACGCATCGAAGAAAAAGGCGGTATGCTCACCATCATGGAGTCGGGAAGCCTGAAACAGGAAATCGAATATACCGCCGCCCAGCGAAACATGGATATCGCCATGCGCAAAACTCCTGTGTTGGGAACCAACATCTTCCCCAACCTGAAGGAAACAATGCTTGATCAAATACAAATCAGCCGTGGTGCAGACGAACACCCTTACCTGAAATGCTACCGTGGTGCCGAAATGTTTGAATACATCCGGCTTTCCACCGAACAATTTGTAAAAAAAGGAAATAAGCGGCCGAAAGTTTTTCTGGCCACCTACGGCAACCTGGCCATGCGAAAAGCAAGAGCCGGTTTTACCACCAACTTTTTCGGCTGTGCAGGTTACGAAATCAGCGATGAATTTGTGATGAAAGATATTGCCGCCACGGTGCAGGACATAAAAAACTATGATGCCAACATCGTGGTCATCTGCAGCTCCGATGAGGAATATGCCCAGCAGGCGGGCGAACTGGTCAGCGCGGTGAAACAATTCAACCCACAGATTAAGGTTATTGTTGCCGGCTATCCCAAAGAGCTCACAGAACAATTAAAATCCGCAGGGGTGGACGATTTTATCCATGTACGTGTCAATGTTGCAGAAACACTGGCCGGATACAACAAACTTTTCGGAATAAACTAACATAAACATATCATAAGCGTTATAAATCACCGATAGCTCAAAATTAAAAATATGAGACCAGATTTTAAAAACATTGATTACAAGCCGGATTCAAAAACCAACACCAGCGGGACCACGTCAGACCCGTCCGGCGAAACTATGATTACCCCGGAACTTATTCCGCTAAAACCTTTTTATACTGCCGCCGACCAGGCAGGTATGGAACATCTGAATTACGCGGCAGGTATCCCCCCCTACCTCAGAGGGCCTTATTCTACCATGTACGTGATGCAACCCTGGACTATCCGCCAGTATGCAGGATTTTCGACAGCCGAAGAGTCCAATGCTTTTTACCGCCGCAACCTTGCTGCCGGACAAAAAGGATTATCGGTGGCTTTTGACCTGGCCACCCACCGCGGCTACGACTCTGACCACGACCGCGTGGTGGGCGATGTGGGAAAAGCCGGTGTTGCCATTGATTCCATACTTGACATGAAGATATTGTTCGACAATATCCCCCTCGACAAAATGTCGGTATCCATGACCATGAACGGGGCGGTACTTCCCATCCTGGCTTTCTATATCGTGGCTGCCGAAGAGCAGGGTGTCTCCATGGAAAAACTTACCGGCACCATTCAAAACGACATCCTGAAAGAATTTATGGTGCGCAACACCTATATTTATCCGCCGCTGCCCTCGATGAAGATCATTGCCGATATTTTTGAATTTACTTCGAAAAATATGCCCAAATTCAATTCTATCAGCATCAGCGGGTACCACATGCAGGAAGCCGGCGCCACCGCTGACATCGAACTGGCCTATACGCTTGCCGACGGGCTGGAATACCTGAGAGCAGGAGTCAATGCCGGCATGGATATTGACACTTTTGCTCCGCGTTTGTCATTTTTCTGGGGAATAGGCATGAACCACTTCATGGAAATAGCCAAAATGAGGGCTGCCCGTATGTTGTGGGCAAAACTGGTCAACACGTTCAATCCCAAAAACCCCAAATCGCTGGCCTTGCGCACGCACAGCCAAACATCGGGCTGGAGCCTCACCGAACAAGATCCTTTTAACAATGTGGCCCGTACCTGTGTTGAAGCGCTGGGAGCGGCCCTGGGGCATACCCAGTCGTTGCACACCAACGCCCTGGATGAAGCCATCGCCCTGCCAACCGACTTTTCGGCACGTATCGCCAGAAATACACAGATATACCTTCAGGAAGAAACCAACATTTGCAAAGTGGTTGACCCCTGGGGCGGTTCATATTATGTGGAATACCTTACCCATGAACTGGCGCACAAAGCATGGGAACACATCCAGGAAATTGAACACTTGGGCGGAATGGCCAAAGCCATAGAAACAGGTATCCCCAAAATGCGTATCGAAGAAGCTTCGGCACGTAAGCAGGCCCGCATCGACTCGGGAAAGGACACCATCGTCGGTGTGAACAAATACCGTCTGGAAAAAGAGGCCCCGATAGAAACCCTGGAAATAGACAATACCGCAGTGCGCGAAGCTCAGCTAAAACGGTTGGAACAACTCAGGGCAAACCGCGACAATGAAAAAGTGCAACAATGTTTAGAAAAAATAACCCAGGCATGTGAAAGCGGCAACGGAAACCTTCTCGAACTCGCCGTTGATGCCGCGCGCCAGAGAGCCTCTCTGGGCGAGATATCCTTTGCATGCGAAAAAGTTTTCGGGAGGTACAAAGCTGTGATAAGATCAATTTCTGGCGTTTATTCATCCGAATCGGTGAATGACGATACCTACAAAAAAGCCTGTGAACTAGCCGACCAGTTTGCATCGCTCGAAGGCCGCCGCCCCAGGATCATGATAGCCAAAATGGGCCAGGATGGCCACGACCGAGGCGCCAAAGTAGTAGCCACCGGATATGCCGACATAGGCTTTGACGTGGACATCGGCCCCTTATTCCAGACACCCGCCGAAGCGGCCAAACAAGCCGTGGAAAACGACGTGCACATACTAGGCGTTTCCAGTCTGGCTGCCGGCCACAAAACGCTGGTGCCGCAGGTAATTGAAGAACTGAAAAAGCTGGGACGTGAAGACATCATGGTCATTGTTGGAGGCGTTATCCCTCCGCAGGATTATGATTTTCTTTACAAGGCCGGAGCCATCGCCATTTTTGGACCGGGAACCAAAATTCCTGAAGCCGCCATCAAAATACTGGAGATATTAATAGAAGCCAGGAAATAAGTTTCCTGCATTCACATGTTCCGGTTTTCATTTTGTGTTCGCTGTGTTTTTTGGCTGCCAGTGTTTGGCGTGAAATTTGCCTATGTGACATGTTAAAAATGTAAGCACCATGAACCGTTTCATCACCTTCTTACTTGCCGTATTCATTGGAATGCCCGTGGTTTTCGGACAAACTACCATCAAGGGGAAAGTTTTCTCAAAGACTGATGGCAAGGCCATTGCCGGAGCTACTGTCATTGCAAAAGATTCGCCCGAAATCCTTACGTTAAGTGACTCAGAAGGAAACTTCAAAATAAAAGTCCCGCACGGCACCGCAGCACTCGAAGTGAATGCGGCAGGTTATACCTCAAAAACCAGAGGCATTGAAGGCAAAAGAAAAGTGAATTTCGAACTGGCACCTGCCAGCACTGACCCCAGGATAAACATGATGAAATCACGTCATATAAAGATTTCGCAACCCGCCACCATTGACGAAAAGTTGACAAAGTAGCCTGCCGGCCTAATCCGCAAAGGTAAAATCTACGGTGATTTTTGTCCTGTCATCGGGATGCACCCTGGCTTTAAAGCTTTTTCCGGTCAATGTCTTCAGTTTTAATACCGTTTCGGTAGGCATGGCTATTTCTTTTTCGAAAAAGTAAGATGTTTCTCCGTGCAGGGACACCTCATAGCCAATCATCACCACCGGGTTGAAATCTTCGCTTTTTCCGGTGTCTTCAACACTCATAAGTTTGGCCATGCCGTCGATACCGGCCTGCTCCACCCTCAGATGGTCCTGGGCTGTCCAACCTTTTCCGCCATAGGTGGGCTTTTGACCTGATCCGGTCATGGTTTGGGTAGCCTGGGCATTAAACACCACATTGTTTTTGTCGGCTCTGTCCACTTTGACGGCAAACTGCGCTCCCGGCTGAAATTGCGCCACTGCCGTACGGGGCATGATGGTATCAAAACTCACCTCATATTCAGGATCATAGTTGTTATCAATACGTAAAACCAGGTTCAACAGCGGCTGGTCGTTGATAGTAACTATCCCACCCTTGCTGTTTTCGCCGATACTTACAATGGTAGCCGTGGCATCGCTGCCTGCCACCAGTATCTGTCCTGCCAGTTTTCCCCTGCCCCAGAAAAAGTTGAAACCTTTTTTTCCCCACAGGTTCTTAAACAAGCCGATAAAGGGTAAGAACGAAAGCACAAAAACCAGCACCATAGCCACAGCAAACAGGGTGTTCCACACCGGTTCGCCCCACCTGGAAACAATTTTGGGCTCAAATGCCGCAATCAGCACTATGGGGACAACACCAAGAAAAGGCAAGGCAAAAGTCCAGATAAACTTATTTTTTTTCATAATCGACGGATATTTGATATTACAATTTCAATATATGGTTAATTACCTGCTTCCTCTTCATCAATCTTTGTAATTTAGCAAGCCTAATTTACAACTTTTTCAGATAATTTACCCGCCATGAAAAAAATTACAGCCCTGATAATAATAGTTTATGTCCTGACGATGAAAGGTGCCGCCCAGACAAATACCGATGCAGAAAAGGGCTTGCAACAAATCTCGGTAACTGAAATGATGAAGGATATTGAGTTTTTCGCTTCTCCAAAATTAGAGGGCCGTTTTCCAGGCAGCAAGGGATATGACAAAGCAGCCGGTTATTCCGCCGAATATTTTAAAAATATTGGGTTGACGCCATACAGCCACAATAGTTATATACAGCCTGTCCCTGTAGAGTACAATGAATTTACCGGGGCTGTAAAACTCGAAAAAATACAGCAGGGCAAAGCCGTGAAGCAGTTTACACACGGCAGCGATTTTGTATGCCGGGGGTTTTCAGGCACAGGGAACATCACGGCGCCTGTGGTGTTTTGCGGCTATGGCATGACTTTTCCGGAACTTGGTTACGATGATTATGCTTCGGCTGATGTGAAAGATAAAATAGTGCTGGTCTTCAAGCAAAACCCTTCCTGGGCAAATAATATAGAGGGCATCAATATGATGCTGACCCGCTATAAGGCCGGCAATGCAGCAAAACACGGCGCCAAAGCCATACTTTTTGTTAGCACTCCCAATATGGCAAATCCGCAAAAGCCCATCGGCAGCATTATGGATGGGACAGGCGAACAACTGCCTGATTTTCCTCAGATTCAGATCAGCCTGGAGTTGGCAAACGAACTGCTTATGGCCTCAGAAAAAAATCTCAGTTCCCTGCAGGCGTGGATTGATTCGCTGAAAAAGCCTGTCAGCATAGAGATTAACGACACTATGCACCTGCAAGTGAACACGAAATATGAAAAAGAACATTTTTCGAAAAACATCATTGCTGTTTTGCCCGGGTCTGACGCTAAGCTGAAAGATGAATACCTGGTCATCGGGGCACATCTCGACCATGTAGGAAAACAGGGCAACATATTTTTTCCGGGCGCCAACGACAACGCCTCGGGCAGTGCAGCCGTGCTGCAGATAGCAAGGACTTTTGCCACTGCGGAAATCAAACCAAAACGGTCAATAATTTTTGTGTTGTTTACCAGCGAAGAACAAGGGCTTAACGGTTCAAGATTTTTCACCGACAATCCCCCGGCACCGCTTGAAAAAATCATTGCCATGTTCAACCTTGACTGCATAGGCCATGGCGACAGCATACAAGTGGGAGGAGGAAGCACGGTGCCGTTGCTTTGGCATGCAGCGCGCCGGCAGGACTCGCTGCATACGCGCCTGATGACTGCAAAAACCTGGCCCGGCGGCGGATCCGATGCCCAGCCATTTTTTGAAAATGGCATCCCCACCTTATACTTTGCCACCAAAAACTCGTACACCCATCTGCACCTCACCACCGACACTCCCCCAACCCTGAATACAGAACTGCTGGAAAAAGTAACCAGGCTGGTTTTTCTAACCGCCTTCGAAATTGCCGGTGGTAATTATTCAAAAGAGCTCCTGGTGAAATAATCTGTAATACCTATTGGAAAATAATTCGTATTATTTTAACCATCGGCCTGCCTACCGGCAAGGCAGGCATAACCCTGTCAGACTGTCGCAGACAGGCAGGCAAATAAGAAATAACAATACGTCCTATTGGACTAATTGATATTTCAATATATTCTAAGTTTCATAAAATATTCGTATTTATCAAAATATTTTATTTTTTCGTAGAAAAAAAGTGCGTTGGCCTGGCCCAGACGGCGGGCCAGCTCAGGCGTGAATCAGAAAATATT
>JAGNBV010000127.1 GCA_018004645.1 Bacteroidales bacterium
CAACAGCTAAAAAACTCGAATACATACGGGGTGCTTACCATTATTACAGGGCAAAGAAAAATGAAGATGCCGCCAGCCAATTTAAGAATTTCGCAGCGACAGTAACCCTCGGATCAGGCGACATGGTGCCGGTTCTGGACGTTGAGGAGATAAAGAAGCTGACGCGAAAAGAATTACGTGAAGGGGTATTAACCTGGTTGAAACTTGCCGAAGAAAAGTATGGGGTAAAGCCTATAGTTTATACAAACCAAGGCTTTTATCTGAAATATCTGGACGGCTATATTGATGGCTATCCCTTATGGATAGCAGCATATTCGGGCAAACAAAAACTGGAAGGTATTGATTGGACTTTTCATCAATTATCAAAGTATGTGCAGGTAGAAGGAATAGAAGGATATGTGGACGGCGTTGATTTTAAGGGGAATCTTGATGATTTGAAAAACATGTGCCTGAAATAACATTTTCACAAATTAAGAATTAAAACAAGGTATCCAACAGCAAATAAATATTCAACCCGGAAACTATGGCCGCTAAGGCAAACAACACAAGTTTCAGGAATACTCCGTTTGCATATTTTCCCATCACTTTTTTAGAGGAGGTAAGATAAATCTGTATAAAAATAGTGAATGGCAGCGCCATGCTCAGCGCCATCTGGGAGTATATCAGCGCCATAAAAGGATTGGCCACAAACATGATGATAATCACGGCAAGCACAATAGAAATGAGCACTCCGAGACGCGAATGATTGTCTTTGATATCATAAGGTTCCTGAAAGATGCCGGAAAATATGGTGCCGCCGGCCATGCCGGAGGTGATACCCGAAGCAATGCCCGAAAACAACAAAGCGATGGCAAAGATCAGGGCAGAACTGCTGCCCAGCAAAGGATCTAAAATGCTTTTTGCCTGTTCCAACTCGTTTACAGCTATTCCGCTTTTAAAAAAAGTTGCTGCTGCAAGCAAAATTATCGCACAATTGATAGCCCATCCGATAAGCATGGATAGCAAGGTATCTGCAAACTCGTATTTCAGTTGCTTCCTGATAACCTTATCGTCCTGGAGGTTCCACTGCCGGCTTTGTATCACCTCGGAATGCAGGTACAGATTGTGAGGCATGATAACGGCTCCCAGCACACCCATAATGAATACGATGGAATGGTCGGGTATTTCGGGCTTGACAAAATTGATGGCTACAGAAGACCATTCGATGTCAATCAGGTATAGTTCATAAATGAACGAAAGGCCAACAATAGAGACGAAAGCAATGATCCATTTTTCGATTTTTTTATACGAGTTGGTAAACAACAATATCAGGATAAAAATGGCACTGATGATTGCTCCGGCCTGTACCGGCATACCTAAGAGCATTTTTAAGGCTATTGACGCGCCTAATATCACAGCCAGTGAGGTGCTTATGGAGGCCAGCATAGCCAGTACCAGCGAAGGGAGCGATACCCAGCCCGGGGTATATTTTGTGGTGGCTTCGGAGAGACATAAGCCGGTGGCAATACCTAGGTGTGCTACATTATGCTGAAGGATGATCAGCATAATTGTAGATAGAGTAACCACCCATAACAAGGAATAACCAAATTCAGAACCTGCGGCAATATTGGTTGCCCAGTTGCCCGGATCAATAAAACCGGCGGTTACCAACAATCCCGGTCCGATATATTTTAGTATTTCCAGTCCGCCGAGACGTGGTTTGTGATTTTTTCTATCGAAAAACTTTTTCCACATTATCCGCCGATATTATGTAATTGTTCTGAGTTGCCGAACACGTATTAAACCCTTGCCCGTAGGGCATAAATAACAATAAAAACACAAATAAAGATAAGCCTTTTTCCCGTAGGGAATAAACTTAACTTTATAAATGTGTTTGCCATTGTTCATTTTTTTATGTCCTACGGACAATGATATATTATGGTTAATGCGAATTTTATTGATATTGAAGCCCTACGGGCTATTCCCATTTTTGCATTATTTTCTTGAACCTTTTTTCTTTTCATCCGCCGATACTACTAAAGTATCCATTTTTGTGAAATGTATTTCATGTAACATTGTTTGCCTTTAGGGCATAAATAACAATAAAAAAAACAAATAAAGATAAGCCTTTTTCCCGTAGGGAATATATACAAACCATTATTCAATAGGTTTTAAAACATAGCGTTCATCAAATTCAACTTCATAGAATTTTAAAAAATCAAGATATTCCTCATAAAACGATTGTTTTTTATGATGTTTTTCCTGGTTAGCAATGTACTTAACAATTGATGGTATTTGTGATTTACCATAAGAAAAGCCACCAAAGCCCTCTTGCCACGAAAACTTTCCGGCAACCAGTTTGTTATCATTGATCCATAATGAAGAACTTCTTTTAACGTGAAACATCAAATCGGATGGTGCCTGTTTGGGACTCATACTTACCAAAACATGGACATGATCAGGAATTCCATTAATGGCAAAGGGTTTATGGCCTTGCTGTATGATGATTCCATTGATGTATTTATACAAATCTTCTTTCCATTTATTGCTTATTAAAGAAATCCTGTTTTGTACAGCAAAAATGTAATGTACGTACAATTGTGTATAGGTGTTTGGCATTGTATCTTTGTTTATGTCCTACGGACAATGGTTTATTTTATACTATTTTTTCTATTGATATTGAAGCCCTACGGGCTATTCCCATTTTTGCATTATTTTCTTCAACCTTTTTTCTTTTCATCCGCCGATATTATGTAATTGTTCCGAGCTGCCGAACTTGTATTAAACCCTTGCCCGTAGGGCATAAATAGCAATAAAAAACCGAATAATGATAAACCTTTTTCCCGTAGGGAATATACAATGTGTGGCATTATTTCTTTGTTAATGTCCTACGGACAATGACTAATCTCATACTATTTATTTTATTGATATTGAAGCCCTACGGGCTATTCCCATTTTTGCATTATTTTCTTCAACCTTTTTTCTTTTCATCCGCCGATATTATGTAATTGTTCCGAGCTGCCGAACTTGTATTAAACCCTTGCCCGTAGGGCATAAATAGCAATAAAAAACCGAATAATGATAAACCTTTTTCCCGTAGGGAATATACAATGTGTGGCATTATTTCTTTGTTAATGTCCTACGGACAATGACTAATCTCATACTATTTATTTTATTGATATTGAAGCCCTACGGGCTATTCCCATTTTTGCATTATTTTCTTCAACCTTTTTTCTTTTCATCCGCCGATATTACTAAAGTGCCCGTTTTTGTTAAAAGTACCGCATTCCGGTTTGTATTTTATGGCCTCAGTAATGGCTTTTTCTGCGTCCAGTATTCTTACATCAAACTCTATATCGTTGAAAAGACAAGGCTTTATTTTTCCGTTGGCTGTCAATCGCAGACGGTTACAAATGGAACAGTCGCCGCCTGTGCCTCCATCTACAACAGAAAAATGGCCTTTTTCAAGATCCATAAGTTGAATAAAACGAACCTGAAGGCCGGTTTTTTTGCAAAAATCTTTCACGCCAAAGGCATCCGGTTCCTCTGAAGAATTCTTAACAACACAGTTTATTTTTATCGGGCTTAAGCCTGCTTTTTTTGCGGCAACTATGCCTCTTACCACTTTCTTAATATCACCACCACGGGTAATTTCAGCGTACTTATCAGGATTAACAGTATCGAGGCTGATATTGATTCTCTGTATTCCTGCTTTGGCAAGCGGTTCGGCATATTCTTCCAGTAAAATCCCGTTGGTAGTCATCGACAGATCGTCAATTCCGGGAATTTTTGAAATTTGTTCAATCAGAGAAATAATTCCTTTGCGCACCAATGGCTCCCCTCCTGTGATACGGACTTTTGTAATTCCTTTGGAAACGGCTATTTTAAGGATTTCAGTAATTTCTTCAAAACTTAAAATATCTTCATGCCGCATCAATGAAACACCTTCTGCGGGCATGCAATATTTGCAACGCAGATTGCAACGGTCGGTAACCGAAACCCGAAGATAATTTATTTCACGGCTATATGAGTCTAACATCCGCAAATTCTCCTTTACCAATAGTAGTGATACCTATGGGGATAAAAGCCATTCCCTGTGCATAAGCAAGCGCATGTATATGTGCCGAACCATGATAGCCGACAGGTGTAGCCGTTCCATCGCTGTTGATCACAACAGGAATTACCGAAAGCCGTTCCGATATCCTGCGCTTATAATCCTGTGCAAAAGGCATCCGGAGTATCCGTGGTAAAAATTCACTCCCCATCATTTTATACAGCAATGGCTTGACCAGTATTTCAAAAATGACAAAGGAGGCAACCGGGTTGCCGGGTAAGCCAAAACAGAATTTATTATCTTTTTTCCCAAAAACAGTAGGCTTTCCGGGCTGTATAGCGATGGTACGAAACAATATTTCGAAACCGGATTTTATCATCATGTCGGGCACAAAATCATAATCCCCCATGGAAACACCACCGGTCAGCAGCACGACATCGCTTGTTTCCATTGCATTTCCGATCATCCGGTATGTGGCCTCCTCATCATCTCTTGCGATGCCTTCATATTTAACCTTCACATGCATCTGCTGCGCCTGTGCCTGCAATTGCCATGAGTTGCTGTTGCGTATTTGTGAAACACCGGGAACCTGATAGGGTTCTACCAATTCATCACCGGTAGAAATAATGCTGACCCTGGGCGGAATGCTTACTTCCGGCTCATAACAGCCCACTGCAGCAAAGATGGCAATGTGTTCGGGCTTGATTACAATCCCTTTTTCAAGAACGAGGCTGCCTTTTTTAACGTCTTCCGCTTTATAGGCAATATTCGTGTGGGTATCGTTTTTTAAAAATTTTATGCGGTTCTCACCTGATTGCTCTGTATGTTCCACCATCAGCACGCAGTCGGCTCCTTCAGGTATCATGGCGCCCGTCATTATTTTTGTACACTGATTTTCCGAAACCGGTTTTTGTGGCACTTTTCCTGCTGCCACGGCCTCAATAATTTCCAGCACATTTGAAATATCCTGCCTGCGGCAGGCGTAGCCGTCAACAGCAGATTTATCAAAGGGAGGCATATCCATATCAGAAAACACATCCTGTGCAAGAACACGGCCCAAAACGGCATCCAAAGGCACTTTTTCCGTTCCCGCTAATGGCTGCGAATTATTTAAAACCGTTTGTAAGGCTATATCAAAAGGGATCATTCCGTTTATCTTTATGCACAAAATTACAAAACTTTAGGACTTGGAATTTTTTTTATGGTTGGCAATTAGGAAAAACCACGGAGCGATGCGCTGAGCTTGTCGAAGTGACACGGAGGGCACAGAGTCCGCCACGGCGGACACGAAGAAATACGGTCGGGTTCGTAGTTGCAAACTATGAACAATAGGGATTTTTTGTGAAATGTGTTGAGGAAGGAAAACCACGGAGCGATGCACTTAGCTTGTCGAAGTGACACGGAGGGCCCGGAGAAACTATAGAATAGACTATTTCAGTAAGTCTTTAGCCTTGATGCGAATAATTTTCCCATCTTTCCAAAAAACCAGCTCGCCGTTTTCTTTGCTTTTCTTTTCAACAAGTCGTTTAAAAGCAAGTTCAAGTCCTTTTAATATGTTCGTTCGAAGAACTGTGATATTATTTTCCATTTGCCAAGTGATTTATTTTTGTCCAAATATTAGTATCATTGATTTGCTTATTCTTGTTTGTATTTCCTTCTGCAATTAGTTTGAAAGGATTTTCCGAATTGTCAATAATCATCCAATAGTCCGAAATCGGGAGATATAAATTGACCAAATTTTTCAAGCCACTTAAATATCTTCTTTTTATCACGTCAACAGCAATGTCATGTCCTCCAGCACTTACGCGAGTTTTAACCCGTTCAATTGCTAATTCAGGAGAACTAAGCCAGAAATAAACCAAGGTAACAAAGTAACCACATTCTTTTGCTTGAAGAATAGTATTAACATAACTTCTTGTAGAAAGTGTTGTCTCAAAAGCAAAAGTTGCACGGTGTTTTACGTGGTCTTTAATTCTAATCAACATAAGCCTGCCTGCGTCAATGGCGGCTTTATCGGGTTGAAAAGGCGAAATCCCTTTTGCTATTTCATCAGCATTTACAAATTCCTTGCAATCAAGTATTTCTGGAAGAACAGTATATGAAGCAGTTGTTTTACCCGCACCATTGGGTCCAGCTATGATAAATAAATTCTGCATTGCAAATATTTGATACAAATATAGTTGTTTTTTTTAACATTTTTTCTACTGTTCTTCAATAATACAAACATTGGCAAAAGCAATTGTGATATAAAAGATTTAGGTGCCTATGCACTGGGCGGCGACTTTTCAGTACCTGCTAATTGCTGCGAATTATTTAAAACCGTTTGTAAGGCGATATCAAAAGGGATCATTCCGATTATCTTTATGCACAAAATTACAAAACTTTAGGACTTGAAGTTGTTTTTATGGTTGGAGAGCAGGAAAACCACGGAGACACGGAGAACACGGAGTCCGCCGCGGCGGACACGAAGAAATAATTTAAGCTATGAACTATTGTGATGGATTATGGGATATAGGTGATACATTTTCAGACAAACAGGCTTAGACTGCGCATACGGCTGATGAGCGCGTTCGTAGTAGCAAACTACAAACAACGGGGAAAGAAAAACATCAGAAATTACCACCAATAAC
>JAGNBV010000001.1 GCA_018004645.1 Bacteroidales bacterium
GAAAACATTAAAGAACAGCTGCACGAAAACATGCTTTCCGAACAACAGTTTCAGAAACCCGACAGCAGCATACTCGAAAAACAAAAGCAATTAGAGGAATTGTTCAACAAAATTATGACCGACGAGATGAAGGAGCTCTTCAGGCAGATGCAGGAAATGCTCGATAAACTCGATAAAACAAAGGTCAACGAAATGCTCGACAAAATAAAAATGAACAACAAAGACCTCGAAAAAGAACTGGACAGAAACCTCGAATTGTTTAAACAACTGGAATTAGAGAAAAAAATGTCCGAAACCATTGAAAAACTGCAAAAACTTGCAGAAGAGCAAAAAGAACTGTCGGACAAAACAAGTGATGACAAACAAAATCAACAGGATTTACTTGACCAGCAACGCAGAATCAACGACGATTTTGAGCAGGTAAAGAAAAATCTGCAAGACCTCGAAAAGCTGAACAAAGAACTGGAAGACCCCAAAAAACTTGATAATACCGATGACCAGCAGCAGGCTATTCAGGAAGAACTCAACAACAGTAAAAACAGCCTTGAAAACAATAAAAGGAAAAATGCCTCAAAATCGCAAAAAAGCGCCGGTGATAAAATGCAAAGCCTGGCCGACGACCTGCTGAAAATGCAGCAGGAAATGACACAGGAAGAACTCGCCGAAGATGAACAGACACTCCGCCAATTGCTCGAAAACCTGATAAAAGTATCTTTCGGACAGGAAGATCTCATAAACAGGCTGAAAACAACCAACATCAACAATCCAAAGTACCTCCAGATAATGGATAAGCAGAAAGAGCTGAAAGACGACCTGAAAATGATTGAAGACTCATTATTTGCACTGAGCAAAAGACAAAGCATCATCGAACCTATAGTTAACAAGGAAATCTCTGCCATTAATGAAAATGTGGTAAAAATATTAGAAGCGCTGCACAACCGTAACATCTCACAAAGTCAAAAATGGCAACAATACGTGATGACATCTGTAAACAACCTGGCCCTTTTACTGGCCGAATCGTTACAGCAAATGCAGCAACAAATGCAATCCATGTCGAAATCCTGCAACAAAAAAGGAGGAAAATGCAGCAAGCCGGGCAATGGCAAACCGTCGGCTTCGTCAATGAAACAAATGCAGGAACAGCTCAACAAACAAATTGAAGCCCTGAAAAAACAATTGGAAAGCGGCCAAAAACCCGGACAGGGCGGCCAGCAATCCATGAGCGAGCAACTGGCACGCCTGGCGGCACAGCAGGAGGCCCTGCGCAAAATGCTTCAGCAATATGGCGATGAACAGAAAAAGGAGGGGGCGGGAAACGCCGGACAAATCAGCGACATGATGAAAAAAATGGAACAAACCGAAACCGACCTGGTAAACAAAATTATTAATAATGAAACCATCAAACGGCAACAGGAAATTTTAACACGCCTGCTCGAATCAGAAAAAGCTGAAAAAGAAAGAGAACTCGACGAAAAACGAAAATCTAACGAAGCCATCGAAAAAAATTATAGTAACCCCAACCAATTTTTTGAGTATAACAGATTAAAATCAAAAGAACTTGAATTATTAAAAACAATTCCTGTAACTTTAACCCCGTTTTTTAAGTATAAAACCAATGAGTATTTTTATAAATTTGAAGATTGATGAAAAAACACACCTTAATAATAAAATCTGATATACACGAAATCACGGAAGTAGAAAAATTCGTCGAGAGCATCTGCGATTACTATAACCTGAACGATACATATTTTGGAAATATAATGGTAGCCCTTACCGAGGCCGTCGAAAACGCTATTATCCACGGAAACAAAAGCAACCCCGGCAAAAAGGTAATGATACATTTCGATTTCTCACAAAAAGGTATCGATTTTACCGTGGAAGATCAGGGCGCCGGCTATGATTTCTCCGCCATCCCCGATGCCACCGATGCCCAAGCCAATCCCGAAAAAAAAGGTACCGGAATATACCTTATAAAAACATTGGCCGACGATGTGCATTTTATGGATAATGGCCGCAAAATCAGAATGATTTTTAATATCAACTCCATCAATAAAGAAGTATTCATCCACAGAAAAAAACAATTGGAAGATTATTTTAAAGTCAGGAAAAATATTTTTGAAAAAAAATAATCATAAAATGCCTGTTTTAAAAATAGATTTCTTTCTGCAAGACGTATCCTTCCCTTTAAAGAACAAAAAAAAAATCAAATCATGGCTGCTGGAGCTTGCCCGTGCCGAAATAAAAAACCTGGCCGGAGTAGAGGTCAGCGTGGTACTCTGCAGCGATGATTATCTTCTGTCTCTCAACAAACAATACCTTAATAAAAATACTCTTACCGACATAATAACATTCGATTACTGCGAAGAAAATTTCCTTCGCGGCGATATTTTCATCAGTATCGACCGGGTGGCCGAAAATGCCGTGAAATTCAAGCAGGCGACCTGCAACGAATTGTGGCGGATTATGGCTCATGGCCTGCTGCATTTGTGCGGATATGCCGACAAAACACCCGCCGAAAAAACAAAAATGACGGAGAAGGAGGACTTTTACCTAATTTTGCTGAGAAAATATATGGAAGATGATGCCTCTGAAAAAAAATGTCATCGGAAATAAGATATCCCTGCTAATCTTATTGCTATTGCTTATTTTTATCGGCGTAGAACGCTTTTTTTACTATCCGCCGAAGAGTGTGCTTACCTGGGATGTTTTTGCCTATTATTTGTACCTGCCGGCCAAATTTATCTACCACGACCTGGACCTGATGAATCAGGCCTGGATAGACCACATTTTCAGCTTGTATCATCCTTCCGACACGTTCTATCAGGCGTTTACCGGCCCCAAAGATGTAAAAGTCATAACGGTTACCGTTAGCCTGGCCATACTGTATGCCCCGTTTTTCCTGCTTGCACACGGTTACGCGCTCGCCTTTGGGTATCCCGCCGACGGATTTTCTATGCCTTATCAGTACGGTATCGCCATTGGCGCCTTTATTTATACCATCATAGGACTGTTTTTTTTCAGAAAAGTGTTGCGGCATTTTTTCAGCGACAGGCTCACGGGGTTGCTACTCTTGCTGACAGTTCTGGGAACCAATTACATTAATCAGGCCACCGGAAGCAATATTACCCCGCATAACATACTGTTTACGCTGTTCGCCATCCTGGTTTGGTATGTAATAAAGTGGCACCAAACGCCAAAGATACGGTATATGGTCTTTATGGGTCTCCTGATGGGGATGATTACGCTGGTGAGGCCAACCGAGGTTGTCTGCATCCTTGTGCCGATTCTGTGGGGTATTTATGATAAACAATCATTCAACGAAAAACTGAACCTGATAACCAAATATAAATACCATATCCTGTTGGGAATACTGTGTTTTGCGCTGGTTATTTTTCCGCAACTGTTATACTGGAAAAGGCAAACGGGCAGTTTTGTGTTTTACAGTTATACCAATCCCAACGAAGGACTGGATTTGCTGAGCCCGCACGTGGGCAACTTCCTGCTGAGCTTCCGCAAAGGATGGTTGATTTATACTCCGCTTGCTTTTTTCTATATCATCGGGCTGATACCGCTATATAAATATCAAAAAAATGTGTTTTATGCAGTAACGGCATTTTTTGTGCTTAGCCTTTATCTTATTTCAAGCTGGTCGTGCTGGTGGTATGCCGGCGGATGTTACAGCCAGCGGGCAATGACCACCTCTTATGTGCTGCTTGCGCTGCCACTGGGATACTTTATTAAATGGGCCGGTAAAAAGTTGTACCTGCTGGTACCGCTTCTGCTGGTGTTTGTCTTTTTGATTATGCTGAATTTGTTACAGTGGTGGCAGTTTTATAATGGCATCCTGAAAGGCTACACCATGACAAAAAAGTATTATTGTGCCATATTCGGAAAAACAAGCATCCCCGAGGGCGCAGAAAACCTGCTTATGGTCAACAGGTCGTTTACCATGAACGAAACCATGCCTGATCCCGCAAATTTCAATAAAAAAATACTTGGATTTTTTGATTTTTCAAACCCTGGTGGCGCCAGCAAATTGGTTAAGGATGTAAAGGACACCAACACGTATTGCCTGGCCATGGACAGCTCAATGCCTTATTCGCCTGGCTTGTATATCAAATTTAAGAACATAACCGGTGAATATTATGCATGGATTAAAGCCCATGCGGAATTTTTGATCCCCGAAAACTACAACGAACCACTGCCGCTCATCGTGGTAACTTTTATTCACGACAAAAAGTGTTATAAATACCTTACCAAAGAGCTTAAACCAGCAGATGATGCAAGAGGAGTGTGGCAAAAGTCATTTGTAGATTATTTGACTCCTGAAGTTAGGGATAAGGAAGATACCCTGCAGGTTTATTTGTGGCACAGGGGAAGACAACCGGTTTATATAAAAAATCTTTTGATTGAGGCTTATGATCCTATTAATCCACAATAGATTGAAAATCAATGTGTTAATATAGGGTTTCACGTGAAACATAGCTATGTTGTTAAAGAAATATGATATAATTGTAGTAGGAGGGGGGCATGCCGGGTGCGAGGCGGCAGCCGCTGCGGCAAATATGGGGGCCTCGGTGTTGCTGATTACCATGAATATGGACCTGATCGCGCAAATGTCGTGCAATCCTTCCATAGGTGGCGTAGCGAAAGGGCAAATCGTGAGGGAAATTGATGCCCTCGGCGGAAAAACAGGTATAGTTACCGACCGTTCGATGATTCAATTCAGGATGCTGAATCGTTCAAAAGGCCCCGCTATGTGGAGTCCCAGGGCGCAATGCGACCGGATGCTGTTTTCGGCTACCTGGCGCCAGGTGCTGGAAAATACGCCCGGACTGGATTTTTGGCAGGACGAAGTTCGAAAAATATTAATAAAAAATCACAAGGTGCAGGGCGTTGAAACTCTGCTGGGAATTAAAATATTCGCCAAAGCCGTGATTCTGTCTTCCGGGACTTTTTTAAACGGATTGATGCATATCGGCGAGAAAAACTTTACCGGTGGACGTATGGGCGAAAAGGCTTCGGAAGGGTTGAGTGATCAACTGGTAAAAGCGGGCTTTAAAAAGAAACGCCTGAAGACCGGAACCCCCGTGAGAATCGATGGCAGAACCGTTGATTTTAGTATGTTAACCGAACAAAAAGGTGACGAAATTCCGGGCAAATTTTCTTTTACTGATACCGAAATGCTAAAGCAGCAAAAAAGCTGTTTTTTAGCTTATACCAATGAAAAAGTTCATGAAATCCTTAGCATGGGTTTTGATAAATCACCGCTTTTCAAAGGAAGAATTAAAGGAGTGGGCCCGCGCTATTGTCCATCGATAGAAGATAAAATCGTGCGATTTGCAGACAAAACACGTCACCAGCTTTTTCTGGAACCTGAAGGGTGGAATACAGTGGAATATTACCTGAACGGATTCTCATCTTCACTGCCAGAAAAAACGCAACTTGACGCTCTTCACCATATAAAAGGTTTTGAAAAAGTCAAAATTTTCAAGCCGGGATATGCCATAGAATATGATTATTTTCCACCGGAACAGTTACACTATTCCCTGGAGACAAAGCTGATCGAAAACCTGTATTTTGCAGGCCAGATCAACGGAACAACCGGTTATGAAGAAGCCGCAGCACAAGGCCTTATGGCAGGGATAAATGCCTTTAATAAATTAAACAAAAAACCTGAATTTATACTTAAAAGATCCGAGGCCTATATAGGCGTGCTGATCGACGACCTGATTACAAAAAGTATCGACGAGCCTTACCGCATGTTTACTTCAAGGGCCGAGTACCGTATTTTACTGCGGCAGGATAATGCCGACCTGCGCCTGACAAAAACAGGTCATCAATTAGGGCTTATTTCTGACGAACAAATGAGAAAGTTCAGAAGAAAAATTAAAAAATTGGACATCCTTCACGATTATATAAAAAAAGAAATCGTAAATCCGGAGGAGGTCAATAACTACCTGACTCAGAAAAATACCCCGGAAATAAAACAAAAAACAAAATTGGTAAACATTCTTTTAAGACCGGAGGTGGATATTTTTTCGTTGATAACTTCAGTCGAAAAATTGTTGCATTTTACCAGAGAAAAACGAATCAACGACAAAGAAATTTTTGAACAAATCGGCATACAAATTAAATACAGTTCGTATATCGAAAAGGAAAAAGAAATTGCCGATAAAATCGCAAAACTTGAAAATATTACCCTGAAAAAGGATTTTGATTATAAAAAAATTACTGCCTTATCAATGGAGGGCAGAGAAAAATTATCTTTGCACAAACCCGGCACCATTGGTCAGGCCGCACGAATCAGTGGCGTTTCTCCTGCCGATATAACAGTGCTTTTGGTGTGCCTTGGACGATGATGTTTCACGTGAAACTTTGAAAAATGGAAAAATTAAATAATTGCCCCCTGTGTGGAAATAATGACCTTGAGAAACACTTGGAAACGGAAGATTATTTCCTTACCCATGAGCGATTTACAATTGTAAAATGCCCCCATTGCGGGTTGCAATTTGTAAATCCAAGGCCATCCACAGATGAAATTGCTAAATATTATAAGTCCGAAAATTATATCTCGCATTCTACCCAACAAAAAGGGTGGCTGGATAAAATCTATGCCCGGGTAAGAAAGAAAAACCACCAGAAAAAATTCAAACTCATCAGTAAATACAAACAAGCGGGAGCTATTTTAGATATTGGATGCGCTACGGGGGAATTTCTTGATTTTTTTCAAAAAAAAGGGTGGAAGACGTGCGGCGTGGAACCCAACGAAGATGCACGAAAGTTCGCGGCAGCAACCTATAATTTGGATGTTTCTGACGAAGCAGGGCTGGCACAATTAAAAGAAAAAACATTTGATGTGATCTCCATGTGGCATGTTATGGAGCATGTGCATGATGTCAATGAAAGAGCTGCCCAGCTATACCGCCTGCTCAAATACGATGGCATAGCCGTAATTGCACTTCCCAATCCCAACAGCAAAGATGCCGCCCTGTACAAAAATTTTTGGGCGGGATATGACCTCCCCCGGCATCTTTTTCATTTTACTGCAAAAACAATAGAAAAACTATTCGATAAACATGGTTTTCGCCTAGTGGAAAAAATTCCAATGGTTTTTGATGCATTTTATATAAGTCTTGTGAGCGAAAAATACAAAACCGGAAAAACAAATCCGGTGAAAGCTTTTTTCCTGGGTGCACGATCTAATTTTTGGGCAAAACAAAATCACAACGAATTTTCAAGCATGATTTACGTTTTTGAAAAAAAATGACCTAAAATAAGCGCTTGTAATGTAAAAAAGCCCCATTATAATATCTTGGGCCGCCAAAACGAAAAAAATGCGTTATATTGACTAATTTTAAGCCGTTTTTTTTGAGTTTTTCTAAATTTTTTTACAAAAAATGAAAAAAAATATTTCCAAACGTATTTTTTTTGTTGCTATAATTTTTTTGGTGTTGGTCACCCTCTGTGTTTTTAATAAGGAAAAAATTCTTAGCCTTCAATCGCGAAAAGATAAAATCATAAAAAAAGTTGAAAACCAGATTCAGCGAAAAGAAAAAATCGCAACAGAAATTATCGACGGCCTTTTTGACGATGCTAAAAAAAATGTTCCTGTCGATTTGTTTTCGGACGATCACCTCCTGAAAGTTTCAAAAGAAGAGGGAATAACTTTTTTGAAATATGAAAATGACTCCCTGGTATTTTGGTCCGATAATTTTTTGCCGGCAACGCATTTTTTAGACAACGACATCCGGGATAAAAAACTCCTGAAAAAAGATAATGGCTGGTATTATATACTGAAAAAGGAAAAAAATAAGGAATTCTGTGCTGCCGTCATTTTAATAAAAAACGCGTATAAGTACGAAAACGATTATTTACAAAATAAATTTAATCTCGGAAATGTAACCGATATCCCAGGAGTGGAGGTTTCCGAAAAGACAGACCAGAATTTCATACAAAATACTGCCGGAGAAAGAATTTTTTCGTTGACTTTCGACGATAATTTGTCCTATACCTTTTCTCAGCAAGTGTCGATCCTGCTGCTGTATTTTCTCGCCTTTATTTGTTTATTATATTTGCTGTTTCTGATTTTCCGGTATTTTTACGAAAAGGGGAAAATCAGCAAAACACTTATGGTGCTTGGGGTGGTGTTCTCAATGATTTTGTTGCGAGGCATTCTGTTTTATCTTAAACTCCCGGCGGCGGTGTATAAAACCGAAATTTTTGGGCCTATATTTTATGCCTCTTCCTCATTGTTGCCCTCTTTTGGCGATTTGTTGATCAATGCCGTATTATTCTTTATTATCGCAGTTTTTGTCTATAAAAGCACGCCCTTTAATAAAAATTTTGTAGTTAAAACATGGCAAAAAGCCCTGGCTGTGCCAGCCATTGTGATTTTCGTTACCTTGTTATTTCTGTATATAATAAAGCTGATACAGTCCATTGTGACAGATTCTACCATTTCTTACAATCTTGACCAGTTATTTTCCATTGACGGCTTGAGTATAGCCGGCCTGATTATTATTTCACTGTTGATTTTCTCTTATTTTCTTTTTTCGGCCGTATTGTTTAATTATTGTTTACGGCTCAAAGTGCGTGCTGTGTATATTTTAGGCCCCGCCATAATATTTGCGGTAGTAACCTGTGCGGGAAATTTTCTCCAATTAATTGAGTGTTGGCCGGCCACCCTTTGTTTTATTCTGTTTTGTACGGTATATTTATTATTCCGTAAAAAAAACCCTTACCAAATACCTTATCTCGAGATAATCGCGTATTTATTGATCTTCACTTTTGCCACTTATTACACACTAAATGTTACTACCAAAAGTAAGGAACTTGAAAAACGCAAATCGCTCGCACACAAAATATCTTCAGGAGAAGATCCGCTGGCCGAAAATATGTTTAAGGATGTCAGAAAACAAATCAGCAACGATGCTGCCTTAAAAATAAAATTGGCCGCCTATCCAAAAAGCGAAAACGATATCAGGGAGTACCTTACCAAAAAGTATTTTTCGGGTTATTGGGACAAATACAAAGTACAGATAACGGTATGTAATCCAAATGACAGCTTGTTGCTGGAAGCCATGGCTGAAAAGCAAAACTGCAAATTGTTTTTTGATAATTTAGTAAAGAATTTTGGCGAAATGTCTTCCTGCCCGTCCCTGTATCTGCTAAACTACGGTACCGGAGGTAATAATTATCTGGCAACCATGGATTTTATGATCGACTCATCGCTGTTACATTTGTTTATTGAATTAAATTCCAAATTTATTCCCAAAGGCCTGGGATACCCTGAATTACTTATTGATAAAAAACTTTTTATCAACACCGACTTGTCTAATTATTCTTATGCGAAATATTACAAAAATGATTTGATCGATGCTTATGGAAAATATTATTATTCAATGGATTATGTCATAGATAGCGCGCTTTTTGTAAACGATGTGTATGTTTTTGACTACAAAGGATACAACCATTTATGTTATAAATCCGACGATTCGTCGGTGGTATGGGTTAGCAAAAAGAACAGAAACCTGCTCGATATTGTAGCCCCTTTTTCCATATTATTTATTTTGTTTACCATCCTTGTGTTGCTATTCTATGTATTTGATAAAATAATACCCGGACGCAAAAATATCAGCCTGAATTTCAAGAACCGTTTGCAAGTGTCCATGGTGTCTATTCTATTGATTTCCTTTATGATAATAGGCGTGTCGACATTTTATTTTATTCGTAATCTGAACGATAATAAGAATATCGACCAGCTCAACGAGAAGTCTATGTCAATACTTATCGAGATCCAGAATAAAATTGGCAATATCGAAAACCTGGACGACGAACAACTTGCTTACCTCAACAGTTTATTGGTGAACTTTTCCAACATATTTTTTACCGATATCAATGTATTTAATGCTCAGGGCTTTCTGGCGGCCACCTCGCGCCCACAAATCTTTTCCGAAGCCCTATTGTCCGACAGGATGAATCCAACGGCCTTTAACCTGCTCAACGGTGAAAACAAGACCACATTCATTCATAAAGAGAATATTGGCGAACTGAAGTATTATTCTGCCTATGTGCCATTTTTCGGAATGAACAATAATGTACTGTATTACATCAATTTACCATATTTTGCAAAAGAAAGCGAATTAAACAGGGAATTATCATCTTTTCTTTCGGCATTTATCAATATATATGTGGTATTCATTGCATTAACAATAATAATTGCCTTGATTACCGGTAGCCGGATTACCCGCCCGCTCAATGTTATTAAGGAAAAAATCAGGAATGTGAAACTTGAGAAAAAGAACGAAAAAATTGTCTGGGAACGCAACGATGAGATAGGGGGCCTGATTTCAGAATACAACCGCATGATTGACGAACTGGCCGAAAGTGCCGAAAAACTAAGCCGTTCCGAACGCGAAAGCGCCTGGAGGGTCATGGCCATGCAGGTGGCCCACGAGATAAAAAATCCGCTGACACCCATGAAACTCAGCATTCAGCACCTGGAAAGATCATGGAAAGATAAAACTCCTGACTGGGATGAAAAGCTGGAACGCTTTACCAAAAATATTATCGAACAAATTGATAATCTGTCCGCTATTGCTTCCGAATTTTCTTACTTTGCCAAAATGCCCAAACCGGTAAACGAAAAAATAAACCTTTCCGAACTGTTGACAAACTCGGTGTCGATTTTTATGGCCAATACGCACATTGACATCCTGTTCGAAAAAAACAAAATCCCCCGGGATTGTTTTGTTTTTGCCGATAGAAATCAAATCATCCGTGTAATGAACAACATCCTGACCAATGCCATTCAGGCCATTGGAAAAGACCAAAACGGGTTTATCGAAATTGGTCTTAACAAACTGGAAGAAAGGGCAGTAGTATTTGTGAGAGATAACGGCTCTGGGATTTCCGAAGAGATGAAGCCGCGGATTTTTACACCCAATTTTTCCACCAAGTCCGAAGGTATGGGACTGGGATTGGCCATAGTTAAGACTATCATTGAAAACTCAGGTGGCAAAATCTGGTTTGAATCCGAAGTGAAAAAAGGAACAACATTTTACATAGAGCTTCCGCTTTATATTGAATAAAGCGTTGAAAAACAATTAAATAGTATTAATAATAAACTCATGTTTGTACAAAGAAAACGTCAAGTTTGAGGCCTGCCCGACTGCGCCAGTCAGGCGAGCTTGCGAAGCGACAAAAAGCGGAGTTTACTGGTGTAAATGAGCATTTTTGTCGAAAGCGTAACCCTGCCTGATGCAGGCGGGGAAAAAATTGGCGTTTTCTTACAAACACTAAATATTGTTTTCAAACTGCTTCAGAAAACGGATGTCGTTTTCGGAAAAGAGCCGCAAGTCTTTAACGGTATATTTCAGATTGGTGATACGTTCGATACCCATTCCAAAAGCATAGCCCGTATAAACCTTGCTATCGATATTGCAGTTTTCGAGCACATTGGGGTCAACCATGCCACAGCCCAATATCTCAACCCAGCCGGTTTTTTTACACATAGGACATCCTTTTCCGCCGCATAATGTACAGGATATATCCATTTCGGCCGAAGGCTCGGTAAAAGGGAAATATGAAGGCCGTAAACGTATTTTAGTGTCGGCGCCAAACATTTCTTTTGAAAAGTAAAGCAGTGTTTGTTTTAAATCGGCAAAAGACACATTTTTATCGATATATAAGCCTTCCACCTGATTAAAAAAACAATGTGCACGCGCCGAAATGGCTTCGTTGCGGTAAACCCTGCCCGGCATCAGGGCCCTCAGGGGTGGTTTTTGGTTCTGCATTAGCCGGACCTGTACAGAAGAAGTGTGTGTACGCAACACGATATCAGGATTTTGTTCAATAAAAAAGGTATCCTGCATTTCGCGCGCCGGATGGTCGGGCTGGAAATTAAGTGCCGTGAAATTGTGCCAGTCGTCCTCTATTTCGGGTCCGTCGGTTTCGGTAAAACCTAATCTCGAAAAAATCTCAATAATTTCCTGGCGAATTATCGACATGGGATGGCGCGCACCATAGGCTCCGCTGGTAGAGTTGAGTGTCAGGTCCAAAGGCTTGATGTCCTGCTGGCCCTTCGCATCGAGTTCGTTTTTCAGGGTAGTGTATTTTTCGGAAGCCGCCTGTTTCAAAGAATTTAACAGTTTTCCCAACACCTGTTTTTGTTGCGGGGGCTGGGCCTTGAATTCTTCGAAAAAAGCGTTGAGAATGCCGTTTTTTCCTAGGTATTTGATTCTGAATTGCTCAAGTTCGTCGGCTTTTGTTGTTGAAAATGAGGCTATTTCGTCAAGATGACTTTTTATTTTGTGTTCCATTTTTGTAGTATTTTGCAGGTAATGCCGGCTTCAGAGAAAAGGATGTGTCTGGAGAAATGATTATTTTATTTCAATAATTTCCATGGTAACATCCTCAACGGGTTTGTCGCCGGGTTGGGTTTTAACGGCAGCAATTTTGTTTATCACATCAAAACCTTCCACCACTTCGCCAAAAACGGTGTATGCGCCATCAAGATGCGGCGTGCCGCCAACGGTGGTGTAAGCGGTGCGTTCTTCCGCAGTAAACTTTTTGTTCATCTGCTGTTCAAAGAAGTCGAGGTCCTGGTTGGTGTAAACTTTTCCCTGGACGATATAGAACTGTGATCCCGAGGAGGCCCGGAGCGGATTAACCTGATCGGCGGTGCGTGCAGCCGCCAGGGCGCCGAATTTGTGGAAATGCTGCGGCAAAATTTCTGCAGGTACAGTATAGCCGGCATCTTCGGTGCCGCCTTTGGCTCCGCCGCCCTGAATCATAAACTTGTTGATGACGCGGTGAAAAATAGACCCGTTATAAAACCCGCTGTTTACCAGCTTGGTGAAATTATCACGGTGCTGAGGAGTGTCGTTGTGCAGTTTCAGGGTAATATCTCCGTAAGTCGTTTTCAGTAAAAACTTTTTTTCGGATACCGCCTGGTCGCCCTGGCTAAAGGCAACAGACAACATAAACAAACACGAAAAGAAAATGATAATTTTTTTCATAACGATAAATTTTGTAAATTTGTGTAGTTTTGTAACAAAATTGTTTTAATTTGCGTATTAATTTACGCAGAACAAAATTAAAAAAAATATAACAATGAAAATATTTCTCCCTAAAAATGTCTTAGCCCTGTTATTAGTTGCAAGTTTGGGGGTTCTTGTTTTTTATGGCTGTAAAAAAGAAAGTACCGATTGTACGGCAATCATTCTTGCCAAACAACTCAACGATACGATGGTTGTGGTTTCTTATGCCGATATTATTATTGCCCCTCAGTATCAGGATGTACGTGTGGAAGGTAAGACAGACATTGCGGGCAGATTCGAACACGCATTTAAGTACGAAGGAATACTTGATGTCATTGTATTTAAACCCATCGAAGGCACTCCCGATTCTCTCATCGGAAGAGGCGTTATCCGCCTGAAACCGGGAGAAACAACCACCAAAACAATCTTTTTAAAGTAATTATCCTTTTTCCGCTTCCTTTATTGCTTTATTATAACAGCTTCTGCATAAAGGTTGATAGGTATCTGTTTCGCCCAGCAAAACCAGTTTGTCGTTTTCTATCATCCGGTGCGAAACATGGGCCAGATCGCCACAGTGTAAACAAATAGCATGAACCTTGGTAACATATTCGGCGGTGGCCAGCAGGGCAGGCATAGGGCCAAAAGGGTTTCCAAGGTAGTCCATATCCAGGCCGGCCACAATAACACGGATACCTCTGTTGGCCAACATATTGCACACATTTACAATTTCGGCATCAAAAAACTGTGCCTCGTCGATGCCAACTACATCCACATCGGCGGTGAGTAAAAGTATTTGTGAGGCCGATTCCACCGGCGTGGAATGTATCACATTTTCATCATGCGAAACCACGTTTTCAACATCATAACGCACATCTACCGCGGGCTTGAAAATCTCTACACGTTGCCGGGCATATTTGGCCCTTTTCAACCGGCGGATAAGTTCCTCGGTTTTTCCCGAAAACATCGACCCGCAAATGACTTCAATAAAGCCTTTTTTATGTGTTTCAACCGTTTTTTCAATAAACATCAGCGCAGCGTATTTATTTTTTATAATTTTATGCCTGTAAAATACTGCAAATTTAATATTAACCTTTAATTTTTCAACTATGGCAATCAATCTTGTTACAGGAGAAATAAAAATAATTCTGGAAGAACTCACGGAACAATCAAATACTATCAGCCAATACGAAGGAAAAATTCCGCAGATCGAACTCGATATTATCATGGCGAATATCCGAAAACTATATGAAAGGTATGGAGACCTCAATGAACTGAACAAAAAACCGCTTACTTCCAAGCCCATCAATGAACTGCCTGTAGCAGAGAAGCCCGTGCCGCAGCCTGCAGAAGACGACATTCCTGAAATAAAAATTACGGTAAATCCGCCCCAGGATTTATCCGCCCCGGTATCCGAAGAAAAAACAGATTTATTTGACATAAAAAATGAGGACAGCGTCGAAAAACAGCCTGAAAAACAGCCCGAAGAAAAAGTTGAAAAAAAGATAGAGGAAAAAGCTCCCGAACCCGAACCGAAAAAGAAGCTAAAAACCGAAAAAGCAAAAACAGGCGACCTCTTTTCATTGGCCGACAAGGAAACCGTTGCCGACAAGTTTAAGGAAACGGCACCGTCGGTTCTCGAAAAAATTTCAGCAGAAAAAAATGATAAAACGGTGGCCGAAAAAATTGGCAAATCTACAGTTACAAACCTGAAAAGCGCTATTGGCATTAATGATAAGTTTTTGTTTATCAATCAGTTATTTAAGGGCGACTTACAGGGATACAATAGGGCTATCGAAAAACTGAATGCCTGCACCACCATTGAAATGGCCACTACCGCCCTGGAGGAACTGCGAAGCGCCAACAACTGGGATAATGCCGATGAAGCCTATCAGAAACTTGAAGATCTTGTGATAAAAAAACTCCTTTGATTTGAAAAAGTATCTTATCCTGCTTATCGGCCTGTTAAGTATTTATAATCAGTCTGTTTCTCAAAATATTGACTATGCACGCGGGGTGATAGATACCCTGGCTTCGCCTGAATTTTTTGGGCGCGGGTATGTAAATTCTGGCGATAAAATAGCCGCAGATTATATCGTAAAACAATTCGAAAAGTCAGGTGTAAAACCTTTTGAAACCGGATATTTGCAACCCTTCGAAATGTGTATCAACACCTTTCCCGGCGAAATTAAACTTGTGGCCAATGGCAGGGAACTAATACCCGGGACCGATTTTGTGGTTTTTCCTGATGCTGCGCCAACCAATGCCGTTTTTAAAACCATGTGGCTTAACGGAGAAAGTTTAAACACACCGCAAAAAATAAAAAAATTCAACGCTGCCAGATTGGGAAATGTAGCGCTGATAATTGATACGGGATTTAAAGACCTGAAAAATGAAAAATTAAACCAGGCGGCTGCTTTGATAACTATTACCGACAAAAATGTTTCGTGGCATGTTTCCCGTGCACAGCAACAGAGCCGGCAAATAAAAATCAGCCTGAAAAGGCCGTCACTACCCGAAAAAACACGAAAAATATATTTGAAAATTGACGCCGCGCTGCAAAAAAACTATAAAACCAACAACGTAGTTGGCTACCTGCCCGGGCGTGTGAGTTCCGACACATTTCTTGTTGTTGGCGGACACTACGACCATCTTGGCATGATGGGAAATAAAACTTTTTTTCCCGGCGCCAATGATAATGCCAGCGGAACAGCGATAGTGCTCGATTTGGCCAGGCATTTTTCAGATACAGCCAACAGGCCGCGATATTCAGTGGCTTTTGTGCTGTTTGCTGCTGAAGAGGCAGGATTGCTGGGCTCAGAATACTTTACCACACACCCCCCGGTGCCTTTAAAGAACATTAAATTCATGGTGAATCTTGATATGGTTAGTACGGGCAGCGAGGGAATTAAAGTGGTAAACGGCAGCGTGCTGAAAGAAGAGTTTGAAAAACTAAAATCCATCAACAACCACCATAATTATCTGAAAACAATCAGCGAAAGGGGAGAAGCCGCTAACAGCGATCACTACTTTTTTTATAAGAATGGTGTAAAAAGTTTTTTTATTTATTCTCTTGGCGACGAATATAAGGAATATCATACAGTTACTGATGCAGCTGCCGGCCTGCCCCTGACAAAATATAACGAGATTTTTAAGCTGGTGAAGGAGTTTATTTATAGTTTTTAATCTGAACCTGGCAGACCCTATAAAGGCTTGCGTTAAAGTATTTGCTATGATAAGATAAAAAAAACAATCACAGGCAACCAAATGGACATTTGCGTTGTCTAATATGCATTAAACCCCTCAATAAGCGAAAGGATTTTATCCCCCAAATCCTCAGCTGCAAAAAAAAGTTCCGAAAGAACCCCGGCCCCGGGGTTCTTTTTTTTATTACTCAGATATTTACCATAACTCCGGTGTGTCTGCTAATCCCAGATTGAGCAATAGGAAGTAGTGGACTATTGCGCAGTGGTGGCATCGTGGGCTGTATTTGCCTGCCCCGTGAACGAAGTTGCGGGGGGTAGCCCCGACTTAGAAAATGTTTCCGCTATGGCGGTATTACATTTTCTTTGTCGATTACGCTTTAACGAATCAAATCATATGTTATTGATTATTAGAAGATAATGATTGATTAGTTCTATTGCGTAGAAATAAAAGTATTTAATGCGTAATTCCATCTAACTTAATAAAACTAACTGTATTTCAATATATTCTAAGTTTCATAAAATATTCGTATTTATCAAAATATTTTATTTTTTCGTAGAAAAAAAGTGCGTTGGCTTGGCCCAGACGGCGGGCCAGCTCAGGCGTGAATCAGAAAATATTTGAAAATCTTCAAAGGCCCCGCAGATTGCGGGGTTTCCCGACGCATGGCGTCGGGCCTACTTTGATTAGATTTTCAATATTTTCTGAGAGCGGGCAGAAGCATTGTCTGGGCTGTCTTTTTCTTTGGTTCATTTCTTTTGGACAAGCAAAAGAAATGAACACACAAATCAAAACACAATCATTCTAAAAGTTAGATGTTTTATTCTACTTTTTAAAGTCTTGAAATATGGGCTAAGACAATAAGTTGTTCAAAATCCTGCTTTTTGATGCGATATTCGTTCTATCTTTGCATATCATTCAACGATGGAAAAAGAAACTCCCCAACAACAGGTATTGGTGCCTTATGACTTTTCCAAAGGGTCCGAAAACGCCCTGACAACTGCTATTGAACTGGCATCTCTTTTCAAGTGCGGGATTAGCCTGTTTCATGCCCTGAATAAAAAAAATATGCGGCTTTATCCGGGACGGGAAGAAGCTGAAAATATTACCAGAAACAAACTTATCGCCATTGCCCGCGACGTGATAGAAGTGAGGCAGGTGCCGGTTAATGTTTATGTTTTTGTTGACGAGGTGCATCAGGTGGTTAATAAGATTTATGAACGCATCAACGCCATCGCTGTGGTGGCAGGCCTTAACACGCCCAAAAATGCGGCTGATTATTTTACGCCCGGCAACCTGGTTACCGATTACCGGAACCTGCGCATACCATTGATTATTGTGCACGAGGTGTTACCGCGAAGAACGATGTTCGAGGGCATGGTGCTGCCTCTGGATTTCAACCGCGAATCTAAAGAAAAAGCTGCCTGGGCAGGACATATCAGCACCCTGAACAAAAGTTCTGTCAGCATTCTGACACGGCATTACAAGGATCCTTACTTTGCGGCATCTCTTCGCAGTAATCTGGCCCTGGTTAAAAAGTTATATGCCAACCTTAATGTGGATTATCAGATAAAATTCGAGGCCGGGCTCAGGAGTGATATTGATAAATATGCCGTGGATTATGCCTGGTATAATCAGGGCGCCATGGTAGTGATTATGGCAACCAAAGAAATAGCGGTGGATGATTTTATTTTTGGATTAAAAGAAAAAAGTATCATCGACAATAAGTACAAACTGCCGGTAATGCTGATAAATCCCCGCGACGATCTTTATTTGCCTTGCGGTTGCTGATTATCAGAAGTTTCCATTGGGGCCGCATCGAAGCGGAACAGGCGTTTTTGAAAAATCAATAAAATAAAAACCCCTACCGTAATGGTGGCATCGGCAATATTGAAAACCGGTTCGAAAAAAGTAAAGGGCTGACCGCCCCAGAAAGGAAACCACGAGGGCAATTCCACGGTAAACAACGGGAAGAAAAGCATATCGACCACTTTTCCATGCAAAAAAGTTGAATAACCGCCCCCGTCGGGGAAGAGCAGGGCTTTATCAAAAGGCGTACTTTCGCTGAAAATAAGGCCGTAAAAGGCGCTGTCGATGATATTGCCTATGGCGCCTGCAAAAATCAGCGATATGGTAACAATTAAAAAAGTGCCGGCTTTCTTTTTGGCCAGATAAACAATATACCAGCCGATAGCACAGATGGCAATAAGGCGGAAAATACTCAGGGCAATTTTGCCATAGTTCCCGGCAAACTCCATCCCGAAAGCCATGCCATAGTTTTCGATAAATAATATTTGAAACCAATCGGCGCCAAACACATGTACCGATTCACCTAGAAAAAAATGAGTTTTGATCCAAATTTTTATTATTTGGTCAATCAACAATATTACAAATACTACCGATGCGGAAATCAGCAGTTTTTTTTTGGTGTCGGTAAGCGTCACTTTTGTTTGCCTTGTTGAAGCTTGGCCTCCATGCTCAGGGTGGCATGAGGCACGATTTTAAGCCGTTCTTTGGATATTAATTTACCGGTTACCCTGCAAATGCCATAAGACTTGTTTTCGATGCGTATAAGCGCGTTTTCGAGGTTTGAAATAAACTTAACCTGCCGCATGGCCAGCTGGCTGTTTTCTTCTTTAGAAAGCACCTGAGAGCCTTCTTCGAGAATTTTAAAAGTAGGCGAGGTGTCGTTGATATCCTGACCGGCGTTGTTGGAATAGGCTTCGGTAAGCAGTTCGAGATCGCGACGGGCTTCTTCCAGCTTTTTCAGGATGATTTCCTTGAATTCCTGAAGTTCTTCATCACTATATCTTGTTTTTTCAGCTTTTTCTTCTGCGATGACAGGAGTATTAATTACTTCTTCCTTAACGGGCTGGCTTACCTTTTTTGTTTCCGTTTTTTTAACGGCGGCTATTGGCTTGCTATCTGTGCTTTCCTTTACAACGGGCTTGATGGCCTTGGGAGGGGCAGCTACTTTTTTGGGCGCTGTTTTGGGAGCGGAAGTTTTTTTCACCGGAGCCGTTTTGAGTGTTTTCTTTACCTCAACTTTTTTGGGGGCTGGTGCAGGCTTTTTTGCTACGGTTTTTTTTGTTATAACCTTCTTTTTTGGCGCCACAGCAACTTTTTTGGGCTCCACCTTCTTTTTTACTACGGCAGCAACTTTTTTGGCCGTTACTTTCTTTGGTGCAACTTTCTTTTTTGGTGCGATGACAACTTTTTTTACCTCAACTTTTTTTGCTACCACTTTCTTTTTTTGGATATTGACCACTTTTTTTGGTGCAGTTTTTTTTGCTGCCACAGTCTTTTTGGGAGCAGTTACCGCTTTTTTTACCGTGGTTTTTTTTGTTGTAATCGTTTTTTTAGGAGCGCTGACAACTTTTTTAGCAACAACTTTTTTGGCAACTACTTTCTTTTTTGGGGCCGTAGCAGCTTTTTTTACCGTGGTTTTTTTTGCTGCAGCGTTCTTTTTGGGAGCGCTTTTTATCTTTTTTTCAGCAACTTTTTTCACAACAGCTTTTTTAACCTTTTTTTGCATAATATTTTTGTTTTATAATTTTAAAATCAAGCTTTGCTTAACGAAACAAAAGTTATCGCGTTGTCTGTTAGTTCTATCTGATTTTTCACGCCCTCAATTGCATCAACAAAATCTATTGATACAGCTAAAATTTCGCTGCAAATATACAAATTATTATTTTCAACAGCAGCAACTAAATTGTGTTGTCTTTCCACCAACACCCGTATTTTGTCGGTAACTTCAAAATGAAGTTCTTTTCGCAGGGTTTGGATACGGTTTATAAATTCTCTGGCCAGGCCTTCTTCCACAAGTTGCGGGGTAAGTGTGGTGTCGAGAGCTACCGTAATGTTTTCAGCCACAGACACTACCCAGCCGGGGATGTCTTCTGTTATGATTTCCACATCATTAATGGAAATTTCAACTGGCGTATTATCAATGTCAAGCCCGAAGGTTTTGTTTTTTTCCAGTTCGTTGATTTGCTGCTGATTCATGGCACTGATGACGGCGGCAAGCGTCTTCATCTGTTTTCCGAATTTGGGTCCCAGCGCCTTAAAATCCGGCTTAATCTTTTTTACCAGAATATTGTTTTCGCCCTCGATGTATTCAATTTCTTTTACATTAACCTCCGAGAGTATCAGGTTTTTA
Organism: Bacteroidales bacterium; assembly: GCA_018004645.1. Taxonomy (GTDB): domain Bacteria; phylum Bacteroidota; class Bacteroidia; order Bacteroidales; family CAIWKO01; genus CAIWKO01. The sequence goes on from JAGNBV010000001.1 coordinate 20,404, forward strand.
ACGGCTTCTACCTGCACCTTTGTCTTGGTTTCCGTTATGGGTAGCATTATTTTTGCAAGCGGCTGACGCACACGCAAATTATGTTTTTTGCGTAGCGATAATACCATGGAAGATATTTTCTGAGCGAGCTCCATGCGTTCTTCAAGGTCTTTATCAACCAATTTGTTGTCAGCTACCGGAAATTCAGCGAGATGTACGGACGGAAACTGAAGTTTTCCCGTTACGTTATTGAGGTCGAGGAAGAGTTTTTCGGCAAAAAAAGGAGCGATGGGCGATGTTAGTAATGCGATGGTTTTCAGGCATGTATAAAGGGTCTGGTAGGCCGAAATTTTGTCCTTGGAATAATCGCCTTTCCAGAAACGACGCCGGCATAAGCGCACATACCAGTTGCTGAGGTACTCATCCACAAAATCCTGTATCAGCCTGCCGGCACGGGTTGGCTCGTAATCGGCATAGCACTCGTCAACCCGCATTATCAGTGTGTTGAGTTCCGAAATAATCCACCGGTCTATCTCCGGACGTTGTCCGACAGGGATTTCCTCTTCCTGATAAGCAAAGCCGTCAATGTTGGCATACAAAGCAAAAAACGCATAGGTGTTGTACAGTGTTCCGAAAAATTTCCGCTGCACCTCACCGATGCCTTCACTGTCGAATTTCAGGTTATCCCAGGGTTGCGAATTGGTTATCATGTACCAGCGCGTGGCATCGGGGCCATATTTGGAAATGGTCTCAAAAGGATCTACGCCATTGCCGAGCCGTTTCGACATTTTGTTGCCGTTTTTATCAAGCACCAAGCCGTTGGAAACCACGTTTTTAAAGGCAACGGAGTCGAATAACATCGCCGCAATGGCATGCAGGGTAAAAAACCATCCCCTGGTTTGGTCGACGCCTTCGGCAATAAAATCGGCCGGAAATTTAGATTTAAAAATATCCGCATTTTCAAAAGGATAATGCAGTTGTGCATAAGGCATGGAGCCCGAATCGAACCATACATCAATCAGGTCGGGTTCGCGGAACATCTTTTGGCCCGAGGGCGAAACCAGCACAATTTCATCAACATAAGGACGGTGAAGGTCAATGGTGTTATAGTTTTCTTTTGAATTATTTCCGTCGATAAAATCCTTGTATGGGTTGGTGCTCATAAAGCCTTTTTCAACGGCTTTTTCGATTTCCTTTTTCAGCTGATCCACCGATCCTATGCAGATTTTTTCCGAGCGGTCTTCCGTGGCCCAGATAGGCAAAGGAACACCCCAGTATCTTGTGCGTGAAAGGTTCCAGTCCACCAGGTTTTCGAGCCAGTTGCCAAACCTCCCGGTACCGGTGCTTTCGGGCTTCCAGTTGATGGTTTTATTTAACTCAATCATACGTTCTTTGCATGCCGTGGTTTTGATAAACCAGGAATCGAGCGGATAGTACAAGATAGGCTTGTCGGTGCGCCAGCAGTGCGGATAGGAGTGTTCGTATTTTTCTGACTTGAAGGCCCTGTTTTCTTTTTTCAGTTTGATAATGATGTCGATATCAACATTGTTGCCGGGTTCGTTATTTTTAACAGGGTCGTATTCGTTTTTCACATAACGTCCTGCAAATTCGCCCATTTCCGCGACAAATTTTCCCTGCTTGTCAACCAGGGTGAGCGATCCCAGGCCTTTTTGCCGGGCAGTACGGAAGTCGTCGGCGCCAAAACTGGGTGCAATGTGCACGATACCTGTTCCGTCTTCGGTTGTTACAAAATCACCGGCCACCACCTTGAAAGCATCGCCGTCGTCGGGCTGTACGTAAGGGAGAAGCTGTTCGTAACGGATTTCTTCCAGTTGTTTTCCTTTAAATTCTGCCACAACGCGATAGGGTATGTTTTTGTTTTCCGGCAGGTACTCTTCCATCGACAGTGCCGCATTTTTTTCCGGGAAATAGCTCTCTTTCAGGTTTTTGGCAAGGATAACGGTTATCGGCTGGTGCGTGTATTGATTAAAAGATTGCACGGCGATATAATCGATGTTGGATCCAACGGCCAGAGCCGTATTGGATGGCAGGGTCCAAGGTGTGGTGGTCCAGGCAAGGATGAACAGCTCGCCGTGAAGTTTTTTACTGAGTTCTTTTATCAAAGGATGGTCGTTGTTAACCACTTTAAACTGGGCAACGACCGTGTTGTCTTTTACATCCTTATAACAGCCGGGCAGGTTGAGTTCGTGCGAGCTTAGCCCCGTGCCGGCTGCCGGCGAATAGGGTTGTATGGTGTAACCCTTGTATAGCAGACCTTTTTCGTATAATTTGCTGAGCAGATGCCAAACGGATTCAATGTATTTGTTGTCGAAAGTAATATAAGGATTTTCGAGGTCAACCCAATAGCCCATTTTAACTGTGAGGTCGTCCCACTGGTCCTTATATTTCATCACTTCTTTGCGGCATTGTTGGTTATATTCTTCTACCGTGATCGATTTGCCGATATCTTCTTTTGTAATTCCCAGGGTTTTTTCAACAGCTATTTCGATAGGCAAGCCGTGGGTGTCCCAGCCGGCTTTGCGTTCCACATAATAACCCTTAAGGGTTTTGTAACGGCAAAAAATATCTTTGATAGCACGAGCCATCACATGATGAATGCCGGGCTGGCCGTTGGCAGAGGGAGGCCCTTCGTAAAACACAAAGGGCGGGCACCCCTTGCGGGTATCAATACTTTTTTGAAAAATATCGTGCTGCTGCCAGTATTCATTTATTTCAGAAGCAATGTTTGTCAGGCTGAGTTGCTTGTATTCCGTGTATTTCTGTTTCATAAAGCTTAAATATTGCATAAAAAAACGTGCAAAGGTAAAAAAAAATCATGACAAGCCGCCTGTGAAATGCAAACACAGTTTTATCAACAAAGGCGCGACTTTTTCACAAGCAGTTTTTTACAAAACAATAACCCAGGGTTAATTTAAGGTCAAGCCAATATTAAGATTGCGTTAATTTTTTGATATACAAATGAATATAAGGCAAAAAACCTCTTTTTTTGCATCCGCAAGTCTCAAAATTGTGAAAATGAAAAAATTAATTTTGATTATTATTGGATTCTTTTTGTTGACAGCTCCAACTGGCGCGCTGGCGCAAGACGACACTACAGGGTTTGTGAAACGCTGGCTTCCGGGGACCATTACCGGCGTTATCCGGACCAAATACGAGCAAAATACCAGCAACGGAAAGGGTCGTTTTGATGTGCGCAATGCCCGTTTTGGCATGAAAGGTAATGTGGGTAAGTATTTTGGTTATAAATTCGAGATTGATTTTTGCGATGAAGGCAAGATTAAAATGCTTGATGTCTATGCCGATTTTATTCCGGTGAAAAACCTCACTTTTTCGCTGGGGCAGATGAAAGCACCATTCAGCACCGAATACCTGCTGAATCCTTCCAAATATGAGTTTGCCAACCGGCCGTTTATTGATAAGCGCATTTGTATGGATTTGCGGGACATCGGTTTTAAAATCACTTACGATTATGAAGGGAAAATACCCTTTTCTGTCTCAGGTTTTATCATGAACGGAACTGGAGTAAACAATCCCGAATGGACCACCCGCTTTGCCGCCGGAGGCCGTACATTGATCACTCCCTTTAAAGGCTTTACGATACAGGCCCAATATCTGGCCGGCACTGTCGGCGACAAGAGAACGGAAATGCAGGGTTATGGCATAAGGTATGAATACAAGGGATTAATAATCAATACGGAATATGCGCAAAAAACCATAGTGGATACGGCCAGCGCTTATACTCAAAACAGTATGTTCGCTTATGTGCTTTATAATTTTCAATTCACCGGGGGAATGATAAAAACATTAACTCCCGCCCTGAGGTATGATTTTTTTTCGGGGAATATGAAATCAGGCATTTATGAGCCACACCGGCTCACTGCCGGACTCACACTGGGCTTTCACAAGTTGTCTTTTGCCAATATCCGCTTCAACTATGAAAAATATTTTTATCGGGTATCCGAAGGACGAGAGGACAAATTTACCGTTGAATTTATGGTGAAATTTTAAACCCCCAAATGGGAATTTCGCGTAAAACATTGTTTATAAAAGACATGATTTCTTTATTTGGCGCGAAACACGGGTTATTTTACTAACAGACAAAACGTTATCAACATTTGTTAATAAGTGCTGTTTATAAGGTGTTTATAATTTATTTTGTAAAAAACTTGATTTCTGGTTATAAATTTCGTATATTTGTTTATTCAGAGGAGCGATAAAACACCGGCTTGAAAAAGCAAGTTCTTTTAAAAGTTGTATCATTATATGAGAGGGACCAACCATGCGTTTTCCCGGCAACAATCCAGATGGATTGATTGCACCATAAAGGAAACACCTTAGCTGGTGAGTATGAAGTTCTAATTGTAAAATCATATAATCGATAAAAGCAACCGGGTCCGCAAGGAGCAGGTGAAAATAACCGTAATCTGGCGTTTACCGGCGGTTACGACAGCCGATAAATGAATGGGGAACAAAATTCAAAACTTTGTTCCCCATTGTGTTTTTATACCGTCGGGTAAATTCATGAATTTACCCGGTAGTTTTTGCATATTAGCAGGCATCAATCAAATCCCTTATCACCACCGAAGCGCAATAGCAGCCAAACATCACCGGAAGATACGAAATAGTGCCGGCCATTGATTTTTTATTGTTTACCGAATCAAAAAATATAACAGAAGCCTTAATGGGCTGTTCTGTCGAAAAAACTGCTTTAAAACCTGTGTTAACACCCAACCGCCTCAATCTTTTTCGAATATCGAAAGCAAAGGTACAGGTATGGGTTTCCGAGATGTCGGCCACACAAATCTTTGAGGGGTCCAGTTTGGCTCCTGCTCCCATGGCACTCACCACTTTTTGATTGAATTTTAGTGCATACATCAGCATATATGCTTTTGCCGACAGCGAGTCGATAGCATCAACAATATAATCGTAAGGATGGTCAAGAAGCTCGATCATGGGGTCTTCTTTCAGAAATTTATCCACCGTTATCACTTCTATTTCGGGATTGATATCGCGCAGACGATCGGCCAACACCTGTGTTTTTTTGAGTCCCTCAGTGCTAAGCAGCGCTATTAGTTGCCGGTTACGGTTCGAGGGCTGTACAATATCGGCATCGGCAATGGTGAGTTTTCCAACGCCCGCACGGCAGAGCATTTCGGCGGCAGCGCTGCCCACACCACCGCAGCCCAGCACCAGGACATGCGCCCTGCGAAGCCTTTCGAGCTTTTCGGGGCCTATCAGCAGCTCGGTGCGAGCCAGCCAGTCTGAAGGATTTGTCATTTGTTGTAACGAAAGGATTTACCCAAGTTTAGAAATACCCGCTTCAATACGCTTCAAGGTTTCATCCTTTCCAATAATTTCAATAATGGTACACAGATCAGCCCCCATGGCTGCTCCTACAATAACCACCCGGAGCGCATTCATAATTTGTCCGGTATGATACTGTTTTTCATTGATGTAGTCCATTATTTTCTGCTTAATTTCGTCGGCAGTCCATATAGCACATTGGTTGATTACCTGCGAAATTTCCTTGATTTTTTCAGCAGAATCTGCTTTCCACCGGTCTTTAACGGATTTGGCATCATAGCTTACCGGCGCTTCGAAAAAATAGGATGATTGGGCCCATAATTCGTGGGTAAAGGTAATACGTTCTTTTATCAGCGAAATAATTCTCGTCACCGAAGCCCAATCGGCGTTAATATTTCGGCCAGCCAGTTCCCGGCCAAACAGTTTCGCGAGTTCTTCATCATTTTTGTTTTGTATGTACTGGTGGTTGAACCATTTGGCTTTTTCAGGACTAAATTTTGAGCCGGATTTTCCAACACGTTCCAGCGAAAAAGCATCGATAAGCTGGTCCATCGAAAAAATTTCCTGTTCGGTTCCGGGGTTCCAGCCAAGCAGAGCCAGCATATTAATGAAAGCGTCAGGGATATATCCGGACTCGCGGTAGCCACTCGAGATTTCTCCGCTTTTGGGATCGGTCCATTGCAAAGGAAATACCGGGAATCCCAGCCGGTCGCCATCGCGCTTGCTGAGTTTGCCATTGCCGTCGGGTTTCAAAAGCAGCGGCAAATGGGCAAAATACGGCATGTCGTTTTCCCAGCCGAGATAACGGTATAGTAATACGTGCAGGGGAGCCGATGGCAGCCACTCTTCGCCGCGTATCACATGAGATATTTCCATCAGGTGGTCGTCTACCACATTGGCCAGGTGATAGGTGGGCAAGCCGTCGGACTTGAAAATAACCTTGTCGTCAAGCAAAGAGGAATCAAAAGTCACAGAGCCGCGAATCAGGTCGTTGATTGTAACTTTTTCGTTTTCGGGAATTTTTATCCGTATCACATAAGGAGCACCGGACTCAAGCAATTCTATGGTCTTTGATTCGGGAATAGTTAGTGAGTTGTTTAATTGCAAACGGTTTTTTTGGTCGTACTGAAAGGTTTTTTTTTCGGCTTCGTGGCTTTTTCTTAAGGTGTCCAGGGCTTCAGCCGAATCAAAAGCATAATAAGCATAGCCGTTATCAACTAATTGCTGAGCATATTGCCGGTAAATGGCTTTGCGTTCGGATTGGCGGTAGGGCATGTGCGGGCCGCCAGCCTCAACGCCTTCATTATAATTTATTCCGCACCATTTCAGCGATTCGATGATATACTCTTCCGCCCCGGGAACAAAACGTGTTTGGTCAGTATCTTCGATACGGAGTATCATGTCGCCGTTGTGTTTTTTTGCAAAAAGGTAGTTGTATAAAGCTGTGCGAACGCCTCCTATGTGAAGAGGCCCGGTGGGGCTGGGCGCAAAGCGAACCCTGATTTTTTCTGTCATCATAAAAATTTTTGCAAAAATATCGTATTTTAGGTTAACAAGCCCCATGTGAACTGTCATTAAGTTCTCCACAGGTTGTAAAAACGATAAAACATCCGGTATGGCCGTAAACTTGAAAATTGATACCGTTTACTGATTTAGTGGGTATTAACCCAGTGCCGGGGCGTAGTTTTACGTTACATATAAAAACAAACAAGAAAGGAGCAAGCGATGTCAAACACTAAAAATAATTTAACTATGAAAACAGCAAAACCATACGTACTGTGGATCATCTTTGCTGCATGGATGCTTGCGATTTTTGCAGTAATGATGCTGATTGAGTACAAAATGTAGCCGCAAACCCAGAGCAAGCCAAATTTTTAAACCAAGCCACTCTTAACGGGGTGGCTTTTTTTTAATTTTGTCTTAAAAAAATAACGGAAATGTCGGATCGGGATTTTCAAAAAGCACTAGAGCAAAACGATATTGACCTGCTGGCCCAAATTCCAAAGAGCGACCTCCATAACCACGCGGCACTTGGAAGCCGCATAGAATTTCTGGAGAAATGGGCAAAACAAAAAATTATCAGGCCACCGCAGGAAATGAAAAAATTTTCTGATTTTGAGGATTATTTGGAAAAAGCATTTAATAAATTTGTTAAGGCCCCGGAGTTTTTTGAGTACGCAAAAACGGCCACCCTTGAACAGGCCCGCCTCGATGGCGTAAAAGTGCTTCAAATAAGCCTCGACTCGCGTTTTTTTAGTGGTTCAGACAAAGATTGCCGGGAGAAAATTGATATTGTTCAAGGCGCTTTCAGACGGATATCTCCCGGGATATATTTTGTACCGCAGCTTGGTCTTCAACGAAATCAGGACCAGAAAAAACTTTTTTATGATGCCGAGAGACTTCTTGACACAGGCTATTTCCGGTCAATAGATTTATATGGCGATGAATTGTATGGCGATGTAGAAAGTTATATTCCACTCTACCGGAAAGCCAAAAAACAAGGAATGGTTCTCACAGCTCATGCTGGTGAGTATGGAACGGCTGTCTCGGTGAAAAAAGCCGTTGAGTTACTGGAACTCGATCAGGTGCAGCACGGTATTGCCGCATCGGAATCGAAAGAAGTGATGCGCTGGCTTGCCGACAATAAAATCATCCTCAATGTGTGCCCTACCAGCAATGTAATGTTGTGCCGGGTGCCCTCTATGGCAAAACATCCTGTTCGCATACTTTATGATCACGGGGTAAGGGTTACCATTAATACTGATGATTTGATGGTGTTCAATCAATCCGTAAGTCAGGAATATCTCAACCTTTATAGGGCCGGAGTATTGGGTATCGGGGCGCTGGATGAAATCCGGCAGAACGGCCTACATGCTTTTAAAGGACAATAATGCACAGTTTTTTTTGTCAACAAGGCCGAAATTTAATTAAAGGGTATATCTTTGCTTAACAAAAGTAAAAAAAATGAAATTTGGTGTCGTAATATTCCCGGGATCTAATTGTGATCATGACTTGTTGTATGTATTAAAAAAAATCCTTAAGCAGGAGGTTGTTGCCCTGTGGCATAAAGATAAAGACCTGCAAAAATGTGATTTTATTTTTCTTCCGGGAGGATTTTCTTATGGTGATTACCTGCGTTCAGGAGCCATTGCGCGTTTTTCGCCCATTATGGAAAAAATAATTGATTATGCCAATAATGGAGGTTATCTGATGGGGATTTGTAATGGTTTCCAGATTTTGTGTGAAGCCCAATTATTGCCGGGAGCCTTGCTGAGCAATAACAACAAGCAGTTTATCTGTAAAAATGTTTTTATCAAACCGGTTTCGCAAAAAGCTGCACCGGTCAAATACCTTGATCCGGAAAAAGCGCTGAAAATACCCGTGGCACATGCCGAGGGCCGGTACTATGCCGATAAAAAAACCATAAAGCAGCTTTACGAACACGACCAGATACTTTTTAAATATTGCGATGCTGCCGGACATATTACCGAGGATTCAAATCCTAATGGCACAATTGATAATATTGCGGGTATCTGCAACCGTACCAGGAATGTTTTTGGGATGATGCCTCACCCCGAAAGGGCTTGCGACAAAGAGCTTTCCAATACCGACGGCAAACTGATTATGGATTCGCTGTTGAAAACCCTGACAAAAAAATAAGTTGTTTTGAAAAAGATTTTGTTTATCGTTGCTCACCGGCCGGGCCGGTCGCCAGGGCAAAGGTTTCGTTTTGAACAATATCTTGATTACCTCGCGAACAAGGATTATTCTTACGAATTTTCTTTTCTGCTTACCGAAAATGACGATAAGGTTTTTTACAGCAAGGGAAAATACTTTAGCAAATTTCTGATTTTTATAAAAAGCATTTTATTGAGATTCAGGGATTTGAGGCGGGTGCGGAACTACGATATCGTATTTATTTACCGGGAAGCCGTGATGTTTGGCAGTACTTTTTTTGAAAAAAAATTTAAAAAAAAAGGCGCCCTTATTATCCTTGATTTTGATGATGCCATCTGGCTTATGGATGTGTCGGAAGGCAACAAAAAGCTGAGTTGGCTTAAAAGGCCTTCAAAAACAGCTGATATTTTGAAACTTTCCGATATGGCTTTTGTTGGAAATTCTTATTTAGCCACCTATGCCCAACAGTATAATCCCAATGTGAAAATTGTCCCTACCACCCTTGATACCCGAAAAATGAAAACCAAACACCAGATGGTCTCCGAGAAGATTTGTATTGGCTGGACAGGGTCGCACACCACATTAAAACATTTTGAATTAGCTATCCCGTTTTTGAAAAAAATAGCGGAAAAGTATCCTGTAAAAATAAAAATCATTTCTGACATACCACTGAACTCCAATGAGTTACGTTTTGATTTTTGTCGCTGGAATAAGGATTCCGAAACGGAAGACCTTTCAGAAATTGATATTGGGATAATGCCCTTGCCAGATAACGACTGGGCCCGAGGAAAATGCGGGTTTAAGGGTTTGCAATATATGGCGGTCGGGATTCCGGCGGTTATGTCGCCGGTTGGTGTCAATACGGAGATAATTAAAGACGGGGAAAATGGTTTTCTGGCGGCAAATGAAGATGAATGGATCGAAAAATTATCCCTGCTTATTGAATCGCCCGAACTGAGAAAAAAAATAGGTGCCACCGGTCGTAAAACAGTGGAAGAAAAATATTCTTTCAATGCCTGGAAAGACACCTACGTCGGGTATTTTGAAGAATTGCTTACGAAGAAAAATCATTCATAGTAATACACACGCTTTACCCGGCTGGAAACGGACGTGAGAATTTCGTATGGGATAGTGTCGAGGCGGTCGGCAATTTCTTTAATGGTGGCAGCATCATCGAAAACATAAACAATATCGCCTTCTTCGGCTTCAAGGCCTGTTATGTCGAGCATACACATGTCCATGCACACACTGCCGATAATGGGCGCTTTTTTGCCATTCACGATCATAAACCCGTTGCCGTTGCCCAGCTTGCGGTTGAGGCCATCGGCATAACCTATCGGAATAGTGGCAATGCGTGCGTCTCCGCCGGCAATGTATTTTCGTCCGTAACCTACCGTATCGCGGGCCGAAATGGTTTTAATCTGCGAAATGATAGAACTCAGGCTGCTGACATTCTGCAGATACTGTTGTTCTTCTTCCGAAAATGAAATGCCGTACAGCCCTATTCCCAACCTAACCATATCGAATTGTGCCTCAGGAAAGCGGGAAATTCCGGCAGAGTTCAACACGTGCATCATAAACGGGGTTTTGATTTCTTCTTTCATACGTGCACAAACCGTTTCGAGTGTCTTTATTTGTTGCCGCGAAAACTCATCCTCGTTGTTGTTTTCGCTGGCCGCCAGGTGCGTAAACACCGACCGGACAATAATACTATCGTTTTGTTTAAGCACAGCCAACAACTTGTCAATTTCATCAGGTAAAAAACCCAGGCGGTGCATACCGGTGTCTATTTTTATGTGCACCGGCATTTTGTAAGGCTCTTTTGATTCGTAGGCGGTGATGGATTCGATGAGCAGCGTGAGCGTGCGAAAATTGTATATTTCCGGTTCAAGACTGAACTTTTTCATCAGGTCAAAACTTTCTTCTTCGGGGTTCATGACCATGATAGGGGTGGTAATTTTAGCCTTGCGGAGTTCTATGCCTTCATCAGCGTAAGCCACAGCCAGGTAATCAATGTTGTGGTATTGCAATACGTTGGCAATTTCGTAGCCGCCGCTTCCGTATGAAAGGGCTTTTACCATCGCCATGACTTTGGTGCCTTTTTTAAGTTTGTTCTGGTAAAAATTCAGGTTATGAATAAGAGCGTTTAGGTTAATTTCCAGAAGCGTTTCATGCGATTTTTGCTGCAACATACGGCTTATCTGCTCGAAAGCATAGATACGTGCGCCCTTGATAAGTATTGTTTCGTTATGGAATGCCGACCCGGGAACTTTTGCCAGAAAGGCATCAGTGTCAATAAAAAATGACTTTTCCATCGGGAAAAGCTTTTCGTTTTTCGAAATGGAAGGCCCGATACCGATAAAACGCGTTACCCCTTTTGATACCAACAGGTTAGCTATTTCGCCATAGAGTTCGTGATCCGTAAGGGAACTTTGCAGGATATCCGACAAAATCACGGTTTTTTTGCTGTGCTGTTTTTGCTGACACATAAAATCCAGGGCGATGTTCAGCGAATTGAGGTCCGAACTATAGCTGTCGTTAATAACAGAACAGTTGTTTATGCCGGCCTTCAGTTCGAGACGCATTGCCACGGGCGTCAGCAGGGCTAACCTGGCGGCGATGGTTTCGTGAGGATAGTCCAGGTAAAGCATTAACGCCCAGCAATGTATGGCGTTTTCTATGGAGGCGTCATCGGTAAAGGGAATTTGTACCGCGATATTTTCTGATTTATAAACCGCAGAGATTATGCAATGGTTTTGATTTTTTTCAATGCTTTTTATGGTCAAATCGGCTTTGTGTTTGGAGCCCCAGGAAAAAAAACATTTTTGAGGTTGAATGCCGGATTTAATTATACGTTCTTGGATATCATAGTTATCCGAACAATAAATGAGGGTTTCGATGCGTCGGAAGAGGTTCAGTTTTTCACCGATTTTTTGCCTGACATTCAGAAAGTTTTTATCGTGGGCAGTGCCAATATTGGTAAAGATACCGATAGTGGGACTAATGATCGGTTGCAGGATTTTCATTTCTTCAGGTTCCGAAATTCCCGCTTCAAAAATGGCCAGTTCGTGTTCGGGTTGCATTTGCCATACCGATAATGGCACCCCGACCTGTGAGTTATAGCTTTTGGGGCTGCGAACAATATTTTTATCGGGCGACAGCAATTGAAACAACCATTCTTTAACAATGGTTTTGCCGTTACTGCCTGTGATGCCGATAACAGGGATGTTGAACCGAAGGCGGTTATGAGTGGCAAGAGTTTGAAGCGCAACCAGCGTGTCGCTGACGAATACGAACCTGGCGTTTGCGTAGTTTTCCTGGTTTTCGGGTAATGATGACACCATGAAATACCGGATTCCTTTTTCATAGAGTTCCGGAATGTAGTTGTGCCCGTTATTTTTTTTGGTGACCAGGCAAAAAAACAATGCATTATCGGCAGAAGTTACCTTTCGGCTGTCAATGAGCAGGTGCCTGATAGGATAGTCGTCGGGGAGGTCGTTTGAAAGCGTACCATTTACAATAGACGCAATTTCTGATATAGTATAGGAGGGCATGAAAAGAACAGTGTTAGTTATCTTTTTCCGAATCTGTATCGGATTGTTTGTGTGAACTTATTTTAAGCGGATTGGCTTTCAGTGAGTCGTAATTATTGCGATTTGTAAAAATATCACAGGCAAGGTACATCGCATTGCGGAACGATTCGGGGCTAGCAATGTTTTTTCCGGCAATATCGTAAGCTACTCCATGAGCAGGAGAAGTTCTGACAACAGGCAGTCCGGCGGTATAGTTAACACCTTCGTTAAAGGCAATGATTTTAAATGCTATCATGCCCTGATCGTGATACATGGCCAGTACACCATCAAATTGCCGGTATTTGAGCGAGCCAAAAAATCCGTCGGGAGGATACGGGCCAAAACAAAGAATATTTTCGGATTGGGCTTTTTTCATGGCCGGGATAATCACGCTGGTTTCTTCGTTGCCGATAACGCCACTGTCTCCCGAGTGGGGGTTCAGGCCCAACAGGGCGATTTTTGGTTTGTCAATACCAAAGTCGCGTATCAGCGAGTTGTTCATCACTATCAGTTTGCGCAGGATGAGTTCTTCGGTAAGCGTATCCGAAATGTTTTTTATAGGAACATGGCCTGTTACAAAACCTATCCGCAGGTCGGGCGCCACCATCATCATCAGATAATTCGAAGCATTGAAGCGTTCGGCAAGATATTCCGTATGTCCTTTAAAATGGAAATCGCCGGACTGAATATTTTTCTTGTTGATGGGAGCTGTAAGCAACACGTCAATATTATTGTTTTTCAAATCGCTGGTAGCCATATCGAGGGCCATAAGAGAAAGTTTTCCGGCGATTTCGGTGGATTCGCCGATATCGATTTTTACTTCCTGTTCGGTAACATTCACGATGTTCTGGCGTTTTGAACTCGCCAGTTCGGCTTTTTTTACCAGGTTGAAGTTAATGTCGTTGTAGTTTAGCGCTTTGCGGTAATAAGAAGCAATTTTTGACGAGCCATATACTACGGGGGTGCATATTTCGAGGATGCGTGGTTCCATCAATGTCTTGATAATGATTTCGTAACTGATGCCATTAAAATCGCCATGCGTAATACCCACCACAACTTTGCGGTCTTTTTCGGCTTCTTTGGTGTTTCCCATATCAAAATTATTTTTCACAAAGATACTTATAAAAAACATTTATCCCGCATTTCAAGACTTTGAAAAAGTAGAATAAATCATCTAACTTTTAAAATGATTTAGCCATGATTTGTGCGTTCATTTCTTTTGCTTGTCCAAAAGAAATGAACCAAAGAAAATGACAGCCCAGACAATGCTTCTGCCCGCTCTCAGAAAATATTGAAAATCTAATCAAAGTAGGCCCGACGCCATGCGTCGGGAAACCCCGCAATCTGCGGGGCCTTTGAAGATTTTCAAATATTTTCTGATTCACGCCAACGCTGGCCCGCCGTCTGGGCAGGCCAACGCACTTTTTTTCTACGAAAAAATAAAATGTTTTGATAAATGCCGATATCTTATGAAACTTACAATTTATTGAAATACAGTTAGTTTAATTAAGTTGGAATCAATTACGCATTAAACAATTCTATTGCTTAAATTGGGTTTATGGGAAAACAGAAGCGGTCGAAATTTGTTGCGAAACGGGAATAATTTTCAATAAGTCTTATTCTTCAAAGAATATATTGTCAGGAATTCTTTCGATGATTTTATTTTTGCTCGCGTATTCAAACAAAAAAGTTATGGCTTCACGGCCTTTTTCCCCGAGGTATAAGGTGTAGTCGTTCACATACAGTTCTATATGTTTTCTGATGACCTCCTCATCTATTTCAACAGAGTGTTCTCTGATAAAATCTTTTGATGATTCGGGATGCCCGAAGGCATATTCTACGCTGGATTTCATTATCCGGCTGAGCCTGGCCTTTAGTTCGGCGGGCATATCCCTGCGGACGACAATACCGCCGAGCGGTATGGGGAATCCGGTTTTTTGTTCCCAAAAAGCACCCAGATCGCAAAGTTTCACCAGTCCTTTATCCTGGTAAGTAAACCGTGTTTCATGAATAATAACTCCGGCATCAACGATGTTTTTCAAGATTTTGTTTTCAATTTTATTGAAAATTATTTCATGAACATCCGACACTTCGGGGTAGGCAAAGTTTAACAGAAAAGCCCCTGTGGTGTATTTTCCGGGTACGGCGATGGTGAGTTTGTTGATTTCTTCGTCGGAGTAGTTTTTGCGGCCTATCAGCAGGGGCCCGCAGTTGTTGCCCATGGCGCTACCGTAACTGAGCAGTTGATATTTGTCGGCAAGGTGTAAAAAAGCATGAAAACTAACCTTGGTCATGTCCAGATCCTCTTCAAAAGCACGCTGGTTCAGCGCTTCTATATCTTCGGCATCGCAGATAAAATCAATGCCTTCGGTATCAATTTTATTATTGATAAGGGCGTCAAAAATAAAAGTATCGTTAGGACAGGGTGAAAAGCCGAGCTTTATGATGTAAGACATGGGGAAGGAGGATTTTAGAAGTTAGAAGTAAAAAGTTAGAAGTCAAAAGTCAGAAATCAGAAGTCAGAAGGGAAGCCTGAAACCGATACCCCTAATTCTGAATTCTGAATTCTGAATTCTGAATTCTGAATTTCTCTGCAAAAGTATTGCTAAAAAGTTCATTAGTCGAATAAGATTAAAAAAATTTTTAGAATGCGCTGATAATTTCCGGTAATTGCCGGTTCAGGTTGGCTATGGCGAAAGGGATATTCCATCGGTTGAGGTTGCGCGGCTCGATGTAATTGGAAATGGTACGTAACTGAAAACAGGGTGTTTTCTTTTTGATACAAGCGTACAAAAAGGCCGCTCCTTCCATACTTTCGGTGTCGGGGGCAAAGATGCGTTTTATTTTTTCGATGCGATGGGCCTCGCCGTTAATGGTATTCACGGTGATTCCTTTTACAGATTTCACTTCACGGAGTTTGGGATTCCCGCAGGTGGTAGGGTTTACGATTTCGCCTTGTTCGTTAAATATCGCGTCCGGCAAATCAGTAGCAAATTCCAGTTTGCAAAGCGGAATAAAGTTGTCCCCGTAATCGGCGCCAAGTTCTGCAAAACAATCGGTGGTAATATGAACCAGTTCTCCGATGGCCAGGTCATTGGTAAAGCTTCCGGCTATGCCGGCATTCAGGGCAAAATCGAAATTTTGCAGATTGATTTCGCCCAGATGAAAGGCCGTGGCAACCATGCCCGGGCCTGTTATCAGTACGCTGACCTCGTGAGAAGCAATGCGGGAATGATAATAGTTTTTGTTTTTTTCAACAGTGATTCCGAGGCTGTTGAGTAAGGGTTGTATTTCGGCAATTGTGGCGGAAACGATTAAAATTTTCATGAAAACGATATAAAAAAAGAAAGTTGCCCTGTTTTTAGAGCAACTTTCTGAAAAAAACATTGTTATGGTTTATTTTTGAATGTTTGGTAATTCAAGGCCGTATCCTTTTTTCTTATCAACCATTTTTAATATTAATCCCAGAATCAATGCTGCAACGCCAAGCAGGGCAAGCATTAAGAGCGGATTGGTGTAATTGTACGAAACGGCTGCAACTTCGGGAGTCATAGTCTTATCAATCAATGCTTGTGCAATATCGGGATTGGATGCATTTAAGATTTTGCCAATCAGCAGCGGGAAAAGCCATAAGCCGATGTTTTGGATCAGGAAAATCAATGCATAAGCAGAACCGATAACTTTTTTATCAACAAGTTTTGGAACGCTTGGCCACAACGATGCCGGGACCAAAGAGAAAGAGGATCCCAGAATCAAGATGGTGATAAAAGCAACGATAACGCCACCTATGTTACTACCCTTGAACATTGGCAAAATAAATGCAAAAGTTAAATGACAAACAATAAGCAGGATAGATCCCAGCATAAGCATGGAGGCTGCTTTACCTTTATTATCCACATATTTTCCCAGAATTGGGGTAATTCCTACAGCTAACAATGGGAATACCGCAAAGATTGATTCGGCAGATTGACGTTTGTATGCCATATAGCAGAAGATAAGGAGAGTAATAATTGAAATTGTCAGCAGCACAATTTGTTTGTTTCTCTTTGAGAAATTACTCATGAAAGCAGTTGCAGCCACAATAAGCATAATTAGGTACTGAACAACCGTTACCGAATTTGATGCCCAAAATGAGTCTGCGGGTATTTCAGTAAAGGTCAGGTTGCATTGCAGCATATTAACGGCATATTTCTGGAAAGGGAAAATGGCAGAATAATACAAAACACAGAGCAAAGCTACAAGCCAGAAACCGGTGCTGGACAGGATTTTGCCGATATCGCGAATCCGGAACGGATCGTCTTTTTCTTCTGCTTCGCCGGTTTGCGCATCAAGTTTTTTGTCCATGAAGAAATACGCTATAAACATGATGAGGGCAATCATCAATAGAATCACTCCGAAAGCCACCGAACGGGAAACATCAACTGAACCAAAGGAACGTGCGATAACCGGAGAGAAAATCATGCAGGTAGCCACACCAAGACGGGCTAAAGCCATTTCTGATCCCATTGCCAACGCCATTTCTTTGCCCCTGAACCATTTAACAATACCGCGTGAAACCGTGATGCCGGCCATTTCAACACCGCATCCAAAAACCATAAAGCCTACTGCGGCAAATTTGGCCGAAGCAGGCATCCCTCTGTAAAAAGGAGAAACACCTAATTCATCAAATCCCGGAATATAATTTAAGTTATTGGTAAACCAGGTTTCTAAATTAGAACCCATAAACATTTCAGTTACAGCGTACCAATTAATTGCAGCGCCAACAAGCATTACAAATCCTGATAAAATTGCCGTAAATCTAACGCCCATTTTATCCAGAATAATACCTGCGAAAATCAGGAAAAAGATAAAAACATTTAAAAATGTTTCAGATCCGGCATATGTGCCAAAAGCCGTGGAATCCCAGCCACGGGTTGATTCCAGCAAATCTTTAACCGGCGAAAGTATATCCATAAAGATATACGAACAAAACATAGCAAATGCCAATAATACCAGTGCTGTCCACCTAATAGAAGGGACATCTCTCATCAATTTTTGAATTTTTTCAGTCATAGTTTTTTTAAATTAAGCCACAAATTTATTCTTTTTATATTTGCAATGACAATCGGCGGAAATTTTTTTTAATCAGGATTTTCAAAAGCTTCATTGTTTTTAAAATGGCTGATTATCCGGTAAAAAGCATTAAAAAAGAATGCCTGATTAAAAATATCATAATTATCGTGTACTGTAAAGCAGCTTTTTTTTGGTCAATTATTTTGGAAAAAGTATCATATTATGACGGTTACAAACGATAAAGACATGATGACAAACCAAAACAGCCTGATCACTATTTTGGGACCGACAGCCTGCGGAAAAACGCGGCTGGCTGTGGCGGTGGCCGAAAAAAACGGCGGGGAAATCATCAGCGCTGATTCGCGTCAGGTTTACCGGGGAATGACCATTGGAACCGGAAAAGATCTGGATGATTATCTGGTTGACGGGAAAAAAATCCCCTTTCACCTGATTGATGTTGCTGATGCAGGAGAGGAGTACAATCTGTTTCGTTTTGTTTCCGATTTTAAAAAAGTTTTTGACGAGATCATCCTGAGAAAAAAAACGCCGGTTCTTTGCGGTGGAACAGGCATGTATATTGAAGCGGTGCTGAAAAATTATGCAGTTCCCGATGTGCCGGTAAACGAAGCCTTCCGCAAAACGCTGGAGAACAAAACCGATAAGGAACTACAGACGCTTTTGGAGTCTTACAAAACACTGCACAATGAAACGGATACCGAAAACCGCCCCCGCTTGATAAGGGCATTGGAAATAGCCCATTTTGCTGCCGAAAAAAAACTTCTTCCTGAAAAATTGTTTGCGGGGGATAGTTATGTGTTTGGTATCTCCATGCCGCGTGATATGGTGCGCATGCGAATCACCGACCGGCTGCATAAACGCCTGGAAGAAGGCATGATAGACGAAGTTAAACGCTTACTGGATGCGGGTGTCGGGGCTGATCGGCTGATTCGTTATGGGCTTGAGTACAGGTACATTACACAATATTTGTTGCGCGAATTTTCGTATGACGAAATGGTTCGCCTGTTGAACATAGCGATACATCAGTTTGCCAAGCGGCAAATGACCTGGTTCAGAGGCATGGAACGGAGGGGAATTGCCATCCATTGGATAGATGGGTTGTTGCCGGTTGAAGAGCAGGTGGAAATCATCAGCATTAACATTCGTAAGTTCAATTAGTAAACGCAACGTTTAACAGCGAAAAAAGCCTATCTTTGCCCGATATGATAACAACCAATTACCATACACATACTCATTTTTGCGATGGCAGTACGGAACCCGAAAAATATGTTCTGGAAGCCATCAGTAAGGGGTTTTCAGCTTTGGGTTTCAGCGCTCATGCCCCCCTGCCTTTTGAAACGGCCTGGACCCTGTCGCAGAAGAATGTTGGTGCTTATTGTACCGAAATAAACAATTTGCGCGAAAAGTACAAGGACTCAATCGAAATGTATCTTTCCATGGAAATTGATTATCTGCCAGGCTTTTCCGGAAAGTTTAAGCAATTTAAAGAAAAATATCAGCTTGATTATACCCTTGGTGCGGTACACCTTGTCAAAGGCGCTGATGATAATGGCATGTGGTTCATCGATGGGCCTGAAAGCAACTTTGATACCGGCCTGAAAAATTTTTTTGACAACGACATCCGGACGGCGGTAGCAATGTACTATGATCATCTTAATGAAATGATAATCAATGAAAAACCTGACATTATTGCTCATTTTGATAAAATAAAAATGAATAACAGAAACCGTTATTTTCGTGAGGATGAAGCCTGGTACCAGCATTTACTAGATAAAACCATAGAAATTATTGCACAGCATCAGTGTATTGTAGAAGTGAATACACGCGGTATTTATACCGGCAAATGCAATGCGTGGTATCCCGGAAAAGAGGTTTTGAAAAAATGTTGTGAAATGAAAATTCCGGTTACGGTTAGCGCAGATGCCCACAAACCCTCCGACCTGAATTCTTATTTTGAAGAAACAGAGAAAATGCTTAAAGATGTTGGCTATCGGAGTGTCAGGGTGCTGCTAAACCATCGCTGGACCGAGCAGGAGATCTGATTAACCTGTGAACTGAAAAATTTCCCCCTTTTGTCTTTTCGTCTAATTACGCATTAAAAAAATTTCTATGCCGGCCCGTCCTGGCTGCCGAAAGCCGGATAGGGCTATACTAAACCAAAGCCTGACTGAGTCATTCGGGTTGGTTTGAACGATCCTGTTGCTTAATTTGTATGGCCCTTAAAACCAAAAGTACACATTAATTAAATATATTTTTGCCGGGTTTTTGTTGATGTTTCTAAGGATACAAGCATTTTTTGCCGACTGGGATACTTAAAACCAAATGTACATTACCTTTAATTTTGGTTTAATTTTGGTTTAATTATCTGCACCTTTATAAGCCTTTTTTTACCCCTGGGTTTAATTTGACCAACATTACACCGAAAATATACGTTAAATACCGTAAAAACAAGCCTGTGGGCTTTTTTTTATGCCTGTAAAGGAGCCATGCCCGGAGCTATGTTTACATGGCGCCACTTAACCACCAAAAAAAAGGGGGGAAAACCAAATGTACACGTTGGGCGGTCAGTTGGGCGGTCAGTTGGGCGGGCAAAAAACATTAAATATAATATACTTGTTTCTTTAAACCTGTTAAAAAAATTAGGTTTTATCACTAATGCACCCCCATAAATCCACCACTAAAGCAAATTAAAAACAAAGCAATAGCCACATAATCAGCATATTAATTAAAAAAGCGGGTAAAAACAGCGTAAAACAGGTAAAAACACAGCCTATTCGAGCCTGATCACACCCAGCACAAGGGCTATATTATAAATTTGCTTACGGTATAGTTCAAAAGGCCTATACTTGTCGTTGTCCGACACTATTGCGATGCTATCCTTATATTTGCCTTCCTGTACGCGTTTTATCAGTGGCCCCTGGTCGGTATCGAGCACATAAACCTTGTTCCACTGAAAAAAAGTGTCTAAAGGCAGTTTTTTGCAGGCTACTATGTCGCCCGAGCTGTATTTTGGGTACATACTATCGCCTTTAACAGCTATCAAAAAGTCAGCGCCTTTAAATACAGGCACCACATACCGGTCGCACTCGTATTCGAGCACATTCAGGTCGTCAGTAAATGCTCCTGCCATTGCAGATATAGGTATCAAAGGTATGCCCGAACCATCTTCGGTGTGCTTTGCAATTGGGATATTGCTTTTTAACATTTCTCCATCACCTGTTATTAACCAATCAGCACTTACCTCATATTTATTTAGCAATTTTTCAATAAAATCATAACTTGGTTTGTTTTTACCTTTATATATATTTAGTAAAACGGCTTCAGAAATTCCAGTTTCTTGCGAAAATCTATATCTTGTAATATTGTAATAATCAAGTATTTGAAAAATTCTTTTGTTAATACTCAATATTTTTTCATTTTTTTCTTGCATTACTCAATATATGTTTAGTATCTTTGTTGAAAATTTAAACACAAATGTACGATATGCAAAAGTCGATTGCAAGTAAAATCAAAAATATTAAAGGGGATCTATACAAAAAGGCATCTTTAAAGTTCCATGTATCATACGCTTATGTAAGCATGATAGCTAATGACACAAACCGTGGCCAGCGCGGCAAGGGAAAACTCATAAAGGAGTTTTTAGAAAAAGAAATAGCAAAACAACGCAAGTAATACCAATAAATATATCCGGCACCGGAAAAAGTCGTCTCGAAAAAAATAAGTACTAACCAAAAACGTCGCAAAATGATCACAAAAAAGGATTGTCAAAACCATCAAACGGAAACTGAAGCATTGGGAAAGCTGCTATCTGATTCCCAATACCGTGAGCAATTACTGAATGAAACTGGCGATAAGAACCAGAATCAACTATGTACGCCGCAGGCTCAATATCAGATAGGAATTTTACAGTTGAACCGGATATTTGAAGTGCTGCAAAACGAATCAAAAGAATGTCGGGACAGCTTGCCCATTTCTTCTGAGCTCGTTGAGATGGAGATAGCGAAATGTATTTCAAAATGTCTTGGAGATGTTCCCGAACAAAAGCGAAGTATCGCGCATGTCCAAGCCCTTTTAAGGAAGTATAAAGTTGTTGTACCTCTTCGGACAGGAAATCACAGCGTATCTCTTCATAAGGTTCATGTGATTTTACAAGATAATTATGCAGGCTCATATTTGTGCAGTTTGATGAATATTATGCTTGCAGGATTTATGGGTTCAGAAACAAAAGTAATTAATTTTTAATAGCGACGGGCCGAGTCCTTCGGGACAAGGCCCTTTTTAATTAAACAAAAAACGAAGTATAAAATGGCAAAAAAAGTCAAAACCAGGTATTGTAAAATTCAATTAAACGGTTCGATGCTCACTAAGCGTGAAGCTATTGAAAAAGTTACTGAAATAATAAACAGTATGGCCGAAGGCACAATAATCGACGATCTGACTATAAATGGCCGGATTTATCTGAAAAAACCTTAGAATGACGATCGGAAATCAGTTTTTTCATTGCATCACAACCGCAGGTTCTTTTTTCAATCCATTTGTTTTTATTGATTATTTCAAATGACCACATGGCACCACAAACAGGACAATTTACCGAGTATACCTCAGATAATTTACTATGCAATTCAAACATATTACTTAATATTTTTTGGTTAGCACATCAAATATAAGTAATTCTTCCCGGATGGTCGCAGGGGCTGTTCGACTCAGCCTCCGGGAACAAAAAACCAATATCAACCAAAAACACCAAACATTAATATAAAAACACTAAAATTATGATTATTCAACATACTTGTAACCAACATCGTTCTGAAGGCAATAAGCCTCAATCGCATTCATTAAAAGGCACGCCTCCCCAGTGCTATAATTGTTCAAAGGAATATAAAACACGTCTTTGTAATGACGATCCGTTACCGGGTGAAACTGCAGCCGTAACAAGGAAACGTACTTGGCCAATTGCTTGGATTTACAGCTCAATTCCTTGTCAGATTCGTACTCTAAAATCTGTAGTTTAATTTTCATGGTGTTTTTTTTACAAAGATAAGATACCACTTGGAATACTTCAACAACATATTTTGCCTCACTATTGATGAATGGAAGGAAGCCGGACTGTCGTACGATTTATACTTAAACGACAAAAGACGTGGTTACATCAAGGTCGTCCGTACCGGAGGCAATGGCCGCAAGGCGTTGATAGAGTTCGACAGTATTGCCAAAACAGAACGCAAAAACGCCATAATCAATAAGTACGGTGATCCACGGCAAAAAACTGCACAGGGCACCCTGCGCGACAGGATCACACCTGATGCAAAAGCCCTGGAATATTATTCCAACTTCCAGCTGACTGACGGCAGATCGCTCCCTGAAAAAAACATTAAAGAATATTGCAACAACGCTGCCGTGCTTAATGCACTGCACAATATATATACGGAGTCGAAAACAGCCCGACGGGCATTAGGTGCCGGAGACAGCAAGCGTTTTTTTGAACGTGCTGCCGAGATCATAAGCACCCTGAGCGATGAGTTTAACCACAACCTTCCGGCAAATCACCGCCACCTGCAGCGCGTGTACAATAAATATGTTGCTGAAGGTTATTACGGGTTGATCAGCGGTAAATTCTGCAACGATAACAGCCGTAAAGTAAGTCACGAAATTGAGCAACTAATACTCAGCATCTATGCAATGGATAACAAGCCTTTTGCTTCCAGCGTGCACGAAATATACAATTCATTTGTCGTTGGTAAGGTCGATGTGGTTGACCGCAGAACCGGCGAGCTGTTCGACAGGAAAAAGTTTTTATATCCAGATGGAACTCCCATTGAGTTATCGGATTCCACGATATGGAACTACATCAACAACCCTAAGAACCGCGCAATAGTAGATAGAGCGAGATCAGGACAGTTTCAGTATAACAATATTCACCGCCCGCACCATCACCGGCATTCACCTTTTTACTCCTTCAGTAAGATATCAATGGATGACAGGGATCTCCCGCGCAAATTAACCGATGGTAAACGCGTGAAAGCCTATTATTCATATGATGTGTCCAGCGGATGTGTAATTGGATATTCTCATTCCTACGATAAGGATGAAAGGTTGTTCCTGGACTGTCTGCGCAATATGTTCCGGCTCATTGAGCGCAACGGTTTCGGTATGCCGATGGAATGTGAGGTGGAACATCACCTGGTTAACAAGTTCTTTGATGATTTGGCTCTTATGTTCCCGTTCATGAGAATATGTAACCCGGGCAACTCACAGGAAAAACGTGCTGAACACTTCAATAAGGCCAAAAAGTACGGAGTTGAAAAGGGTATTCATAAAGATATCGGGCGTTGGTGGGCCAAATGCGAAGCATACCGCATTGATGTTGACAAGGTAGATAACGAATATAAGGAACGTGGTTACTCCTTTGAAAAGCTGGTTGCTGACGATATTGAATCTATAAAGCAATATAATAACCAGCTGCACCCGCGTCAGAAGGTATATCCCGGAAAAACACGATGGGAAGTACTCAAAGAAAACATGAACCCGGAACTGGCCCAGGTGAACAAAGCCATACTGTATAAAACCATTGGCAAAAAGACAACAACCACCATTGTACGTAATCAGTACTGCCAGGTACAATACGAAAAATACCAGTTGCCAAACCCGCAGGTCATAAACAGGTTGCAACCTAACAGCTACGGTGTGGATGCTTATTACCTTCCGGATGATAACGGCGTGATCAATGAGGTATATCTGTACCAGGCAGGCAATTACATCTGCAGGTGTGAAAAGATTGTAGCTTACAACGAAGCAAAAGCAGAACAGACACAGGCTGACGTTGACAATTACAAATCACAGTCGGAGTTTGTTGCCGAATTCGATGGTATGACCAAGCACGGCAAAAAAGAGCTTGCAAAGCCAGTGATCATAAATGTGGAGCAGATGAATGTTATTGAAAGTACGGCTGCAGAAACTGTTGAAGTAGTTGAACACTCTATTAATCAACAGGATGATATAGACAACTTGCTGGATGAGTATAATCCTGATGAATATAAAAACAGAGCTTTTAAATCAATGTAATATTAACCAAAACACCAAACACCATGATTACAACAGAACTAAAAAACAAAGTATTGGCCGAGTTAAAACGAAGCCGCGAGAATTTTACCGGATCGGACGCCAAGTATGCCGTATCACTCGGTTTGAACAATGCCGTGTACAGCCGGATAAAGAACGGCGAAATTGACAAAGTGCTGAGCGAAGCCATGTGGATATCACTGGCCCGTAAGTTCAACGTGAGCCTTAAAAATGAGGCAGAATGGAAAACAGCTAACACGCCTGTATTTCAGTATATCACCGAGCAACTTACCAGATGCCAGGACAACAGTATCAGTTGCATGTTATGCGATGCTGCCGATATAGGGAAAACCTACACAGCAAAGATTTACGTTAAAACACACAAAAATGCGGTTTATGTTGACTGCAGCCAGACAAAATCAAAGCAAAAACTCATAAGGTTTATTGCAAAGGAATTCGGGGTGGGACATACCGGAAAGTATAACGATGTCTACGAGGATTTGGTGTTTTATCTTCGTAGCATCGCCACCCCGATAATTATACTTGATGAGGCGGGCGACCTTGATTATGCAGCTTTTTTGGAATTAAAAGCGCTATGGAATGCCAGCGAACGTGCCTGCGGATGGATGATGATGGGCGCCGAAGGACTAAAAGAGAAAGTTCGCAGGGCCATTGGCAACAAAAAAGTAGGTTACACCGAGATTTTCAGCCGCTATGGCAACCGCTACCAGAGAATAACGCCTGAAGACCGTGAAGAGCATGATAAGTTTACCAGGCTGCAGGCCGCGCTTATTATCCAGGCTAATACCCCTGCCGGGACAAAGCTACAGGAACTTATTCATAAGACAGACGGGTCGTTACGCAGAATCTATATAGAAATCTCAAAACGCACAGCATAATGGCAAGGGCAATATCAGTAAACCAGTTATTTAGCAAAAAACGGAAGTTGTTGCCGTTTACCGGTGAGTGGCTGGAGTGCTTCGGCACTCCGGAACTTTCCGGGGCATGGTTCATCTGGGGCAACTCAGGCAATGGTAAAACATCATTTGTGCTGCAACTGTGCAAATATCTTACAAATTTCAGCCGGGTGGCATACAACAGCATGGAAGAGGGCGACAGCGAATCGATGAGGCTGGCCTTCATACGCACGGGCATGGATGAATGCAAGCGCAAGATCGTGCTGCTGGACAATGAACCTGTAGCAGACCTTAAAGAACGACTCCGTAAGCATAAGGCACAGAAAGTGGTTGTAATTGACAGCATTCAATACTCGGGCATGACTTATACCGAATACAAGGAGCTGCGTAACGAGTTCCGCGACACGCTGTTTATCATCATCAGCCATGCCGAAGGCCGCAACCCCGCCGACAGACGTGCAGCATCAATACGCTACGATGCCTCTGTGAAAGTATATGTCGAAGGATATAAGGCATATATCACCAGTAGGTTCCGCACCGGCGATGTTAAAGAATATGCCATATGGAGAGACCAGGCCGACAAATTTCATTCAGCAGACCATATATAAACCATTTAAAACACATACAACTATGGAAATACAAGTAAAAATTGAAAATGTCAACATCCACGTCAGCGGCATGGATGAATCAGTAGAACAGGTGACGGCAAATCAGTTGAAAACTGAGCTCGAATCCCTGTACAAATCAATATCAGCATTGATACTCAATTCCGAGGCACGGTCAAGGAAGTTTATTGAAGACAGCGCCTCTGTCATTACCATCAGTGGCCCTGTTGAAAAACAGCCTGAAGAAAAGTTTGTTCAGGCACAGCCAAAGGCTATAACAACAGGTGTCAAAATTTGTACGGAATGTGGCAAAGAGTACAAGCCAACAGGTAATGCACAGCAGCGCTGCCCCGATTGTATCAAAAAGATTATACACCCGCGCACAGACAAGGAAGTGCGGATAGCAAAAAAGACATGCCTGGAATGTGGTAATCCTTATAAGCCAAGAGCCAACTCGCAGCGGTATTGCAGTGATGAGTGTAAGACTAAGGCACAAAAGAAACTTGCCCAACAGCACAACAAAACCTACAACGCAAAAAAGAAACTTACCCCGCAACAGGAAAAAGAACTCGAAGACACATTGGCTGAAGTAAAAAGAAATGTATCAAAAACTTATGAATTTTCAAACAAATAGTAACATTAAAAAGACTACCAATATGGAAACAAACAATCGGATTAGCTACGTGTACAACCCGAAGTATAACAGGTTGACCGTATTATACGACGGCAATCCCGTTGGCGGATTTGCCGGAGTTTCGGCGGAACGCAAATTCATGGATTTGATAGCTTCAGATAAATTAATAAGCATAGGAGTAAACGATATGGCAAAAAAGAATAAAGTGCGTCAGTTACGCGCTCTCTGGATAAAACAGGGTATTGACAAATACCGCGAGTACATTATCGAGCCTTTTGGCGTCAGTTCTACCGCTGACCTTACCGAGGAGCAGTTAGATAAACTTATAGCCCACTTTACACATAACAGCAAAAGCAGCAATGCCTCTCCGGAGGTTCGTGCCGCCAGGAGTGTTGTACTGAAACTGCTCATGGAACTCGGCATATACGACAACACGGGCGACTGGACAAGGGTAAACGATTACCTCATGGACAAACGCATTGCCGGTAAGCTGCTGTACCAGATGAGCATGGAAGAAATGAAGGCCCTTACCCTGAAGCTGCGTAATATTTTACTGAAAGCAAACAAATTAAACAAAGAAATTAATAGATTATCCATAAACAATTAAAATTATGATACAGACAAACAAACAACCCATGTGGGTGGACGAGTCGGGCAACAAAATACCATTCAACCGGCTTACCGCCATAGAAAAAAACCAGGAAAAACAGGCCGCCAAAATAGTAAAAGAAGCCGAACGTTTAAACGGCCTGATAATGGCGTTTAAATCAGATATAAAAACCATATGCGAAAAGGTTTATAACGACTTTATGGAGGCCAAATCGGTAAACAAGCCGGCTAAAGGGAACTTTACCTGGTTCAACTTCGACAGATCCATCAAGATAGAGGTGTCTATCAACGACCGTATCGAGTTCGACGATCTTACGATGAAAGCCTGCAAGGAAAAGTTTGATGAATTTCTGGTACTTAACCTCGACGAAAAGCAGGCCTTTGTCAAGGAACTTATCAACGAGGCCTTTTCAACCAGCCGCGGAAAGCTCGATGCCAAAAAAGTAATGAGCCTTATGAAGTACCGCACAAGGATAAAAGATACGCTGTTTCAGGAGGCTCTTGATTTGCTGGAACAAAGCATCAGGAGACCCGACTCCAGGACATACTTCAGAGTATGGAAAAAAGCCAATGACGGGCAGTACAAAAATATAGACCTTAATTTTTCGTCGATATGAAGCATTACCAGTTAACCAGTAATGCTTTCGATGGTGCCGTGGATCTGTTTTTTGATGATGCAGGTATGCTAATGAAATTCGATATGACAGGGGCCAGTCTCAGCAAAAAACAACAGGAGTGGATACTGCGGGACATGTACCCGGAACTCAACGAATTGAAACGGCAACTTTCCGAATCAGGAACGGCAAAAATTACCGAAGTGACCACAGAGGTGACTTTTGAGATGTTCTGGGATAGGTACGACGACAAGATCAACTCTTCAAGGAAACGCACCTTGCAAAAATGGAACAGGATGACCAAAACGGATCAGCTCCGTGCATACACATACATAAACAGGTATCTGAACAATCTGCCTTCAGGAACCCGGAAAAAATATGCCGAAACATACTTAAATTCAGAATTATGGAACAATTAGCCAGCACAATAAGCCCGTATGTATTACCGGGATTGACACAAACAGAAAAATCAGTGGATTATATCATCGCCCGGGTTTGCGAAAAATTTGGAATGACACGCGAACAGCTAACAGCCAGGACACGCAAACGTGAAATAGCCGAACCCAGGCAGGTGGCCATGTATATACTCCGGGGACTTGGCCTCAGCTATGCCCAGGTAGGCAGCATTTTCAACAAAGATCACGCAACGGCGGTATATGCAAAAAAGCACATCGAGAATATGTTAACTTACGACAGGGATTTTAAGGCAAAAGTAAGGGGGTTGCTGTGTTAAGAGTTTATATTGCCGGCAAGGTTACCGGCGAACCCCCTTTAGAATGTAATCAAAAGTTTGGCAAAGCCGAACTGTTGTTAACCAGCATGGGCATGCAGGCTATCAATCCATTATCATTTATTCCATCCGACGCAGAATGGCACCAGGCCATGAAACTTTGCATAAGATCACTAATAACCTGTGATTTTATATACCTGTTGCCCGACTGGAAAGAAAGTGAAGGAGCTAAACTGGAGGCTGCAATTGCTGAAAAACTCGGCATCGAAACAATAAATACCATATAATGTATCCAGGACTAAAAATAAAATTCACAAACAGCGAGTTAGGCTCGTTTTACATGATAATATCATCGGCAACAAAAAGGTATAATTACGATGCCCTGTCGAACTATGCCATGAGAGATATTATGCACGACATGATGCTTAACATAGCCCACCGTATGGTTAAAAAAGCCGATACGTACAGCATAACATTCAGGCCGGCACAGGTTTATTTTATGAGGGATCTGCTCGATAGTTTTGAATTTGGATGCGGGTATTTTGAGAGATTAGTCCTGGAAAAGATTTATGCAAAAATTGATAAGTTCATAATTGATTTACCACAAACTGCAGCACTACATCATGGGATACCGCAACCATAATACACTGATTAAGATCAGGCTTGTAAACGAGATCGTGCAACGGCACTATGTTCCCGGTGTTACTACCTACAAGGGCATTTTTTTGAAATACGTAAGGCCGGTATATCCCATGTGTTATTCCACATTTTTATCATATATAAACACGCCAGTGCCCAAGCAACATGAAAAAACGCAAGAATAATGAACCGGATTTATTCACAAATACTGACGATGTGCCGGCCACAATAGAAAAAACAGAACCGTCCACGGCTGATCAGCTTATACAGCAGCGTAATGAAATGATTAAAAAAATGTCGAAAGAACTGAAAAAAAATGGCAAGCAACAGTAATAAAACCACTGGATTGCCGATAGATATGTTTTCGGCTGAATACCTCCGTGATGCAGGCATTCGTTATGCAATAGACCATGCCGATTATCATTTTGAAAACTGGAGCGGCCGGGCTTTTGAATTTCTGAAACAGTTTATCCGGTCTAACCGCGAATTTATGACTGAGGATGTAAGACTGGCCTCCAAAAATATTATTGAAGAGCCACCCAGCAACCGTGCCTGGGGAGGTGTTGTTGTACGTGCTGCCCGGCTTGGGCTGATCAGGCGCAAAGGTTTCCGCAACGTAACCAACGCCAATGCACACTGCACTCCGGCAACGCTATGGGAGGTTGTATGACTGCTAACGCAGAAACTTCCGCACGTTTTTAATGGCGGAAGTTGAACGTTAGCAGGCGTTCTTTGAAGATAATAAGATAACCCGATGAAGAGTGCCGGATAACATGTGCCGGCTATAGAAAGAGATAGTACAGCTTACGTGATACCATGCCGGTGAGGTCAATGTACACCGGTTGCATCCTGCCAAGAATAGAGATACCACAGGAGGGACGGGTATAAAATCACTAAACGGCCAGGGCTATCGAACCTACAGATTTAACAATGTAGGTGATGAATGATCCCAGGGGGCAATTGTGCTCCCTGGACTATTGCGGGGTGGTAGCAGTGGTCAGCTCGCCGGGCTCATATCCCGGAGGTCGCAGGTTCGAGTCCTGCCCCCGCAACCAGTATAAACAAAAATATTTAAAACTCTTGACTTTCATTATTAATTTTTCGTATATTTGTCCCGTCAAAACTGGTTTGGGATTTCTCAAATCGAAAATTAAGATAAGAAGCCATCGAGGGTGGCCGGAAGGTAACAACCGGCAAGCCTGTCCCAGACAGTTTTGACACACCCCACCGGTGGCTTCGTCATTAAATCAAATGCGCTATGTCAAAAGCAAATGAAAGTCCAGCTCCGACTAAAAACGAGCACCTGGTGTTTATCGAAAACGATAAGCCCATGACCACATCACGGCTGATTGCCAAAACATTCAGCAAGCAACACGCCCATGTGTTGCGGGACATTCAAAATTTAAACTGTTCTGAAAAATTCACTCAATCCAATTTTGGATTGAGTAATTACAGAGACAAATCAGGAAAGGAGAATAAAGAATACCACGTAACCAAAGATGGTTTTACCATGCTTGCCTTTGGCTACACCGGCCCCAAAGCCATGATGTTTAAAGAGGCGTACATAGAACGCTTCAACCTGATGGAGCACGAGCTTCGCAGCAAGCAGCCCGAAACAAAGCAAATCGCTGCCCAGGCATCGCCTTACCAGGAAGAAACACTTATGACTGTTAAAATGGGGCAGTACACCAACCAGATTTATATTACCGGTGGTGTTATTTATGCCCGGCTGTCTCCTATTATGAAATATTTGGGTTACCAGAGTAACGGCGGTCAGTATATTGATAAGATAGGCAGCGACAATTGCAAACAGATATTGGTGGGCAAATGGTTTATCAATGTTGCTGCCTTCGACCGGCTTTTAAACCTGTCCAATATGAACGTGCCCAGCGCAGTTATGAGTAGCATATACCGCGATGTGTTCAATGTTGGCCGTCCGCTCGATGAGCATGTGTATCATTTTACAGCCATGCAGATGCTTGAGATATTCGAGTTAATCATGACAGCTCCTATTAATAAAGATAAGGTTATAAACCGCCTGAGCAAGGGTAAAATATAGGAGGCACAGGTATGACAACAGAAACCGCCATAGTTACCGAACTCGCCAAAGAATGCGAGATGGAAGTGCTTGAAAACAACCTCACCGAAATGTTTACCTCGTGGGTATGCTACCAGGAGTGTCCGGGCATACAGCAACGAGAGGATATAACATACACCTTCAATACGCTGCGTAATCATTTGCGTAGCATATCCAAGTTTTTGAATTCTAAAAAAAAGTAGTTGTCTCTTACTTCAGCCAATGGAACCTGGAAGCCTCTGCGTAAAGCGGGGGCTTTTTTATTGACTTTTTTTATAAATTGTTGTATATTTGTAATAATTATTACTTTTGCAATGAATTATGAAAAAAATTGAAGCAATAATTTCATATTTTTTCCGTTCATTATCAAAATCGTCGCAATTCATGGGAAAAAAAAGAACTGATTTCCTGTTTTCTGATACAGGATGTTTAGTCGGTGCCGGATCAATTATCAATATATTCGGAAATTATTACGAATTCAACTCAAGCGATTCTGAACAAGAGGCTGATGCCAAAGCTATCAGAAATGATTTTGAAATGGTAGGACAGGATATAGAGCAGGCATTAAAACAACTGCAGCCACAAAAATAATATGCCCAATGGACGAATTGATTAAGCCCCCTACGG
Organism: Bacteroidales bacterium; assembly: GCA_018004645.1. Lineage (GTDB taxonomy): Bacteria > Bacteroidota > Bacteroidia > Bacteroidales > CAIWKO01 > CAIWKO01. The sequence continues at coordinate 52,539 of JAGNBV010000001.1, forward strand.
ATATTAAATCCATAGAAGAGGAATTATTGAAAACAGATCCTAAGCTGTTTGAGGGGGTGCCATCAAAGGCAAAAGTTCGTATTGTAAAAAGTATATCCCAGTTGAAGTATCAATTTCATTCAGGGCCACTACCGGATGTAGAAACTTTAGAAGGCTACAATAATTTAATACCTAATGGTGCTGATCGTGTAATGAAAATGGCAGAAAAGCAGCAGGATCACAGAATAGATATTGAGAAAAAGGCGGTAAAATCTCAATTAAACCAAAGTTTAATAGGGCAAATATTTGCTTTTATTATTGTCTTGTGCTTTTTATGCGCTACGTTTTACGCTTTTTATAAAGGCTACCCAAAAGCCGGAGCAAGCATGTCGGGTATAAGTCTTGTTTCGCTGGCTGCTTTATTTATCAGGGGAAAGTGGTTTCAGAGAAAAAGCCTGAAAAGAAAACAATAAACTTTTTATGGGCTGGAGGCAGCTAACTGGTCGCCTGTACTTTCCACGGTTGCCACATTTCTGAGGCGTACCGCCAGCGGGTCGGAGCTGTTAGATAGTTCTGCGAGGAAACCTGCAGCGGACATCACCTCGCATGTGCCCACAGTGTTATCAACGGGAACCCCTTTTATCGTTGCCGACGCCGGAGGAACATGGCAGGTACCTGTTAACTCAGTTGATGGCCCAAAGTTTACACCACTTCTGACATCTGATGTTGGCGGATTGCCAAGAGGTGATACGTCAGCAGTATATATATTTTTTTCTACACCTAACTCATCTTTGAATTTCCATGTCGTTGAACCACTGCTTAATAAACACATACGATAAGCATAGATAGCCATTGTGGTAGATTTGTTTTCTGCTATCCCTTTAAAATAAATACAACCTCCTCCCGAAGATGCTTGATATATTACAGGTACTTGACTTGCAGGTGGTGTCTGCATAACCAGTATTCCATTATAGTATATATTATTTGTACCCGTACTGTATATTGCTGGCATTACAGTTGATGACGTTGCAATACCGGTGCTTATAAATGAACCTGTTCCGCGTACAGATACAGCTTCACAATTTGCAGATGATAGATTGCCTGTATGTATATAATTTCCAGTGCCCAAAATTACAAGCCCCAATGAATTATATTGACTACCAATAGCGGGACCATATCCACCGGATTGAATTATATTACCTGAATGTATGATATTTCCGCCTGTTGTACTATTATAATATATGGCGTATGAACCATATGCTCCATTATTTATAGTGTTTCCAGTGATATAAACATCACAATTACCTGTGATTGCAAGACATGTTGTTCCGGTTACTTCCCAGTTCCGGATATCTCCTATGATAATTATAGTTTCAGGACTACTTGCAGTAATCTTAAATGCACCATAGGATGCATACGGTGTTCCTGAATAAAAACCAGTTAGCGTGGCGACATAAGTACTTGTTGGAAATGTAAATGTACCGCCTACGGTGCCACTACCTCTATTTGTTGTCCTTAATGATTTAATAGACCAGTTTTCCAAATCAACAACCATATCTTTGCCGTCAGCATAAACATCATCGTCTATACCAGGGACAAGTCCTGTATTCCATTTTGCACCGTCCGATACATTGCCGGATGCTATTGCCCATACTGTCGCCATGATTATTTACTATTTTCGGTTATAAAATCCTGCTGATATTTGAGCGCATCGGCCAAACTTAGATTAATCTTTTTAAATTCTTTTGTTTCAGTTTTAGCGCCTTCTTTTTCAATCCAAGAGTCGATAATGAGCACATAGCTGTCTCCAATCGCATTGATAATTATTGAATACTTTCTCATCTTATGTATAATTTATGGTTTGTCTTTCTGTCCATCTTACATTATTGGCATGTTTGGTTTCTGTGGTACCGTTGAGGAATACCTCTATACGGGTAATCTTCCAGGCGGCGGCGCTTTCCGGAGTCCCCAATATAGCCACCCCACAATAACTGTATGGAGCCACCCATAGATGCCGCTTTTCGTAGGTTATGGCATCCTGTCCCGGCTGTCCTGGCGCCCCCGGTTCTCCCTGGGGGCCTGCAGGGCCGGGTTTCCCATCGTATACATTTACCGTTACCGTTTCAGCGCTCTCGGTAATGTTCACCGCAACATTTTGCGGCTGTGCGGTTATTTCGATAATTACATTGTCCATAGCCTTATTAATGTGTTACATCCTGGGTAATCTGCCACTTGCCCGCCACATAGGTTTTGATATCTCCGTTAGCCAGTGTGATCTCAATATCATACCAATATAAGGCTGCAGGAAAATCAATGATCTGCTTTTTGATCTGAAATTCTCCGTTGACAGCATCGGTTATTGCGATATGGCCTTCGTCAGTAGAAAGTTCATGTGCTACCGGATGCAGGGGTGCCAGACGGAGATGCATCCGGATAGATGCCCCTGTCAGGGTTAACGGTTCTTCATTGACTGATACCGTGAAGGTGAGCGCTTCAAAGGTATCGCCTTTTACGTGAGGATTAAAGTTATAAATAGCTTGTTCCATTATTATGGGATATTAATTACTGGTGTTGTATTTGTTAAAGGTGTTTGTGAGGTAACTGCCGACCGGTCAACAATCAGCGTCTTATATTCTTCAATGGTGTCCACTATGCCTTCGTGATTATGGTTAACTGTGCTCGATAGTCTCATGAAGCCATTTGAGGCGCTTGTGGCATTGCTTTGCATTGCGGCAAACAATTTATCTGGCAGATCAAGATAGTCCAGGGCTTCGCTTTGTAATGGGCTATATTCGGCTGTTTGTGCAAACCATTTAGTGACTATATGCAGGCGTATAACAATCTCTGCCTGCTGAACCTTGTTTCCGAGTGTTTGCCACTGGTGAGGCATAAATTCAACAAATACGGCAGGAAAGTTAAACGGCGATTCTGCCTCAATGAAATTAACCTGCTGGTTCCACAGATCGAAGTGCTGCAGCAACTGCATACCGCTATCATCTTTGATGGCTTTGAGTTTATCTTGTATGTCTAAGTACAACTGCTTCCTCATTTGTTGAATATTAAATTGATTTTTGTATTGATGATGTCCATTATTTTATCGTTCAGCTCTTCGCTGTCGCCAATAAATTGCCGTTTGGGCATAGTAAAACCTTTGCCTCGTCCTGCTTTTAACCCGAAGTTGTGAACGGCAGCATAGATCAGATCGCTGTGTATTGTTACTTTACCGTTTTCCGGAGTATATTGGATGGATCTTCCCAGGTCGCCGGTTTTTCCGGTTAATATTTTTCTGGTGAATGATGCCGGTTGTCTTGTAAGCAACTGCCCCTTTTTACCTTTTTTTCCTGATTCGGCCATGCGCCTTTTTACTTCGGGCCATGGGTCGCGTTCCCACCCTTCATTCTTAAAATTCAGTTTGAAATGTTTCACCGCCTCCCTACCGATGATCCGGGGCAGGTCATACGCTATCAGCCTGCTTATTTCAGCAGAATGCTGTTGTATTTTGGCTGCGAATTGTTCCGGTGTGAGGGTGAGCATAAATTTATTTTGTTAAATACTTGATTTTGCTATGTTTATTTTTGTATCTTTGTATTGAGATTTTGAATGTAAGCCGAGGCGGAGTATGGATTCGCTACTACGCATTTCAAAATCTCATTTTTTTATCCATTTATCAATATCATCAGGTACTCCTTCTTTTACTTTTTTCATATCAATTGTATTAATTATCGCATAGGGAACTTCTGAAAGATATTCCTTATGAATAGCAACATTTGCATATTTTTCTACTTTACCAATTGTAACTTTATAATAAAAGAAATATGCTGCTTCACGGTGTTTTTCTTCGGCATCAGCCCAACCAATGTATTCCCAATTTTTAATACTGCTTTCTAAAAATAATGCCTGAGATTGAATTTTGATAATATAATTATGTCTTGCGATTTGCCTAATGGAATTTTTAATAATAGTCATTTTTCCAGTTTTGATATTATCTGATTCTACTGGTAACCCTTTTAATGACAATGACTCACGATATGTGCTTAATAATGGTTCCAAATGGTTTTTAAAAACAAAATGTTCAATTTCTTTCAGATTATTAACTTTTCTTATATACGGATGAGCATCAGTAATCAACTCCCCGGTCATTGCCGGATTTCCATCCAGCCCGGTGGCGGGTTTTACTTCCTTCTTAGGAATGCCAGTGGCTTCTTTATCGGTTGGCTGCCAATCGCATTTGCAGTTCCACAGGTTTCCCGGCTGATTCTCATTCCAGAATGGGTCATTTATAGGCCTGATGGTTCCCACCATGGCCAGATGTTCCTCCCTGGGATTGGCCGATCTGGTCATGATCCACTCCATATTCGGATACAGGTCGGCATCCTGCTTAAAGTCTATAAACTGTTTAGCGCTCCTGGCACGCGCAACAATAGCATTGTATTCGGTTGCCTGGTAACGGTTGAAGTTTTTTAATACCTGCATGGCGTTTTTATCAAAATCCTTTTCAGGTAGACCCTTCAGAATTCCTGTTACCTTGTAACTTTTATATGCTGCTAAACGAGCTGTATTCAGTTTAAACTTTTCATTAAGATCAAAATACCTGCTGCCCGTTTCAGGTTCGCCAAACATGGCCAGCCCCTTATGATAATTGTCTTTATAGAGTTCAAACAGTTTGGGATGTATGCTGTCATCATAACCGGACTTGATATCTGCCATCACTTCCCTGAAAGTGTCCGAAGCTCTGTTGGTGAAACTGACAAGCGGAAAATTGGCTATATGGCAGGCCAGCAGATCAGCATCCTGGGTCTGGTATAGTTTATCCAATTGCCTGCCCCCGTTCCAGGGGCTTATACGAAAAAATCCTTTATCCTTCGTACAATAGTATTAGATGGTTTGTTTGGGTCATTTAAAGGATGTTGGATAGCAGTTTCAATAGCATTTAAAGCGTCGTCATCCATTTTTGTGCGCAGCGCTTCGTAGTTTTCTGGTTTTGGAATATCAAACTCCTCGTATATATAATCATCGGCCACAGGAACCTTATTTGACACTTCGTTTATCACACTCCATTTTTTCTGGAGTTTGTCCCAGTCTTTTTCAGGCGACTTGTACCATATTTCACCACCGGAAACATTGAACCCGAATACTTTCAGTATGGCTTTAAACTTTCCGTTGAGCAAGTCGATGATGAATTTCTCGTCCGATTTGTTTTTACTGTCTTCAGCCTCCTGGTGTACATCGCCCAGTGCCCTGGCGCCTTTATCTCCCTGCTCTGTTGTCAGTGTGTTTCCAAGCATTATCTTTGAGATCTCAGCGTTGCATGCTGCATACAGGTCTTTGTATAAAGAAGAGCTGCCGGAGCTGTCGGAATTAGGGTGTATCTTAAATTCAGCGCCCTTTGGCAATATGGCATATGATGCGCCCCCGTACACTTCCATGGCCCGTTCAAGTGCAACACGGGTTTTGTCATCATAATCGTCGTAACGCCCTTCGCGGAAGGGCATGCCAAACATTTCTGCAAACTGTGCCCAGTCGCCGAAATCACCGCGCTTATAAATAACATATTGTGCAGATTTTACCAGCAGCCCCATGTCTTTGGGATCGCCGGACCACATCAGGTATCTGCTTAGCGGCGGTTCTTTAAATAAGATGTCTTTAGAGGCAAACGATTGTTCTTTGCTTATACATTCAAAGTTCCGTTCAGGGTGCACATGTTTGCGCGGTATAAGGTCAAAATCTATAGAATACTGTTCCTCATCCGCATTATAGGTAATGCCGTTGATCTGCACGAGGGTAAATCCCCAGGCGATAGCATTGTGAAGTTCTTTGAGTAACAACCGCATGGAAGGACAATTAAGCAATTTGTTCAGTTCGGTATCCTCTTTACCATCACGGACAAATAACAGATCCTTATTCAGTATCATGTCCTGGCGTTTTCCCCAGGTTGCTTCTATCTGACCGTCGAGGATGATATCATCATAAAGGTCGTAGAGCAACACGCGTGACGGGTTGTATATGTTTTCAAATTGGCTGATAGCATTTTTCCAGTTAGCAATATCCTGGGTTTTCCTGTTGACAGGTCTGATCGTGATATTCTGAATCACGATATCTTTTTTTGCGTTTGCTTCAAATCTTTTCATTAGTAAGAGTTATTGCGTTTGGTATTTCCGCCGAATGTCAGGTAATTGCTTCCGGAGGTGTTGGAAGCATCCGACAGTCGGGTAAGGCCGTCTAATTGTGCCCTTTCTGCCTGTACATCCTTCAGAAAACTGATAGTATCTTTATATTTCTGCGCCCTGCTTTCAGGCATGTTTACCGGGTTGCTGATGTTATAGCAGTTATATAAGGCTATATCACGTACCATTTTCACCACAAGCACATTACGGCTGCTTCCGCTTTTATTCCATTCGGCCTGCATATTGTAGCGGACGCCCAGGTATGAGTTTACTTCTGCTATGGCTTCGCTTATGGCATTGCTTATGTTATCCGGGTTACTGCGTGTCAGAACGTTAAGTATTTCGGGATATAAGCCTTTTTCCAGATCGGTTTGGTCTAAATACATGTGATTATTATTTGGTGAAATAAATACATATCTTTTGCAGTTCGTTGGCTTCCCTGAGCCGTTTATGAAGCACGCCGTCGTTGATCAGAAAATTTATATGGCTGCGGTCATATACACGGATTTTGTTGAAAATCTTTATTACGTAATGCCTTTTGCCTGTAAGGTCGTGCAGCTTGTTTGCAGTTTTTATGGCAGATTTAATCCTGTAATAGTTCCATATTCTTTTAAATAATGTTGTTTCCATGTTTAAACTCTTTTTTTATTAATTGGCTTCCTGCCAAAATGAATATCCCCGATGCTTATCTGAAGGTTTTTTGTATTGGCAATCCATACCCCTCCCTCCACGCAGTCGGGTCCATCTGCAGGGGCGTTCAGTTTCGGGTTGATCAGGAGGAACTGCTCCGACAGCCGATCCATGTGCGGATTGCCTTTTTCCTTCTCATTTAATATAAGTCGTCCCTGCCGGTTAATCGGTTCCAGGTTGCCTTCTATACGGCTGAATTTATCCGGTTTAATGCGTCCATCGGGGGCAATTGAAAGATAATACCCGTTTTTCTTACCGGCCTCAACAAACAGCGGAATAAAAACCTGCTGATAAAACGGATCCTGCAGTTTGTTGTTTTCGGTAAAGTAATACACCTGTGTTTTACCCGCCACATATTTGTCTAGGTAATAGTACCAGTCAACATATTCAGCATTGGTTACATGATCGAGATATCCGGTAATGACATAAAATATACCGTCGATCATCCCGATAAGGAAATTGGCTTTGTAAGAGTTGGCTTTGTTTTTACTATTGCTTGGGGCAGGGTCACCATAGCTGATCAGAAACCTGAATTTATGTAATGGCGGTATCTGTCCCCAGTGCAGTTCTTTAAAGGTGTCACCTACCGACAGTGGATTGTTATAATACTCCTGCTGGGCAGACATAGTGCTTATCTTACTCAGCAGCCTGTCTATTTGCTCTTCGGAGTTTTTTTGCGGCCACGAACTTTTACCGTTTTTATCACGTATGTTTACAATATCCCAATTGTCGGACAGTTTACCGGCTCTTACGGTTCCACAGTCTTTGGCGATAATATTGCCACACCATATGATAAGTGCAGGTTCCGAAATGGAGCGGGTGGGATACAGCGCCTGTTCAAACCATTTCCATCGGTAATCAATCACATCAGGGTTGCGACAATCCTCGTCAGTATCGTAATCATCCACCACTATCAGGTCGGGCCTTACATCCTCGTTTTTGGTACCTCTGGGGCTTTGTCCGGCTCCCAGCGCCCTGAAGGCTGCCCCTGATTTCGTCTTAAATTCACCCATCTCCCAGTGGCCATATTCCACCTGGTTGCCATAATAAGCCCTTATTAACGAATTGCTGTCGAGATTAGCGCGGTAAGGTTCCAGCAGGCGTTCAGCATTATCGTAACTCGAGCTGCAGAAAATAACATTTTTCTTTTTACCGGTAAGTACCAGGTAAAGGACTACCATCATCACCACGGTGGTTTTGCCTAATTCACGCGACCAGCTCAGTACCTCATACCATTCTTTATTCTGGATCATCCGTCTGATTGCTTTTTTGTGAAATGGGGCAAATTCCGCTTTGGCATATTTGCGAAAAAAATGATACATCCACTTAACAGGATCCGCTTCAAGTTCCAGACGATGTTTAAGGATCTCTGCAGCCGACATACTGTCTTCAATAATGGTGTCGCAAAGGAGCGATTTACGGTATTCGTCCCAATAATTGATGAATTCTCTTGTGGATTTGTTTACCATTATTTGAGGTTGTCTTTTATGAAAGCGTCAAACAAGCCCGATAGTTCTTTTGCTTTTGCAAGATCAAGGAGGCGCAGCCAGTTTAAAAATCGCACCGATACACTTATAATATCAGCCAGCGAACTTTCACGTTCCATCTTGTCGATGGCGCTGGCCAGTTTGTTTATAGAATCAGCCTCGGCTGGTGTGGCATATTTCTGATCTCGTTCCGAAATGGTTTTATTGATCTCGGCAATTTGCATGTACAGGCGTTGTAATTGCTGTTCGCGGGTTACTGTAAGACTTGCCTTTTGTTCCTCCCACTTGCCTTTCTTAACCCATTTGTTTACAGTGACTTTGCTAACGCCGACCTTTTCAGCTATCTCTATCTGTGAAAGGTTTTCGAGTGTAAACAATAACTTGGCCCATTCCTCTTTTTCCTTGATCTTCATTTACATTATTATTATAATGCCCAAAAATATAAGATCACTCCGCAAAATCGTAAAATCACTCAAAACCTTTGAACAACTACTCAAGAAACTTAAACGATTGTATTAAAAACCTTAACGATTTCGGAAAAAGGTAAAAAGACATATTATTATTGCACCCACGGTGATGGTGATTGTGAAAAAGTTTTAATGAAAAGGTCAGATGATTAAAAGCCTGGTAAATCAAATTAACGGAAATAGCGCCGAAATACTGCTCTATGGTATCATTGGTAAGTGGATGGACATAGATGTGGATTATTTGGTAAAGGATCTTGAAGGTCTTAAAAAATCGGGGTGCCAAAATCTGACCTTTTATGTAAACTCCGATGGTGGCGAGGTGCCGCAGGGACAAGCGTTATGGAACTATCTGAACAGATCAGAATTTAATGTTACCTGGGTGGTCGACGGCATTGCCGCTTCAATGATGGCCATGTTGATTACCAACCCCAGGCATACTGTAATAGCTAACAAATACAGCAAGTTTATGTACCACCGGTTGTCGGGCTATGTGCAGGGCAACCCTGATGATGTGCGTGCCTATGCTGATATGATGGACAAGTTTGAGGCCGACCTGGTGGATATGTTTGCCAACCGCACAGGTATAGACGCAAAAAAAGTAAAGAAGGATTACTTCTGCAATACCAATACATGGCTATCCGCTCAGGAGGCGCTCTCATTAAAACTTGTCAATGAGATCAGGGATGGTAAAGAAATAACCGCTCCTGATACCCTGGCTGATCCCCGCGACGTATATAATCACTTTTCTCAGCAACTTATTAATTATTCGAATAATAACCAAACAAAATCAAAAATGAAAAAAATCGCTCAATTACTTAACCTGGACGAGAATGCCACTGAGGATGCCATTGCAACCGCCGTGAACAATATTCTTGAAAAAAATAGGACTCATGCGGCAGAGCTGTCGCAAAAAGACAATATGATTACCGGCCTGCAGAACCAGATCAACGATTTTAATAAGGCTAAGGTAAAGAACCTCATCGACACAGGCATTGCTGAAAAGAAATTCGGCGAAGACATGCGCGAAACGTACACCAAAATGGCTGAAACCGACTATGCTACGGCAGAAAAGGTGATTAACAGCCTGGCTGGTGTCGGCAGAGTTATCGATGAGATTGATAAGGACACCATCCCTGAAGCTGACCGGAAAAAAACGTGGGATCAGCTGCATAAAGAATGTCGGCTGGAAAACATCAAAAGCACAAACCTTGCATGGTTCCAGCAGCTTTACAAAGAAAAGTTCAACAAAGAGTACAAATCTTAAAAGGAGGATAAAAACATGTTTGTCAGACAAGAAACAAATGCGAGCTACGGCTTCAAAGCTCCTAATTCAGTGGTTGACACCGATAAAAAAGTTGAAGTATTGTTCCCCAGTGTCGATACACAGTCGCCCGATTATGCTGCAACTATCAACCTTACGGTTGACCAGTTGAATACCATCGTGGAAGTGGGAGCCCTTACAGGTAATCCTACCATCAATGTGGCTGTTGACGACGAGGTTACAAAAAATGCCGAGATGCTGCTGAAGCTCACTGCATCAGGCGGAGCCAGAACCGTTACCCTGGGCACAGGTTTTTCAGGGTCTGCCATTGTTGTCCCTTCAGGAGCAACCGTTTATGCGCTGCTCAAATATGACGGAACAAACTTTGTGGTGGTAACCAGCACCAATGATGATGTACAGGACGGCGCTATCACGGCAGCCAAACTCGCTACTGATGCTGTGGAAACTGCAAAAATTAAAAACGATGCAGTAACCTCTGACAAGATCGCCGATGATGCAATTACAGCAGATCATCTTGCATCCAATGCGGTGGAAACAGCAGCCATCAAAGATAAGAATGTAACCCTGGCTAAACTGGAAGACGGTACTGCAGGAGACATGCTTTATTTTAATGGTACTGCCTGGACAAAACTCCCCAAAGGGACATCAGGTCAAACGCTGAAAATGAACACAGGTGCAACTGCACCTGAATGGGTAACCGTATAATCAAACTCAATCAATTAATAATTAATATTTAAATTCAACATGAAAACAAGCAAACTTATTTTTAGCGTCCTGGTGGCTTTATTGTTCGCTACCGGTATCGGATCAGTATTTGGCATAGGAGCAGGAGCAGCAGCTCTGGGCGCCTCTGCATTCATCAAAGCTCCAAAAGGTGCTACTTTAATGGCAGTTACGCCTGAAATATGGACTAACTACATTGTAGAAAACCTATTTAAGGATAATGAATTTCTCCTGGAATCCATTGACGAGAGTCAGTATGTGATCGGGACTGGAGTTGTCCACATTCCGCAGGCAGGTAGTCCTTCAGGTGTACAGCGTAATCGTAAAACGTTACCGGCCACTATAACGAGACGTAAAGATATCGATGTTACTTACGTACTGGATGAGTTTACTACAGATCCCCGTTTCATCCCCAATATTGATAAAGCTGAATTGTCATACGATAAGATGGACAGCTGTATGAATGAGGATATGATGTACCTGAAACAGTTTATAGCTGAAGCGATGTTATACAACTGGAGGCCTGCATATTTCATTAAAACTTCCGGTTCTTCCGTATCACCGCACGTGGGAACTTCAAACCGTAAAGCTATCTGCATCGAAGACTTTATCGTAGCAAAAGAGACCTTTAATAAATGGGGTATTCCGAAGGCCGACCGCAGATGTATTATAGATACAACCATGAAAGGACAGTTGGTGCGGGAACTTAAAGCCAACAGTAACAGAGATTATTCTGTCATTTACAATCCCGTTACCGGGGAAATTGATATGCTCGAAGGGTTTAAAATCTATGAACGATCCACCGCGCTGGTAGCCTCAGCTCCCACGTTAACAGCCGTATCGGGTACTGATTATTTCAGATGGACTTCGACTGACCTTACCTATACCCCTGAACAGCTTGAGGATATAGAAGCCGGAACCAGCAATTATGCCACTACCGCCTCGGCGATAGCCTTATTCTGGCACAAAGGCATGGTGGCCCGTGCGTTAGGTGCTACCCAGATGTTCGACGATCAGGGTAACCCGCAATACTATGGTGATATATACAGCTTCCTACAACGTGCCGGAGGTAGGACGCGCAGGGGCGATTCAAAGGGTGTGCTCGGTATTATCCAGGTAACAGCATAAAAACACAGGACGAGTCGCCGAAAAACAGGTAACAGCGTTGAGTAGGCGCTCATCCTTTTACAGAAAAAATGCGGGAAAAGTTATTGAGCATATTGTCGGGTTCTACCATAGGATTCTCTTTCGGAGTCACAAGCGGTAAGATCATTGAAACAGTGCTTTTGTCCATAGTGGGAGGATTAGCCGGGGCAGCCGGAGGACGATTGTTTAAATGGCTGGCACAGCAATATAAAAACAGAAAAAGGAAAAATGAGCAGCGTTAAAAAAGGTTCCATAGGCGTTACACTGATTGCAGCCATTGTTTATACGGCTGTGTCGCTCATTGGCCAGAGGGAAACAACCAATAACTCCGGATTTGTTGATAAAGCCTTCCAGCACGAAATGGAACAGGTAGGTTGGCATAAGTACGATTCCTGGTGTGTTTATTTCTGCAAACTTGTATGGCACAGATCTATTGATGACAGCGCTGTAAATGCCAGAGCGATGAAACTCATTACCGGCAATTCGCAAAGCACGCTTACAAATTTTACAAAAGACAGATCAGGGTATTTTTACCTGTCTGATACATCTGTACCAGGAAGCATTGTTATATGGCAGCATTATGAAAATGGTAAGGGCTTGTGGCGCGGACATGCCGGCATTGTGATTGAACAGCATCCTGCGTATTTTATAACCGTCGAAGGCAATACCAACAGCAGCGGAGGACGCGAAGGATATATAGTAGCCCGTAAAACACGTAAGTATTCCCGGGATGTAATTAACGGGCTGCGCTTACGAAAATTCATAGCAATCAAAAAGACAGTATGAGACCAATTTTAAAAATAGCATTGCTCATCCTGGTTACGATTGCGTTAACGGCATGTGCAACCAAAGAGCGCTGCAATAACCTATACCCATGCCAGGGATCGGTTATTACAAGCGAGATTACTTCATCCACCACAGAAATAACTGATGAAAGGCACGACAGTATAGTATATATCTCCGACAGCGCAGCATATAAGCTCTTGTTAAAATGCGATTCCGCAGGTAATGTTATGCTGTGCGAAATTGAAACACTCAGGGCCTCTCAAAATATTAAGCCAAGTTTCAGTTTAAGTGATAATAAACTTACCGTTGGATGTAAAATTGACAGCGCTGCCGTTGCCATTGCCTGGAACGAAAAACACATAAAGACAACCATTGCCCATACTTCTGCCACCAAAGAAACCATACCTGTTGAAGTAAACAAAATCACCTTCTGGCACAGGGCAGGCCAGATACTGTCCGCATTATTTATTATTGAATTATTGATATTAATTTACCTGCTATGGAAAAGAAAATAAAGGCCGTATTCGATGGCTTTCCGGGCGTTGATTATGTCTGGTACGACGATAAAGAAGTTTATTTCAACGAGCGTGAAAACTGCACCCGGATAACCCGTAAAGAGTTTTTTGAATCAAAAAAATCAAAATCTAAAAACATAGAAAATGAATAAAATAACCATTGTAAAAGGCAACGGCGGAGTTGCCCCAAGCCTGCCGGGTGAAGATCACTATTCCGGATTAATGTTATATTTGGCCGATGCCAACCTGCCATCAGGTTTCACTACTTCAAACCGCATACAGCTTATCGGAACTGTTGCAGCCGCTGAAGCGCTCGGCATAGTGTCTACATCGGCCAACTGGGAAATTAAGGCCCTGCACTATCATATATCAGAAGCGCTCAGGATCAACCCCGCCATCATGCTTTATGTAGGCCTTTTCAAAACACCTACAGGCGCATATGATTTTACCGAAATTAATACGATGCAATCCTATGCTGAAGGCAAACTTCGCCAGATCGCCGTATATTGTTACGAGAAAGAGTTATCATCAATAGAACTTACTGCGCTGCAGGCTATAGCAAAAGCCCAGGATGCATTGTTTACCCCTATTCAGATACTTTATATTCCGAAAATCGCAGCCATATCGGGGCTTAATACCAGCCTTGTTGCAACCGGCCTGCGGAATATTTCGGTGTTGATAGGACAGGATGGTACCGGTACCGCTAACGACCTGTATACTGCTGCAGGTAACTCTGTAAATAAGTATTCTGTGGGACTTGCCGGACTTGCCATCGGTATGTTATCACTGGCCAAAGTGCACGAAAGCATATCCTGGGTAAAGAAGTTCCCGTCAGGCATTTCAACTCCTGGATTCTCTGATGGCACCCTTGTAAAAAATACTACACAAGCAGCCCTTGCAGCTCTCGATGCCAAGCATTACCTGTTTCTGGTGTACCAGGGAGGAATGTCGGGATCGTGGTTTAACGACAGTTATACTATGGATCTGGACACTTCGGATTATAAGTTCATTGAAGCCAACCGCAGCATGGACAAGGCTATCCGTGGCATACGCACGTACCTGGTACCTGAACTGTCGGGACCGGTTTATCTGGATCCCGCCACCGGGAAACTCAACCCCGACGACGTGGCTTACCTGAAGATTGTTGCCGGAAAACAGCTTGAAGACATGGAGAAAGCCAAAGAACTCAGCGGCTACGAGGTGAATATAGATCCCGATCAGAACGTGTTGTCAACCAGCAAAATTGAATTTGTGATCGAAAAGGTAGGTGTGGGAGTGATGCGTGAATTCAACATAACCATTAAAAATACAACCTCAATAAGTTAAAATATGAACGGATTAAGAAATGTGCCCCTTATCAATGGTGTAGAACCCTCCTGGGCAAACCTCAAGGTTAATATTGCAGGGTTCCCCGAAACTGCCATTACGGCTATAACTTATGAAGACGACCAGGTGGTGGAAAACATTATGGGTGCCGGACAGGTGGCTGTAGCACGCGGATATGGTAATATTACACCGAAAGCATCCTTCACGCTACTGCGCAGCGCTGTGGAAGCCATACGTGCCTCAAGCGATACCGGACGACTACAGGATATAGCGCCTTTCGATATAGTGGTGTGTTTTGTACCCATGAACGGAACTACCATCATTACACATAAGATCAGAAACTGCCAGTTTACCAAAGATTCTCTCGACATAAAACAGGGCGACACCAAAAACGAAACCACGTTTGACCTGGTGCCGAGCCATATTGAGTGGAAATAAAAGGAGGAACTATGGAGGAAAATGGCAAGGCAACACCCGAACAAATCGCCATCTGGAAGCATAACTATGGTGATGTTTATGAAGTCAATGTTGAGGATAAATATTGTTATCTTAAAAAACCTGACCGGAAAACATTATCTTTTGCTGCTACTGTTGGGGAAACCGATCCGATGAAATTCAACGAAATTGTGCTAAACAATTGTTGGATCAGCGGTGATGAAACTATTAAGACAAAC
This sequence comes from Bacteroidales bacterium, assembly GCA_018004645.1. Lineage (GTDB taxonomy): Bacteria > Bacteroidota > Bacteroidia > Bacteroidales > CAIWKO01 > CAIWKO01. The sequence goes on from JAGNBV010000001.1 coordinate 67,778, forward strand.
GATGAATTGTTCTTTGCGGTAGTGGCAAAGCTGAACGCACTCATTGAGGTTAAATCAGCCGAGATAAAAAAACTCTGAGCGAAGCGTTTGACAGTGTTTCAAACGATTGGGTAGGGTTGATGGATGCTTCGCTCATGTATTATATGCACGTCAACCCTACAGAATTAACTGACGAGGAGTGGTGTCTGAATATTGCAAGATTGGCAGAGATAAGAAAGCGAGAAGGCATGGTTTCTGGTTAATTCCTTTTGGACTTTTTGAATAATTCTTTAAATTCTAATTCCCATACTATTTTGAAAATAATCACAATTAATCCAACAGGAATTGAAAGCATAAATAATTTGATAAAAATTTGAAAAAGAATGTTGTCTTCCATTTCAGTAAATTTTATACAAAGATAATCAAAAATGAGCGAACAGTCAATAAATTATATTATAAATCTTACTGGTAATGCTCTAAATTCTACATTTACACTTTCAAAAGCAATAAATGGATTAAATGACAATGTTCAGAAATCAGCCAAAATTTTTAATAATTTATCAGGTAAAATTGTTGTTTTTAATCAGTTGGGCCAGTTTGCAGAAAGTTTATCTGTATCATTTTCTGACCTTACAAGAAGCGGATTGAATTTTCAACAATCCATAGCAGACCTTTCGTCCATAACAGGAATAGCCGGAAAGGATTTACAGAGTCTGACAGAAAAAGCAAGGGAGTTTGGTAAAGCAAGTGGTTTGGGTGCATCAGGCATTGCAGAATCATACAAAATATTGGCGTCGCAAATTGAGGTATCCTCCATCGGTATGGAAGGGTTAAACAAATTGCAGCAAGCTACAATCACATTATCACAGGCATCCGGTTTAGATATGCAAACATCCGCATTAGCTGTGGCAGGAACCATTAACCAATTTGGATTAGAGGCCGGCGAAGCAACCCGTGTAATTAATGTTTTAGCTGCCGGCTCAAAATACGGCGCTGCTGAAATTGGCGACCTTTCACAATCTTTTAAAGTTTCAGGGGCAACAGCACACTCGGCAGGGTTAAGTGTTGAACAAACTGCCGGCGCATTAGAAGTTTTAAGCAAAAACAATCTGATGGGTGCTGAAGCAGGTACTGCTTTGCGTAATATTGTTTTAAAGCTACAGACAGACCTTAATTACGATTTTACAAAAACAAGTTTAACACTAGCGTTGGAAGATTTAAAACCCAAATTACATGATGCAACATATCTTTCAAAATTGTTCGGTCTTGAGAACATTTCCGCTGCTCAGTTTTTAATCAGTAATGCCCAGGCAGTTGAAGAAATGACAACAAAAGTAACAAATACTAACGTGGCAACCGAACAGGCCGCTATAAGAACCGCAACTTATGCCGAACAATTAAAACGCATAAAAGCTAACATTGAAGATTTTAAAATATCCGTATTTAATGCTACTGGTGCTATTGTTCCCTGGGTGTCTGCTTTAGGTGAAGCATTAACACCGTTGTCACGATTAGTACCATTAATGGCAGCAATTGGTAAAGGAGCATACTGGATGTTCGTGAATTTTATGCCTGGCATAAATTTATTGAAAGGAGGATTTACTTCAGTCATCGCATGGGTTACCCGGATGGGTACCGTTTTAAAATTTCAAATGGCATTTATGCGTGCCGACCTTGCAGCTACTTCTATGGCTTCGATTGGATTTAGGGGCAACATGATACGTGCCATGCTTGCTACTATTAATTTTGGAACAAAAGGTATCTGGAGTGCAATAAAGGGGCTGGGGGCACTTATTGCTTCATTTTTCACAACAGGAGCAGCTTCAGTTAGTTTTGCTGCGGTTGCCAGGGCAAGTTTTGGAGCATTTAAAACTGCCGCTGTAGGCGCTTGTCGCGCGGTTGGTGTTGCTATTAAAAATATACCTATTATCGGTTGGATTGCAGCATTGGTTGCCGCTGTTATTTCTGCTATCAGCTATTTTAAATTATTCAAAAACAAGCATAAAGAATCCAACGACACATTTAGGGAATCGGCACGCATTGGATCTGAATATTATGCTAAAGAAAAGGCAAATCTTGATGTTCTTTTTGAAAAACTAAAACGTACTAACCCAAAAAGCAAAGAGAGAAACGACCTTGTAAATCAGCTCAAAGAAATGTATCCAGACCTCAATAAGCAGATACTTGATGAGATTACTAACACGAATAATCTTGGAACTGCTTATGATATAATAATTGAGAAGATTAAGAGAAATGCAATGGCAAAATATCGTGCGGCCAAAGTTGATGCATCATATTCGGAAATGGGTACAATAGAAGATAATTTGAAGGAAGAAATTAGAGGGATAAAAAACAAAAATATGCAAGCAGTTGCATTGATGGGCTATATGAAAGCAGGGACGACACTTGACCAACAGATTGATGCTTTTATGACCGATTTTAAAAAGAATCCCGATGATTTTAAAGACCATGATATAGCTAAAGACTTCGTTGATGATTATAAAAATGCCGTATATAATTCAGAACAAAGTGTAAAAGAATTAGCAGACTTACAAGGGGGCAGCGCTAATAATGGCGGTGGTGGTAACGGAGGTGGTAGCAAAACCGTAACGCCAGAATACGCATCTGATGCCATCACAGGGGGTGGAAAATCCATGAAGCAGGTTATCATCAACCTCAACAGTGGCCTCATCGAAACCAATAATAATTATTTTGATAAAACCCAGGATCCGAAAGATGCAAGCGATTTTATGAGTAAACTTACCAATGCGCTGGCTTCGGTGGTCAACGATGTAAATTATTCAGTATAATGGCAGGAATAAGGTTCATAATAAACAAGGATTTGCAGGGCCGTCAGGATAATGCAGCAGCCCGTATTATGAGCAATCTTGCCGGTGCTGCAGCACAGGCTTCGGGTACTGCTGCTGTGCAATTAGTTAAACAAGGCATATATGACCTTATTCTTAATCCGGCCTATATTGGCGGCAATGGCGAGTACAGACTTTCCACTGACAACGAGCTAAGCCCTTATACTGCCTCAGATAAAAGATACCCGGTGCGCAATAACCTTATTTTTGAAGACAATAAAAGGTCGGTTAAAATACTTATCTGGGACGTACGCATCGACACCAGCTTTGAAAACACTATTGTAAAAACACCCGTTACCAAGAGGCGCGTCACCATTAAAGAATATATCTCTGCTAAAGATTATTCGTTCACTGTTTCGGGCAGTCTTATTGCAGATTCGCAGTTTTATTTTCCGCTGGACGAGCTGAAGGAGTTTATCCGGCTGTTTGAAATTGAGGAAAACTTTAATGTTCGTAATGTGTTCATCAATGCGTTTGATGTGCACAAGGTAGTGTTAGAGAGCGCAAACATTCCACAGTCGTCGGCAAAGTTTATTAACGCCATACCCTTTAATCTGAAGCTTATCAGTGATCAGGATGTGCAGCTAAGCATACAGGAGGAAGGCGCATGAAAGTATTGAACTGTTTTATAAATATCAAGAATCCGGAAACAAAAACCTCAATATCATTCAATTATGTGAACGAGATAGAAATTGTGACGTCAACTCGTAACTTTACTGACACCGCAAAAGTGATCGTTCCCAGGAAGCTGAAATATAAAGGCAAATCCATCACTGATTATGTGAAGCGGAATTCCACTATTTCTATATCGCTGGGCTACGGAACCGATTTTTACTTTGAAACGGTGTTTAAAGGCTATGTAAAGACTGTTTCAAGCGGAACCCCTACGGTAATAGAGTGCGAAAATGAAGCATGGAAACTCAAACAGATAAAATTACCGGCAACATATTATCCAAAACTTAAAATTCAGGATTTTGTAAAAGAGTGGATGCCATCGTATAATACAAGTATTGCTGAAGTTGATCTTGGAGAGGTAAAGATAACCCGTGAAACCACGCTTGCAAAAGTGTTTGAGTATTTCATGACCAATTACCCTGTAAATTTTTATTTCAGGGATGACAAGTTCTATGGCATACTACCCACTACGCTAACCACTGAAGATAACGCCACCCGTACCATTAAGTTCAGGATCGGCGAGAACACTATTTCTGATAACCTGGTTTATACACTTGCCGAGGATCTGAACCTGCAAATCATAGTTAAAACGATTACACGGGATAATAAAAAACTCGAATGGAAAGAACCGCAGGATGTTCAGGATGCTGAGATAAGGACTTTTTTGGTTCCTGGTAAAGAAACCGTTGAACAACTCAAAGCCTTTGCAAAAGATCAGTTGGCAAAATTCAAAGTCGATAAGATGGCAGGTGATTTTATGGTATTTGGCGAACCTTATGTCCGTAAAGGCGACATTGTACACATCCTTGATGACGACAATAAGGAGCGCCATGATAAAAAGTTTTTTGTGGATGCTGTTACTTACACCTTTGGCCAGGGAGGATATCGCCAGAAAATAACGCTTGGAGGGCAGATAAAGTGAACCAGATAGCTGAATATATCAAAAATATAGCCAACCAAAATGATATGAAGCTGCATGTATGCACGGTTGATTCTGTTAATGGTTCAACCTGCGATGTTACCCCGATATCAGGGGAAGCTCCGTTTAAAAAAGTAAGATTGAATGCCAACATAAACAGCGACCTGGGTGTCGTAATAACTCCTAAGACTGGCAATGATAAATATGTCCTGGTCTGCGAAGTCAGCCCGGTAGATGCTTTTGTGTGTATGTTCTCGGAGATCGAAAAAATAAACATTAAAATCGGCCAGAGTGAAGTGTTGATAAAAGATGATGAGATAAGTTTTAATGGTGGTATAAATCATGGCATGGTAAAAGTAGACAGTATGGTAAACTGGATGAAAAAGGTTTATAGTGACCTGCAGACACTTAAAGGATTGCTGGCATCAATACCAGTAGTAGCTGGGGTTGGCAGTGTAACATTTGTCCCATCGACACCGTCGCCGCAGGAAAATAGTTTCAAAAACGATAAAGTAAAGCACTGATGAACGGAATACTTATAGATGAATACGGTGATCTTGTCGTTGCAAACGGCAGCATGTCTATCGGCGATGTTGATGAGCAGATCGTTCAGTTTGTGATGGCCGGTGTGCCGGGAGATTTTAAAGAATCGCCGACATTGGGTGTAAATGTGCAAAGTATGCTTGGAGGCAATGTGGACACTTTGTTTCATGGGAACCTTAAAGAGCAGCTTAAATCACAGCATTTAAAGGTTTTAAAAGTAACAGTCAGTGAAACTGAAGTATACGTTGAGGTATGATAATTATAGCTATAGAACGGCAGAATATGTTTGATATAGCGCTAATCGGTTCCGGAAGCGCCGAGGATGCATACGCTATTGCTTATGCCAATGGAAAATGTATTTCTGGACATATAACCGAGGGCGATTCAATTACTGTGAGCAGCATTACCAATCAGCGTATCGTTGATTATTTTAAAATACAAAGGCCCTTACCGGCTACTTGCGATATTATAGCCGAAGGAATTTTCGATAACACATTTGATAACACATTTGAATGATGAGAACAGTAGCTGAGATAAAAAATGAGATGACCACAGCCTTCATGGCTGATAACGATATAAAGGCAAAATACGATCCTACAAACACATGGACGCCTACCACTCAGTTTTCTGTTTGGGTTTGTGCTTTTTTTTTCGATATTTTTTAATTAATATTGTACTAAAATTGCCTTATTTTTATTAAAATTTATACAATGGAAACAAAACTTATTATTCCAGCATCTTTTATTATAACACTGTTGAAAAACAGTGTATTTATGATTTTTACGTTACTTTCCTTTGCTGTATATTCGCAGCAGGGGGTTTCGATCAATACGGCGGGCACCGCGGCGGATCCCTCCGCCATGCTCGATGTCAGCAGCAACTCAAAAGGCCTGTTGATTCCGCGCGTTTCACTGGTTTCTGTTAATGATGTTAGTACTATTTCCAACCCGGCAGTTTCTTTGCTGGTATATAACACTAATGCAGGGATGAGTGGCGGTGCAGTGGGCTTTTGGTATTTTAACGGGAGTCAGTGGGTTCAGGCAATTGGACCACAGGGCGTTGTTGGCGCAACAGGCCCCCAGGGGGTTCCTGGTATTCAAGGTTCTGCCGGAGCGACGGGCGCACAGGGAATTCAGGGTAATACAGGCCCGCAGGGTGTTCAGGGAGTTACCGGCGCTACAGGCGCCGATGGAGCAACGGGTAACCAGGGTGTGCAAGGTATTCAGGGTCCTACAGGTTCTGTTGGTCCGACGGGGGCGACAGGCGCACAGGGTGTACAGGGTATTACCGGCGCAACCGGTGCCGACGGAGCCTTGAATGCGTGGTCGTTACTTGGAAATTCAGGAACCACAGCCGCAACAAATTTTATAGGTACGACTGATGCAAACGATCTTGTCATAAAAACAAATAATGCTGAAAAAGTAAGAATTACCTCTGGTGGCAATGTCGGCATCGGAACATCCGCACCTGCTTACAACCTTGAGGTCAATGGCATTATTGGCGGCACCACACATCTGACTCTTCAGGCAGCTACCTTCGGCGGCTGGCCACGCAACAGTATTGTGTTGCGCAAGAGCGAGGCTTCTGTAGCAGGTGCCGGAAGTGTTATCCTGACCGGCTCAGCCGCAGGAGGCGGCCAGCAACAGGCCAGCATTACAGTTGAAGGCAATAACATGACGACAGGCAGTTGGGGACGAATTTTAATTAACGGTGCCCAAAACGTCGGCTTTGGTTCGCAGGCCCCAAATGTTCTCATCGAACCTGGTTTGGGACATACCATTAGCGGGACCCATATTTATGGTAACCTTATAATGGCCAGTTCTGTCCCGGGTAACGTGGGCATAGGAACGGCTACTCCTGCAGCAAAACTGGAGGTGGTGGGTAATATAAAGATAACGGATGGTACGCAGGGTGCAGGCAAAGTGCTTACGTCTGACACCAATGGTATGGCGACCTGGCAAAATGTTTTGGGAAGCGAAACCGATCCTGTTTTTGGCGCATCACCTGCTAATGGAATAACAGGCACAGATATTACCAATTGGAACACTTCTTACGGCTGGGGTGATCATGCATTAGCCGGATACCTGACAAGTTTCACTGAGATGGATACTATGATATGGAAAAAAAATGCCAGCAATATTTACTATTATTCCGGTAATGTGGGCATTGGTACAAATTCACCCGTCAATGCTCTTTCTGTCTCTGGCAGTGCGAATTTTTCAACTTCCGTTTTGTCTCCGCTTTATACGCCGCTAACGGGTGAGGGTAATAGTTTGTCTGTAGTTGCCAATGACAATCCTAACGGTGAGGGAGGTTCCATAATGCTTACTGCCGGTACCGGCCAGGCTCAGGGAGGGCATCAGGGCGGAAACATTATACTTCGGTCTGGGAGCTTGATGTCTGAAGGATATGCTACACCGATTAGCGCCTCTATCATTCTTACCGGAAATCAAACCTCTCAGGGTGGACCCGGAGGCAATATCAGCATACAGGGTGGGGCAGGCACTTACAATCGTCCTGGTGGCAGCGTCTGGATGACTGCCGGCAGTGGAAACCCTACCTATGCAAACGGTGCAGGAGGTAATGTTTATGTGGAAGCAGGCAATGGTTCGGGCTCCAATCCAAGCGGTAATGCAATTATTAGTGCCGGTACAGGCGGTACAGGCAATGGCTATATCGGGTTCCAGTTAGGAAGCTCGGAAAAATTGCGGGTAGCAGCTACCGGAAATGTAGGTATAGGGACTACAAATCCCGGCGCAAAGCTTGAGGTGAACGGAACCGTAAAAATCACAGACGGCACACAGGGCGCCGGAAAAGTGCTTACTTCTGATGCTAATGGCCTGGCAAGCTGGGGCAACATCAATTTTACTGAAACAGACCCTGAAGTCGGAACAAATACCACCAATTATCTTTCAAAATGGAATGGGACATCATTGGTTACTTCATCAGTTTATGACAATGGAAATGTTGGTATCGGGACTACTATTACTGATGCCCGGCTTCAGATAAAACCCACTGCCGAAGCGGGATATACATTAAGACTGTTAAGCCAGAGTTATGATGACCGCTATGTTTCCATCTGGAGAGGTACCGATGGCGGTGTCATAGATGTTGTCGGCCCGGCAGTTAATCCCCCCGTACATCTTGGATTTTATATCGAAGGTTCTGAAAAAGTCAGGATAACCGATGCCGGGAATGTAGGAATAGGGACGACCACTCCTCAGGGCCTTCTTCATGTGAGTAGTAGCGGCTACGCCCTGCTGAAAGTCGGCAAACATGCATTACTGTCCGGATTAGCCAACAATTCGACTCTCGACACGGCCGGATCAGTAATAATAACAGGAGGTAGCGATATATCAGGAATTGGGAAAGGCGCCGGATCAGTAACCGTGACAGCCGGGGCCTGGGGCGGAACCGACCGGGCGAAGATCGTTCTTAATAGCGTTGGAATAGGCGGAACCGGCGGAGGTGTCTTAATATCCGGAGGTTTCAATACAGCCGGTTCTATTTCAGTGGGACGCCGCATTTATAACGGATCACCTGCCGGCGGTGTTGTTATTTCAGGAGGAGAAGGGGGATCGAATGGTAATGGCGGATCGGTTACCCTGGCAGCAGGAGCCGGCTCCGGTGATGTTTCATACCGGGGTGGGGATGTCATTATTAAAGGTGGTGCAGGCCTTTTGCCCTCGCCGGCAGGAAACATACTTTTCAAGATTGCCGACGTTAGTGTGGCAAAGATTGACAGTTTAGGCAGAATAGGCATTGGAACGACACATCCTGGCGCAAAGCTTGAGGTGAACGGAACCGTAAAAATCACAGACGGCACACAGGGCGCCGGAAAAGTGCTTACTTCTGATGCTAATGGCCTGGCAAGCTGGGGGAGCATCAGTATTACTGAAACAGACCCTGAAGTTGGAACAAATACCACCAATTATCTTTCCAAATGGGATGGATCAGCTTTGATCACGTCCTCTGTATATGATAATGGCAATGTAGGTATAGGTTCCACAAGCCCGGGACAAAGACTGGATGTCCAGGGTGGCAACATCAATACTTCAGGCAATATAATGACAGGAAGCCTGACGCGTTTAGACGGGGCGGGGAATCTTATAAATATTGGCGACATCACGGCTATAGGGGCATCAACATATACATCAGGGGCAGGAGCCACTCTTGCTTTGCGCGGAGGAAACAGCAGCACTGCAGAAGGAGGTGCTGTGGCAATAATTGCAGGTGTTGGTGGTTCCGGAGCAGCAGGTTCAAACGTGACAATCAATGCGGCAGATGCCAGTGGAATTGCAACAGGAGGAAAGGTAATGTTGACTGGTGGTACTGGAGGATATTATGGTGGAAGTGGTGCGTATGTTTCAATTAACGGAGGCGCTCCCAACTATGGCCCAGGTGGCAACCTGATTCTTAGCGGAGGATTACAGGGACCTGGTAATACCTGGGATCCTAACAGAAACGGTTCCGTAATTTTAGCGATAAACGGAACAGAATACGTGCGCGTAGATGGGTACAGAGACGGGTATCAAGGTTATGTTGGCATTGGAACAGCAACACCTGCTGCAAAACTGGATATTAACGGTACAATAAAAATTACAGACGGTACACAAGGGGTCGGAAAAGTTCTTACTTCTGATGCCAACGGCCTCGCAAGCTGGGGTAGCATCAGTCTTATTGAAACAGACCCGGAAGTTGGATCAAATACCACCAATTATCTTTCCAAATGGGATGGATCTGCCCTGATCACTTCTTCAGTTTATGATAATGGGAATGTGGGAATTGGGACAACCATTACCGATGCGAAGGTTCAGATAAAACCCACGGCTGAAGCAGGATTTACGTTGCGTTTATTAAGCCATAGCTATGATGATCGTTATGTTTCCATTTGGAGAGGAACCGATGGCGGTGTGATTGATGTCGTTGGCCCTGCCGTAAATCCTCCGGTACATCTGGCTTTTTACATTGATGGAACTGAAAAGGCCAGGATTACCAGTGCGGGAAGGCTTGGTATTGGCACAACCGGTCCCGTTGAAACATTAGATATAACAGGAAACATGAAATTAGAAGGAGATAATACGGTAATTTATGGTAACAAAACAGGAGCCAGCGGTCTGGGATATAGCTTTGCTACAAAATTAATTTCTGCCAGTCAAGAAAAGGCTAAGATTGAATACTTACAGGAGGGTGCATATTCAACCAATATTAATTTCTGGACCAGACTGGGGACGGGCGGTTTTTCAAGCCAGTATACTGAAAAAATGAGAATTACTCCCTCGGGAAATGTCGGTATAGGGTTGACAAACCCATCTGCCAGACTGGATGTTAATGGAGAAATTAAGGCGACAGGAGGAAACTCTTCGGAATGGAATACGGCCTATGGATGGGGAAATCATGCCACGGCTGGTTATGAACCTCAGATAGCTACGGGAACTTCCACACAATACTGGAGAGGAGACAAAACCTGGCAAACCCTTGATATTCCTCCCATCAGAGAGGTGGCCGATGAATTCACTGCTTCAGTATCACAAACCGGTTTTACTTTAACACAATCCCCTTCGGCAAATAGTAAGGTAAAGATGTATATCAACGGCGTGAGAATCAGTAATTCGGCCTATACAGTGACTGGCAGTGCACTAACCTATATTCCTGCCAACAACGGATCATATTCATTAGTTGCAGGGGACAGAATTCAATTTGATTATTATTATTAAAAATGGCTAATAAATTAATGAAAATATTTCTGATTATATTTTTTTGCGTCGTAACCCCTTTCGGTATATCAGCGCAAGGTATAACGCAATATGGCGGAATTACCAATTCCAGCACTGATTTTATAAATAAAAACGGAGCTACAGTAAATGTTTCTGAGCTTGGAACAACTGGACAGATAATCGTAATAGCCAGCATATCTACGGTGTCAGTTTCTTTAATAACAAGTACAGGTGCTTTGTGTGGCGGCAATATAACTAATAATGGGGGCGCTTTAGTTACTGCACGAGGCGTGTGCTGGAATACTTCAGCAAACCCCACAGTGGAAAATAATAAAACCCTGGATGGAACAGGCGGTGGGGTTTTTACAAGTGCTCTATCAGGCTTAACGGCCAATACTACTTATTTTGCAAGGGCTTATGCCACAACCAGTGCAGGGACAGGATACGGCAATCAAATAAGTTTTACAACAACAATTTCTGTTGGCGATAGTTATCAGGGAGGGATTGTGGGCTATATTTTACAAAGCGGTGACCCGGGATATATTCCCGGACAAATACATGGAATAATAGCTGCCACAAGCGACCAAAATTCAACCACGTGGTGGGGATGTCCAATATATGGTGAAACCACCGGTACGGCCATAGGGACAGGAGCCACAAACACCACAACTATTATTGCGGACCCCTGTGCTTCACCGGAAATGGCTGCGAGACTCTGTAGCGATTTTGTGTCAGGCGGTTATAACGATTGGTTTTTGCCCAGCAAGGATGAATTAAACAAGCTTTATATTAACAGAGCCGTGATTGGAGGATTTAATACTTTCAGGTACTGGAGTTCATCAAATAATGGTATGGGGGCGTGGGAACAAAATTTTTCCAATGGTTCTCAGGCGCAAGTTGACAGGCACACCCAAAACTATGTGCGGCCTGTTCGGGCATTTTAAAAAAAATTGTCATTTTTTTAGCACCATCTTATAGTGCGCTATTCCTGCTTCGAAAAAAACTTCGCCGGAGACAACAAAACCATGGCGTTGATATAAGGTACAGGCTTTTAGTTGCGAATGCAAGTAAATGGGCAGCCCCAACGAAATAACATCTTCCAGAACTTTTTTCACCAGTGTTCCGCCTATTCCTTTATTACGGTATTCCGGTAAAACAGCAAACCGTTCTAGTTTAATACCCTGTGCTGTTTTGCGCCAGCGGGCTGCGCCAACGGGTGTTTCATCATCATAAAGCAGGTAATGTGTGGCTTCGGCTTCGTGTTCGTCGTACTCGAGTTCTGCGGGCACGCCCTGTTCAGCGACAAATACTGCCTGGCGTATGGTAAAAGCTTCTTTAAATAAATCCTGGTCAGAAAAAGAAAACGACGTGATTCTCACCATGTAAGTTTTTCGTCAAATATACAAAAAGATAAAATTTATAGTAAAAAACTGATGAAAAAATTAATATCTTTGTTGAAATCCGTTGCTAAAGAAAATTATTAACCAAAAAATATAATTATGTTTGAATTACCCCAATTACCTTATGCGGCAAATGCCCTGGAACCTTTTATTTCTGAAAAAACCATAGGGTTTCACTATGGCAAGCACCACCAGGCCTATGTTACCAACCTGAACAAGCTGGTTGCAGGTACTGAGTTTGAAAATGCCACCCTCGAAGAAATAATCAAAAAAACTACCGGGGGAATTTTCAATAATGCCGCACAGGTATGGAATCATACTTTTTACTGGAATAGTCTGGCACCTAAACCAAAAGCCCAACCTGAGGGAGCTTTAGCTGAAGCTATCAATAACAAATTCGGTTCCTTCGACAGTTTTAAAGAAAAATTCAGCGCTGCCTGTGTAACTCTATTTGGTTCGGGATGGGCCTGGCTTGTAAAAACTCCCGACGGAAGCCTGGATATTGTTCAGGAAAGCAATGCCGGCAACCCTTTGTGCAATGGTCTGATCCCAATATTGACCTGTGATGTCTGGGAACACGCCTATTATCTGGATTTCCAGAACCGCCGCCCCGATTATGTCGCTGAATTTTGGAAATACGTGAATTGGGAAGAAATTGAAAAAAGATTTTTGTAAAACAATGTAAATCATCGTTTCGCTTTGGTGGCCGGCAGAAGAAAAAATTTTTTCCCGCAGTCCGCCGCGGCGGAACGCAGATAAACGCAGAAAAGGAAAAATAGATCAGCGTAAATAAGCGAGATCAGCGGGAAATAAAAAAGGAAAGAAGTTCCCGCAGATAACGCAGATAAGCGCAGAAAAAGAAGAAAATAAATCAGCGTAAATCCGCGAGATCCGAGGGAAATAAAAAATAGGAGACTCCCGCAGATAAACAAAAAAATATGAGTCTGGAAGAAAATAAAATTTCATATATTGCTAGAGGATGTATCTTTGAGGTTTATAATCAACTTGGACCAGGATTGCTTGAATCTGTTTATGAATCTGCATTGTCGTATGAATTGTTGAATCAGGGTTTGAAAATTGAAACACAAGTTCCAATTCCTGTCAATTATAAGGATATTCCGCTTGAAATTGGATTTAGAGCCGATATTATTATTGAAAACAAAGTGATTATTGAAATAAAATCAATAGAAAATATTGCTGAAGTTCATCACAAACAAGTGTTAACCTATATGAAGCTTACAGGGATTAAACTCGGACTTTTAGTTAATTTTAATACAGAAGATATTGGTAAATCGATATATAGAAAGGTTAATAAATTATAAATAAATCAGCGTAAATCAGCGAGATCCGCGGGAAATAAAAAAGGAAAGAAGTTCCCGCAGATGACGCAGATAAACGCAGAAGAGAAAAAAATAAATCAGCGTAAATCAGCGAGATCAGCGGGAAATAAAAAAGGAAAGAAGTTCCCGCAGATGACGCAGATAAACGCAAAAAAAGAATAAACTATGAACACAGAATTAAAAAATGCCGCCATTATCGCATTAAGAGATTGCATGGGACTAAAACCCGAAGAAACCCTTTTGGTAATTACCGATGAATTAAAAAGAGATATTGGTGCGGCTTTGCACGAAGCCGGAAAAGAACTCTGCAAAGAGTCGCTGCTGGTGGAAATAAAATCTCGTGAGATAAACGGGCAGGAACCGCCCAAACAGATAGCCGACCTTATGAAGATGGTGGATGCTGTTATTTGTCCTACTGCAAAATCGCTTACGCACACCAACGCCCGCCGCGAGGCCTCCAAACTTGGTGTCAGGGTGGGGACAATGCCTGGAATCACTGTGGATTGCATGGTTCGTTGCCTGAATGCGGATATACAAAAAATCCTGGACCTGACAGATTATGTGGTTAAAAGAATGACCGGAATAAAACAGATCCGGGTTGTTACCGAAAAAGGAACAGATATTACCATGCCTGTAGAAGGGCGGAATGTCCTGCCAAGCAAGGGTGTTATGCTTAACAAAGGTGAAAGCGGCAATCTGCCTTCGGGTGAAGTTTACCTTGCCCCCTGGGAAGGAAAAACAAACGGAACCGTTGTGGTTGACGGCTCAATGGCCGGTATAGGAATGTTGAAAACACCAATCACCATTGAGGTTGTTGATGGCTATGCCGAAAAAATCACCGGAGGGGAGGAAGCTGTGCGATTGACCGAGATGCTCGATAAAGTGGGCCGCGATGCCCGGGCTGTGGCAGAATTTGGAATAGGCACCAATTATAAAGCTCAACTGACAGGCATGATACTCGAAGACGAAAAAGTGTTCGGGACCATACATGTGGCTTTTGGCAATAACATCAGCATGGGAGGAAATATTTCGGCAAGCAGCCACCTTGATGGGTTAGTTAAAGACCCCGATGTGTATTTTGACGACATTATGATCATGAAAAAAGGCAAAATGTTAGATTTTGAAGTATAGTAACTAATTAGCGTAATCCACGGGAGAAAAAACAAAGAAGATTGCCGGCAGTTAATCAGATAACCACATAAAAAGTAAACAAAATAAAAAATACAGCAAATGTTAAAAGCCATTATTAAAACAGTAAAGGGCGACATGACTGTCAGCTTTTACGAAAAAGATGCCCCCGGCACAGTAAAAAACTTTGTTGACCTGGCCAAAAAGGGATTTTATAACGGATTGACTTTTCATCGTGTAATTCCTGATTTTGTGATACAGGGAGGATGTCCTTACGGCACCGGTGTTGGCGGCCCCGGATATACCATAAAGTGTGAAACCAACGGCGGCAACCAATACCACGACCGCGGAGTACTTTCGATGGCTCATGCCGGGCGCGACACCGGCGGCTCACAGTTTTTTATCTGCCACAGCAGGCAAAACACCGCACACCTCGACCGCAAACATACCTGTTTCGGAAAGGTTATTGAAGGCCTGGAAGTGATAGATGCTATCTGCCAGGGCGACAAGATTAATTCTATTGAAATCCTGGAAGAAAAAGATTGATCAGAACTTGTTAAGGCCCTCCATCAGTCTTTTTTCTTTTTCTTCGGGACTGAGGTCTTCGTAGGCTTGTTTTTCCTTCAAATGTTTCTGGAGTTTTTCTTCCTCAATGCGATGGATTTCTGCAAGATACTTGTTGATTACCCGGTTCTTCAGAAAGTCGGTAGCCACGGCAGGAAACAACTCCAGAAGCAATTCGTCTTTGGGATTGTCGGCAAGTTTTACATCGCCATATTCCGGAAAAACAGGATTGTCTTGTTTTCTGTAATTTTTTGTATCGTAAGGAGTTTCTTCTTTAACTCCGGCAATTTTATATCGAAATTCGGGGTCGATCGGGATAGGAGTGTGCCCGTACTGGCCTTTTACCAGATTGACAAACTGTATTGATTTGGTGGTATAAAAAGGCTGGCCTTTGTTTTCATCAATAATGCAATTAACCGCCTGAACACCCACAATCTGACTGGTAGGTGTAACCAGCGGAGGACAGCCTGCAGCCAAACGTACCGTTGGAATAATTTCAAGGGTGCGGGGCAACAGTTTTTCAAGTTTCAGGGTCTTTAGCTGGGCAAGCATATTGGTGTACATGCCTCCCGGAATTTCGGCAAACTTAACATTTTCGTTCGGTTCGGGAAACTTGAAATACCGTTCAATTTTATGACAACAGTCCAGCAACTCCTCTTCTTTATTGCTTTTTGCATAAGCGATAGCCAGTTCAAAAAGATCATCAATATCCTGTGGCAGTTTGTCGCGTGTTATATCAAATTCGCGGGGGAACATTTTGTAACTATCCACATCGGCCATTTCGGTGCGTATATCGCGGAGAATGTTGTTAATTTTTACAACAACTTCCTGATTTACACCGGTTTCAACACCCAATTTATTGCAAAATAGCTGAATGAGTTCATAGGCAGGTGCTGCCGGGCCGCCGGCAAAAGTCATAATCGAAGTGTCGAGGATATCAACACCATTGATGACAGCCATCAGCGAGGATGCCAGCCCGTAACCAGGCGTGCAGTGTGTATGAAAATCAACAGGGATCTTAAGTTTTTCTTTTAACAGCTTGATAAGGCGTCCCGACCTGACAGGCGGAATGAGCCCGGCCATATCTTTTACCGAAATCATGTCGGCGCCTAAGGCTTCCATTTCCAGGGCTTTATTCAAAAAATATTCGTCGGTAAAAATGTTATTGGGAAGCAGTTTGGCACGCAGCAGCGCTTTTATACGGTCTTTGGAGCTGAAATGAGGATCAACGGTATAACAAACCGTGGCATCAGCAATACCGCCATTTTCTTTAACATATTTTATGCTTGATTTAATGTTGTCCACATCGTTCAGCGCATCGAAAATCCGCATGATGCCAATACCGGATTGGATGGCATACCGGCAAAACCCTTCGATAACTTCTTCAGGATAAGGATTGTAGCCAAACAGGTTTCTTCCTCTTGAAAGAGCTGTGAGTTTGCAGGAATCTCCTATTGCAACTTTGATTTTTTCCAACCTGTCCCAGGGATTTTCGCCCAGATAACGCATAATCGAATCAGGAACCGCGCCACCCCAGACTTCCATTGCGTAAAAATTGGCTTCTTTATACAGGGGGATAACTTTATCAACCTGTTCCTGGTTCATACGGGTAGCAAACAATGATTGCTGACCATCACGCAATGTCAAATCCCGGATTAAAAGTTTTCTTTTCATAATATATTGTAAAACATCAAGTTAAATAAAAAATAGTTCCTTAAGAATTTCGCTGCAAAGGTAGATAAGTTTTTGACAGGCAATGGTAAAATGAGCAAAATAATTTTATCCGATAAAACAATAAATATTCACTTTATGACGGAAAAATAATGGAAAAAATAACCATATTGTTTTTATGACTAATTTAGTATCCCCAAAAAGAATATTAACACTAATCCCAAAAAAATGAAAAAAACTATTGTTTTATTTTGCCTGATAGCTTTTGCATCATTCATAATGCAAGGATGTGGCGGAAGCAAAAAAAATGACAAAGTCATGACCAAAGAAGATTCAATTATGCAAGCCAGAGTAAACGAATATGCGACGGTTAAGCTTACCTGCGACCTGAGTAAATTATCCGTTAAGGAAAAACAACTTGTTGCGGCACTTATTGATATTGCTGCCATTATGGATGACCTGTACTGGAAACAAACCCTGGGCGACAAACAGGCCTTTCTCGACAGTATAAAAAATGAAAATGAAAAGAAATTTGCCATGATCAATTACGGGCCGTGGGACAGGCTTGATGATAACAAACCCTTTATGGCAGCTTATGGCGAAAAACCTTTAGGCGCTAATTTTTATCCGAAGGATATCACCAAAGAAGAGTTTGAAAAATTCGACAACAAAGACAAAACAGGCTTGTACACTTTAATCCGCCGCAACGAAGACAAAAGCCTGAAAGTTGTTTGGTATCATGACGAATATAAAGAAGAATTGCAAAAAGCATCCGATCTGCTGAAAAAAGCTGCAGGACTGGCCGAGGACGACGGCTTGAAAAAGTACCTGGAGCTGCGTGCCGAAGCGCTGATAACCAGCAATTATCAACCAAGCGACATGGCCTGGATGGACATGAAAAACAACCGTATCGATTTTGTCGTAGGACCAATCGAAAATTACGAAGATGCCCTGTATGAATACAAAACCGCCTTCGAATCCTTCGTACTGATAAAAGATATGGACTGGAGCAAAAAACTGGATAAATATATTGGCATGTTGCCCGATATTCAGAAGCAATTACCCGTGGAAGAAAAATATAAAAAAGAAGTTCCCGGCACCTCGTCCGACCTGGGTGTGTACGACGCCGTTTATTATGCCGGCGATTGCAATGCGGGAAGCAAAACCATCGCCATCAATTTACCGAACGACGAACAGGTGCAACTCGCCAAAGGATCGCGCAGGCTACAGTTGAAGAATACCATGAAAGCAAAGTTTGATAATATCATGATGCCCATTGCACAAAAATTGACCGATCCGGCACAAATTAAGAATGTGAAATTTGATGCGTTTTTCAATAATGTCATGTTCCACGAAGTGGCTCACGGGCTGGGAATAAAAAATACCATCAACGGAAAAGGCACTGTGCGCGAAGCGCTGAAGGACGAATATTCGGCCCTTGAAGAAGCCAAAGCCGATATTCTCGGACTGTTCATCGTTACCCACCTGATTGGCAAGGGAGAGATAAAGGAAATTACCGTTGACGACTGTTTTGTTACCTTCATGGCCGGCATCTTTCGTTCGGTGCGTTTTGGGGCTGCCAGTGCTCACGGTAAGGCCAACATGATGTGTTTTAATTTCTTTGAAAAAGCAGGCGCTTTTACCCGCAACGAAAAAGGATTTTATACCGTGGATGTGGCAAAAATGAACGAAGCTATGAACCAATGGGCCAGCACCATCCTGGTATTCCAGGGCAACGGCGATTATGACGGCGTGGCCTCATACCGCAAAGAAAACGCTACGATTAATCCGCAACTTCAGAAAGAACTCGACGGGCTCAAGTCGGCAAATATCCCCAAAGATGTGGTTTTTGAGCAGGGGAAAAACATACTGGGCCTCTGATTTATTTTTGTTGCGTCATAAGAAGCGGAGCATTTTTCCGTTTATCTGAAAATATTAATACGATGAGAAAAGTATTATGGCTGGGCTTGTTCCTGCTTATAACAGGGATGCCGGATGTTTTTTCGCAGGCTTATCAGCTGCCGGATGCCGCCGCTGTCAGCAGAATCAAAGATAATATAGGCATCCTGGCCGCCGACTCAATGATGGGCCGCGAAAGCGGTACGCCGGGAGAATACATGGCCCGAAAATACATAGCAGCGCAATTCAAAGAAATAGGCCTGGCGCCATTATTTGATACTTCCTATTTCGAATCGTTTACTTTTTCGGATGTGGATTTTTTAGATTTGGACAACACGATGGAGGTCAACGGCAAAAAACTGCAGTTGTACAGTGATTATTACCCTATTGGATTTTCGGCCAACGACACCGTGTCCGGCGAAATGGTTTTTGCAGGCACAGGCATATTATGCGAAAGTGCCGGGATTAATGATTATATAGGTCTCGACCTGAAGGGGAAAATTGCCGTTATTGATTTGGCTGTGCCGGGTACCCTGCTGGAAAAAAAGAATGTCTGGGACAGCGCGCAGAAAGTCGTGCGGGTTAACAGAGCCATGAGCCTGGGAGCGGTCGGGGTTGTTTTTGTTTCTACCGAAAAAAATTATGGCACCCCATCGAAAGATCCTAATTTTTATAAAGAAAGAGTAAAAATACCCGTAGTGTTCGTATGCGATAGCAGTATTATAATGCCTGAAAACCCTGGCAAAGCTTTCATTATCACAAGCATTGATCGTAGTGGATTGCGCAGGGCATACAATGTTGGGGGTTTTATTGACAACGGTTCCGAAAATACGGTGGTTATAGGAGCCCACTACGATCATGTGGGACTGGGTTATTTTGGTGCGCGCGATCCGGGCGACAATACCGTGCACAACGGAGCCGACGATAACGCCAGTGGCGTGGCCGGCGTTCTGGAACTGGCCCGCATGTTGAAATCTGCAGGACCGAAAAGTAACAACTATGCCTTTTTGGCTTTTTCGGGCGAAGAAAAAGGACTGATTGGTTCAGAAAAGTTTATTACCAATGGAAGCGTCAAGAAAGAACGTATCAATTATATGGTAGATCTCGACATGATCGGCCGTCTGGATGCCAAGAAAAAAATAAAAATCTATGGCACAGGGACCGCTGATTTATGGGAAAATGCGCTGAATACTATCGGCGACAAAGGTTTTAAAATTACGCGGATCAAAACAGGTATTGGCGGTTCAGACCACTATTCATTCAATCAGCACCAGATACCCGCTATTTTTATTCATACCGGCCTGCACGAAGATTACCATAAAGCCGTTGATGATACTCACCTGATTAATTTTAAAGGTGCTCAAGAGGTTATCAAATATGCTTATGAAATAATCCGTTATCTCGACGATAAGGGGAAAATTACCTTTACAATTGCGAGTATGCTCGATGAGATGATGTTGAAAAAGTAGTTTTTATGGCATTGAAATTTCCACCTTGTCCAATAGGCGGAAGTTCGTGTCGATAGCTTCCATGCGCAGCGTATTGCCGCTTATTTTCAGTGTACAGAAATGATGGGCGTTGACAAAAAACTGTGATTCCGGCAGGTCTTTGGCTTTTTTATAAAAAGGCGCACCACCTCCGGCTGTGGTAATATAATAAATGCCGTTAGAAACCGCTTTTTCATAACAATGGTTATGGGCGCTGAAAACAATATCCACTCCATACCTCTCAAAAAGCGGCACAAGGTTTTTTCGGAGTTTTTTGTTCTGCGTATTGTGTGGGCCCGAACTGAACACCGGCAGGTGCATAATTACCAGGCAAAATTTGTTTGAAGAACAGTTTTTTAGGTCGTTTTCTACCCATTGATATTGTTCGGAACCTTTCGAGTAATCCGAAAAATTATCGATAATCACAAAATGACATTTGCCAATATCCACCGAATACCATTTGCCGTTGTTGGGCAGTGCAAAGTCGGTAGCTACGGTTTTTGCACGCAATTCATGATTGCCGTAACAGGGATAAAAACAGCTGCTGTCAATTATCGGTGCAAAAAACTTTTTAAAGGTTGCCCAGGCAGATTTTTTCAACCCGTTGTACACAATATCTCCGGTATGGAAAACGGCCACAGGGTTGTAATGCATAATTTTTTTACATACACGCTGGTTGACAGTATGATTGGTGCTGACATTGCCTGAAACCTTGGTGCGGGTATCGCCAAAAACAACAATAACGGGATCGTTTTGCGCAAAACTGTAATTCCTCCCGGCCGCGAACAATGTATTGACAATAAGGATACACCAGATTATTTTTACATTCATTTTATTTATTTTTTTTGTTTAGGGCTTTTGAATAGCGTTGTAAGCATCATTCAACAGGGCGTACCTTATTTCATCATAAAAATGATTGTTTTTAAAAACAGCCTTGCTGGAAACGCCTTCTTTGATAAACCCACATTTTTCCAACACCCGTTGCGATGCTTTATTATATTCAAACACCCCGGTATGAATCCTTACCAGGTCGAAATGTTTAAATCCATAATCGGTAATCAACCGGACAGCTTTTGTCATGATGCCCATATTCCAGAAAGGTTCGCCAATAAAATAACCAATCTCTGCACTTTTTTTGTACACGTCGGCGCCGGGCAATAAACTAATATTTCCGGCATACTGGTCCTTATACGCTATGGCAAAAAAAGTTTTGGGTTGTTGCCGGTCAACCATCGCTATAAATTGCCTGGCATCTTCTTGCGTATAAGGCGAAGGAAAAGCATCGCGCAGGTTGATGCTCACTTTTTCGTTGTTGGCATATTCGGCAAGTTTGGGAATATCTGATTTTGTCAACTCGCGCAAAACAACATCGCCGTCTTTTGCAATTATCATGGTTGGTTTTTTTTTGTTAAAGTACAAAAATATGTTTTCCTGTCTGGTGTTTCAAAATAATTTGGTATTAGATAACCAGCAAAAAAAAACTCCGGGAGATAATTCCGGAGTTTTTTCAGGTGTTATCAGATACTTATTTTATAGCATCCTGGAAAGCAGCTTCCTTGAAATATTTCAGGAATTCTCTGTCTTCGCGGGCTTCTTTTCTGTATTTGGAATCGGCCTGCACTGCTTTGGTGAGGTATTCATACATAACAGCGGTGTTTGATGTACGGGCAGCGTTAACAGCGGTCAGATAATAAACAGCAGCGGTTTGCGGTTTGGTGCAGTCGAGAGTCTGTTTTGCAGCGGTGTTGTTACCCGAAAGCAACTGAGCCAGAGCCAGGTTGTATTTGCATTTTTTGCCGCCAAATGAGCTGATTGCACCGGCATAGTCGCCTTGTCTGATTTTGAGGAGGGCTTCGTTGTGGCTTACATCTATACCTTTTGATTTGGCATTGTTCAGATATGTCTGGGCTGCGGCATCGTCTTTATTCCAGAATGAAAGTACGCCGAGGTTGTAGTTAATTTGTCCGTTGTTGGGATTCAGTTGGTTAGCTTTGTCGAGGTAGTTTTTAGCTTCGTCGAGTTTGCCAAGTTGCAGAGCGCAGTTTCCGGCGTTGCAGAAACCTTTCCAATCGTTGGGATACAGGGTGGTGGCAGCTTTGTAGATGAGATATTTGGTGGCTACATCTTCGGTAAGGGTAGCAGAATATAATAATTCTTTGTTGTCGAGTTTGTCGGGAGAGGTGGTGGAGAGCATGATGATTTCTTCTTTGGTCTTCTTGGGCAGGTAGCAATCAATAACAAATTCGCCGCGGCGCAAAACAGAAAGCATATTTTCAATTTCGCTGTAGATAACGGTCATATCTTTAATGGATTTTTCTCTTTCGGCTTTGCTGGCCTGGCTTTGGATAACGTTAGCAATGGTTTGTTTTTGAGGAATGTTTGAAGCATTGAGGGCTTTCATGAAACCGTCAAAATCTTCGCCCCTGGAATTGACCAGAACTTGTAATTCTTCGGCCTTGGTAATACCGGACAATTTTTTGTCTTTGATCATTTTTTTGATTTTTTCAGTAAACCATTTTTTTGCGGTAACGCCACGTTCATCTGAAAGTTTTTGGTTAAGGGTCAACTCGCCTTCGGGTGAAGCCCAGGCGTTGATGTTGATACTTTTTATTTTCCAGTTGAGACCGAGGAAATTCATCAGGGTGTCGTTGAGCATGGCTTTGTTGTTTTCGTCTTTGTTCAACGGCATGCTGAGGTTAAGATTTGATTTATTGTAATCAAAATACAGGTTTCCTTTTTTGGTGATGATGGTTTCCAGTTCGTAGCCATGTTCTGCCGTTTGAAAATCTTCTTCCCTTTCAATACGGGTGGAGGTGTAAATAACGCCATCAGCCAGTTTGTTGGTTCCCAATGGAACATCTACTTTTTTGCCTTTGGTGGCCAGGGGTCCTATTGATAATTCCGACATGTTCATGTTTTCGGTATAATTCACCACATCGCTATATGAAAAACTTCCACCTTCTTTGTATTTTATTGTCTGACCTTCGCCGGTAGCTTTTTCTCCCTTCAGGGTTATTGATTTCAGGGTAGCCAGGGTGGTTCCTTCCATGCTTTTAATTACCGGAGTAATGGTTACCGAAGCTTTTTTGTTAAAATATTTCGGAGGAATAGTACCGCTAACACCAACGGAAATTTTTCCGCCGTGTGTTTCAAGTACTTCGGGGGTTACCGTGTATTTTACTGTCGGGTATTTCTTGATCATTTTGCCTAACCCGCAACCCGTGAACATTGCTGCTGCCAGAAATAAAACAGCAATTAATTTAAAGTTGAAATGTTTCATAAAATATATTTTTAAACGTTAATAAAAGAAACCTATTGATTTTGGCCTACAAATATAAAAAAGTATTTAACACATCGGAAAAAAAAATTAAAAAATGCTTTTGACTATGGTTGAAAAATGTCATTAGCCGGTTATTTTTGGTTTTTACTCTGTTTTCCGCATTTTTGTTACAATATCCCAAAGAATTATTCCGGCGCTGACAGAAACGTTTATGGAATGTTTGGTGCCAAACTGTGGTATTTCAACGGAATAATCGCACAAATCGAGCACTTCTTCGTCTATACCGTTTATTTCATTGCCAAAAACAAAAGCCATTTTTTTAGAGGCCGGGGGAAAATATTCTTCCAGGCTGATGCTGGTATCCGTTTGTTCGATGGCCACGACGAGAAATCCTTTTTCTTTTAATACGGTTACTGCCTGCCGGGTAGTTTCGCAGTATTCCCAGTCAACGGATTCGGTGGCGCCGAGAGCCGTTCGGTGTATCTCGCGGTGGGGCGGCGTGGCAGTGATGCCGCACAACAATAGTTTTTCCACCCTGAAGGCATCGCAGGTACGAAATACCGAGCCAATGTTGTTCATACTTCTGATGTTATCCAGCACTACGGCAATTTGATTTTTTTTTGCCTCTTTAAATGCCTCCACGCTAAGCCGGTTCAGTTCCGTATTTTTTGTCTTTCTCATAATGGAAATTTGTCCCAAAAATAAAAAAACCTCACGTTAACACATGAGGTTTTTTATTAATGCGGTGTGTTTTCCTAATGGTTAAATGTATAGGAAAGCCCTACTCCGATTACTTCTTTGAATTGTGTACGGGGGCCCGGATCTGACGATGGCGTTGATTTAATCATAATGTCATCATCGTACAGCAGTTGTGTCTGAATAGTAGCCGACAGCCATTTGTTTACTTTCATGCCGATGAGCACATTCCAGTTTACGTCCACATTTCCGAAATCTTTCAGATAATCCGAGAACAGTTCCAGCGAGGTATTTAGCGTTACATTTTTAAACACTTCCTTATTGAAGACGGCACGGATGTATGGGCCGAATTCACCCTTGATGTGTTTTGCCGAGTCCACGCCAAAAGCACAGGCATTGGCCAGTGTCTGATCGGTAACAAAGGTAAATCTTCCGGCGGCAGGCGACATATACAGTTGGAAATATTCGGCAGGAACATAGTTCATACCGATACCGGCCACCAGGTAACCCGGCGCCATGAATTTGGATATAGCCACACTGTCGTTAGGATAGTTATAACCATTAACAAACTGTGTGCGGAAGTTTGCCAAAAAAGTTACATCCCAATGTTTCGAAACGGCATAGCCATAAGAGGTGGTGTATTCAATCTTGTCGTCGGTTTTGGTAAATCGGGCATTGCTGCCTTTTCCCAGAAACTGGAATCCGTATGCCAGGCCCAGGTTGTTTTTCCATGAATGTTTACCTTTTTTGTAGTCGGCTTTGATGTTGGCAAGCGCCCCGAGGCCAATAGAGTTTTCACCGCCGGCAGCCCAGTTTGAGAAAGCTGCCTGGGTAACATTCAGCGCACCGGTGGCAAGGACGGTCCATGCTTTAACAGAATCGCCGGCAGCCCGGTCCATTGGTTTTGCTACAGTTTCAATTTTTTCCTGTGCATACAGCAATGAACCGGCCATCAGGAAAAAAATCAATAGTACTTTTTTCATGTCTAAAAAAATTTTATTAATACAAAAACTACTTGTTTTTCAGAATGTCGCGGATTTCGGTAAGCAGTGTTTCTTCCTTGGTAGGTGCAGGAGGAGCTGCAGGCGCTTCTTCTTTTTTCTTCTTCAGACTGTTCATGCCTTTTATAATCATGAATATGGCAAAAGCGATAATCAAAAAGTCGATGACTGTCTGAATAAAATTACCATAAGCAAAAACGGGGGCTCCGGCTTCTTTAGCCTTGACAAGGCTTTCGTAAACGTTGCCATCCATGGCATAGTACAAGTCTGTAAAATTGACGTTGCCCAGCAGTTTTCCCAGCGGGGGCATGATAATATCGTTAACCAACGAGCTGACGATTTTGCCGAAAGCGGCACCAATTATGATACCAACGGCCATGTCCATCATATTGCCCTTTACGGCAAATTCTTTAAATTCTTTTACGATACCCATAGTTTTAAGTTTTTAAGATTATGAATGCAAAATTAATGAAAGATTTGATTTTAAAACATAATTTAAGAAATATTTAAAAATAAAAAAGTTATAAAAATAAATAAATGTGTACAAATTTTTAATTCGCTAAAAGAGAATAATTAGAAATCTTTGTCGGGATTTGTCTGAGCAGGATGTGAAAACCAAAGAGGATTTATCAGAAAAAAGGGGGGGGCACACTGGATCGCTTTTTCGCTTACACTAAAATCCGGACTTATTATACTTCAATGCGCTGAATTCCCACAGGGTATTCTCTCATAATAATCCCGAGAATTTTTTCATAATCGGCTTCGCAGTGTACAAAATCCACCTTATTCACATCAAGAATCAGGATACGCAGATCGGTCTGCTGTTTGATAAAATCAAAATACCCGCTTTGTATGCGTTCCAGGTAATCGTGCTCAATGTCTTGTTCGTATTCTCTGCCACGCGTTATTATGTTTCGCTTAAGACGGGGAACTTCTACATAAAGATAAACCAGAAGGTCGGGCTTGGGCAAGGTGCCGTTAATGATGTTAAAAAGGCGCGTGTACAAAGCCAGCTCATCATCCTGCAGCGTTTTTTTTGCAAAAATCAGCGATTTATAAATATAATAATCCGAAATGGTAAATGTTTGAAACAGGTCTTTATGCGTCAACTGTTCTTTGAGTTGCTGGTATCGCGAAGCAAGGAATGTCAGTTCCAAAGGAAAGGCATATTTTTCGGGATCGCGGTAAAATTTTGGAAGAAACGCATTGTCTTCAAATTGTTCCAGAATGAGCCGTGCATCAAACTGTTGGGCTATTTTGGTTGACAAGGAGGTTTTGCCGGCACCGATATTTCCTTCTATGGCTATAAAATCATACATCAATGCAAAAATAAATTTATTTTTGTTTTAACCACAAGAGAATTATCTGTACATTGAGAAAATAGTTCCGCCATGGTTTGCCCGGATACGGGATGAACAAAATGCTCCATAATCTCAGTCAATGGCTGTAGCACAAATCTCCGTGATGCCATCCGGGGATGCGGAAGAATCAGGTCGTTTTTGTTAATCACCAGGTCGTTGTAAAACAGAATGTCGATGTCGATGGTACGGGGATCTATTTTTCCGATTCGTCTTTTACGTCCGAGTTTTTTTTCAATGGAGGAAGTAATCCTGAACACTTTTTCGGGAGAGAGTCCCGTTTCAAAGGTAACCACCATATTCAGGTAGTCGTCGTGTTTGCTTACACCCCATGGTTCGGTTTCATAAACTGACGAAATTTTGCATGCCCTGCCGAAATTTTCTTCCAGCATGATGAGCGAATTTTTCAAATATGCCGCCCTGTCGCCTACATTACTCCCCAGACAAAAACAAACCATTTTACTGTGTATTTGAAAAATCAAAAGTATAAAAATCACAAAAGAAAAAAACCGATTTGTAACAAATGTTCGGTTTATATGTCCAAAAAATGTTTTTTATTAACTAATTTTACAAAAAAATAAACCAAAAACACAATAAGCTATGAAAGAGTTTTTTAAAATGATGTTTGCGTCGATGGCCGGATACCTCCTGTTGTCGTTGATTATGTTTATCATTTTTATTTCTATGATGGTTTCGCTGGCTTCGTTCAGCAAAAAAATCGCGGTGGAATTAAAACAAAATTCAGTATTGACGCTGAAATTAGACCAGGCCATTCCCGACCGCACTTCCGAAAATCCTCTGGGAGATATGGATTTTTTCTCTATGAAAAGTAATAAGGTCATGGGGCTCGATCATCTTCTTAAAACCATTGACAATGCTGCAAATAACGATAAAATAAAAGGAATTTTTCTGGACCTGACCGATATCCCTTCAGGTATGGCAACCATTGAGGAGGTGAGAAATGCGCTGCTGCAATTCAAAAAATCAGGAAAATTCATCATCAGCTACAGTGATGATTATACTCAAAGGGCATATTACCTGGCCACGGTAGCCGACAAGGTTTATCTAAATCCGCAGGGATGTGTGGGAATAAAAGGCCTGGCCGCCGAGCTGATGTTCTTTAAAGGAACTCTCGAAAAACTTGATATCCAGACACAGATTATCCGTCACGGAAAATTTAAAAGCGCCGTGGAACCTTACATACTGGATAAAATGAGCCAGGCCAACCGCGAACAGTACCAAAAACTGCTCGACGTATTATGGCAGCAAATGGTCGATGGCATTGCTACCCAGCGCAAAATTGCCACAGAAGACCTTAACCTGATGGCCGACAGTCTTAAAATACAGTTGGGGGAGGATGCTGTAAAGAACAAGCTGGTAGACAAGCTGTTGTATCGCGACGAGGTGCTGACCGAGTTACGTGCCAAACTGGGGGTTAACGAAAAAGATGATATTAATTTTATTAGCGCCGCCAAGTTTTTTAAGGTAAAAGGCAAGGAAAAAATTTCTATAGGCAAAAAGAAGATTGCCCTGGTGTACGCTATCGGCCAGATAGGGGTTGGCGAAGGCGATGAAAGAGAAATTGGTTCTGACAAATTATCCGAATCTATAAGGCTTGCCCGCAACGACAGTTCGGTAAAAGCTATTGTATTGCGTATAAATTCTCCGGGAGGCAGTGCTCTGGCCTCAGAAGTCATCTGGCGCGAAGTGGTTTTGGCGCAAAAAGTTAAACCCGTGGTAGTTTCTATGGGTGAAGTGGCCGCATCGGGTGGTTATTACATTGCCTGCGGAGCCGGAAAAATATATGCTCAGCCCAACACCCTTACTGGATCAATAGGTGTTTTCGGCGTGGTACCCAACCTTGAAAAATTCTTTAAAAACAAACTCGGAATCACCTTTGATGTGGTGAAAACCAATGAACATTCCGATTATATTACGGCAACCCGCGCTATGCAGCCATATGAAACAAAAGTGTTGACCAACCAGGTGGAAAATATTTATAAAGTTTTCGTGGGCCATGTTGCCGAAGGCCGTAAAATGAAACCCGAAGATGTGGACTCTATTGGCCAGGGCCGCGTGTGGACAGGTCTTGACGCAAAACGTATCGGCCTGGTGGACGAAATCGGCGGCCTGCAGAATGCTATTGATGACGCTGCAAAAAAGGCAAATCTTACCGATTATAAAGTGGTGGTATATCCGAAATTTAAAGATCCCTTCACACAGATCTTTGAGGACCTTATGGATGAATCATCAGAAACACAACTCCAAAAAACGCTGGGCGAAAACTATATCTATTACGAACACCTGAAAAACATTAAAACCCAGAAAGGCATACAAGCCCGTCTGCCTTTCGATATGGTGATATATTAACCGTTGCGTTTCGCCTAAAAAGGCTCTTACAAAAGGTTTGGCCAGAAATGCATAAACCTGATGTAAGAGCCTTTTTTAATTTTTGATATGAGAGGCAGTTTCAAAAGTACTCTGCATAATGTCTCGTCCTAAAATAAGTTTACAGATTTATACTTAATCCTGAAATAGATTTACAATAGTATGATTTTTTTTGTAATAATTCTTCCATAATTTTTCTGTTAGTCGAAGACTAACATTTACCCGATGTGAAGTTCGGAAACTTCGCACAACCGGATTCGCCAAAACGTGCAGCAAACAATATATGATGCTATGTTGTATTTATTGGAATCCGAAAGTGATACAGAATATCTACTACAGACTTGAAGAGGTAAAAACTAAAATCTCTGCATTTTTTTCAGTGTTTATTTTTATATTTGTCAAAAAGTATGATTCATGAAGAAATTTTTACTACTGACCTTATTATTGACTCCTCTGCAGGCCGCTTTTGCGCAACAATCTGAAAATAATTATCCCTACCGGACGTATTTTGAAGAGGCCTATCAGGCAAACCCTGCGGTTCCTGCCGGTGTACTGGAAGCTGTAGCCTATACCAACACACGCATACGCCACGTCGACCCGCAGGTGGAAGAACCGGGCTGTACAGGTATTCCGGCCTCTTACGGCGTTATGGGCCTGGTGCTCGATGGCAAAAACTATTTTCGTGAAAACCTAAATACGGTATCTGCGCTTTCATCCATTCCGGTTCAGGAGATTATCAACAATCCCCGTAAAAACATTCTTGCCTATGCTTCGGCATTTCAGTATCACATGAGTTTGCCGGATACCAACAGGCAATTGTCACAAAAAATCTATAACACGCTGGTGAGGCTTAGCCAAATTCCTGTTAAAGACAATAAAATAGGAAATGATTTTGCTTTAAACTCCCAGATTTTTGATGTTTTTGTTTTTTTGAATAATCCTGTAAATCAGGCGAAATACCATTTTCCAAAATATTCTTTTGACCTGAGTAATTTATTCGGAGAAAATAATCTTAAAATTTTTAACAGCACGCGTTTGTTTTTTGCCGAGGAATCCATTGAAAACGATAATGGCTGCCGTTATAAGTCATTGGCGACAAAAGCTGTCTGTCCCGATTATAATTTTGCTAATTGTAACTGGGTGGCGTCACCCAATTATAGTTCAAGAAACGGTACAGCCATCTCGGCCCTTGTTATGCACACCGTGCAGGGGAGTTATGCCGGCTGTATAAGCTGGTTCCAAAACACGTCCTCGCAGGTCTCCACACAATATGTGGTAAAATCTTCCAACGGCCAGCTTTGCCAGATGGTTCTTGAGGCAGACAAGGCCTGGCATGCGGGAACTGCAAATCCCTATACAATAGGTTATGAACATGAAGGATATGTGGATGATCCGCAATGGTACACCGAAGCCATGTATCAGAGCTCTGCCGCATTGTCCAGGGATATTTGTGCTGCTTATGGCATTAAGCCGATCAGAACATTTTTCCGCGAAACACTGGATGACGGTACCCAGCTTGATGATGGTCTGCACGATTTGGGTGGCGAAACGGCCTGTACTAAGATAAGGGGACATCAGCATTACCCCAACCAGACACATACCGATCCTGGTGTAAACTGGAACTGGGATTATTATTACAAACTCATGAATAATACTACGCCGGTTATCAACTATACGTCAGCTACGGGTTCTTTTTATGATACCGGCGGAAGTGGCGCCAATTACTCCAATGACGAAAGAAAATTCTGGCTTATTCAGCCGGCAGGAGGGGCTTCCAGCATCACCCTGACATTCTCCTCTTTTAATGTAGAGGCCAATTGGGATTTTCTCTATATTTATGATGGCACCAACGAATTTGCACCCTTAATCGGCAGATACAATACTGTGGCACCCACAACCATCACAACCACCGGAGGAGCCCTGTTTATCGAATGGCGTTCTGATTGCGCAACAACAGCGTCCGGTTGGTCAGCTACCTGGACATCGGTACAACCCGATATTGTTGCCCCGACAACCAGCGCCAGTGTCACGGGGACGTGGCAAACACAGGATTTTACGGCCAACTTCACCGATACGGATAATGCCGGCGGATCCGGTATAGAAAAAAGGTATTACCAGGTGCTCGAATTTGATGGCAACGAATGGCATGCCAATGCCTCAAGAGGTTTCTTTGGGGATAATTTTGACAGCTATGTGTCTTCCGTGTGGTCGGTTCCGGCAGCGGGCGGCACATGGGTTGTCAATAACGGATACCTTATCCAGACCGACTCTTCGGTGAACAACACCAATATTTATGCAGCATTAAATCAGGGGCTTTCCAACAGGTATTTGTATGATTTCAATGTGAAAATTGATCCGGCGACCAGCGGAACAAACCAACACCGGTTTGGCCTGCATTTTTATTGCGATAACGCAAGTCTTAGCAACAGGGGAAATTCCTACTTTATCTTTTTCAGGCAGGAAACTTCAAAACTAGAGTTTTATCGGGTAGAAAACGATGTGTTTTCCCAGATGTTTGTCATAAATAATGTGGTTACAAATTTTGGACAATGGTATAATATCAAGGTCATTCATGATAGGATAACGGGAAAAATTTCGGTGTATCGCGATAACATTCTTTTGGGGGTATGGACTGACCCCAATCCGCTGACAACGACGGCAAACCACTTTTCGTTCCGTACCGGGCACAGCAAAGTGTACATCGGCGAAATAAAAGTTTACAGGTCGAGATATCCTTCCGTTACAGTTACTGTGGGCGCAGACCCTGCTAAAGACATTCGTTTTCAAAATCCCGACCCCGCTACTTTTTGCGCTAAAGTAAAATCCATTGTTAACGATGCCGCGGGTAATCTCTCTGCGATTGACTACTACAACATCAATGTGGATTGGTCTCCTCCCTTATGTACTCCTGTAAATGATGGCACAGGCAGCGACATCAGCACCACATCTTCTCTTAACACGCTATCGGCCAACTGGCCGGCATCAACCGATGTCAACTCCGGTATTTCGAAATACTGGTACGCCATAGGAACATCGCAAGGCGCCACCGATATTGTCTCCTGGACCGACAATGCCCTGAACACATCGGTAACCAGATCAGGACTGACTCTTACAGACGGTCAGACCTATTACTTCAGCATAAAGACCGTCAACGGCGCCGGTTTGCAAACCATATGCTCCTCCGACGGAGTAACAGTCAATACAACCACCTCCGTAGCCGAACAGGACAATGACCAGGTTGCCAGGGTATACCCCAACCCCTTTAACGAAAATACAAGCATTTCTTTTTACGTGAGCTGCAAACAAAAGATAAGACTGACTATCACCGACCTGTTGGGCAGAGAAATTCTGATTGCCGATGAAGTTTATGCTGAAGGAGAACATAAAATCAATATAAATTCAAAGAAACTGAATTTGTCTAAAGGGGTTTTTATCCTAAAACTCTTTTACGATAAAAAAACAGATACAAGCCTGTTAATCAAATATTAAAATCATTAGTTAAAGTTCTTTTGGAAAAAAGAGTTTAACCTGCAAAAATTCTACACTATGGAAAATTTTATTATTAACAACCCCACCTGTTTGCATTTTGGAAAGGGTGTCATTGGCGATTTGTCCAAAGTACTCGCGAAATATGGCAACCGAGTGCTCCTGGTTTATGGGAAAAACTCCATCAAGGATAACGGTATTTACCAAAAAATAATAAACCAGATGAACATAGCCAAAGCCAATGTTTTTGAGTATTCCGGTATAAAATCAAACCCGGTAATCAGCGATGTGGATGCCGCGGCGGCGGTGGGCAGAAAAAATCAGGTTGATGTAATTGTGGCTGTGGGCGGAGGCAGCGTTATTGATTCGGCAAAAATTATTGGCCTGGCCATTCCCCTTCAAAATAATGCATGGGATATTATGGAAAACAAAGTAAAACCTACCCGTTCCATTCCCCTGATAGCCGTGTTGACCCTTGCCGCCACGGGTTCCGAAATGAATCCGTTTGCCGTTGTTCAAAATGATCAGACCAAACAAAAACCTGGGTATTTCAGTCCATTCAATTTTCCCAAACATTCTTTTCTCGATCCGGAATACACCTTTTCGGTGCCGGCCGACTACACGGCTTATGGTATTGTGGACCTGGTGGCCCATGCGCTGGAAGGTTTTTTTGGCAAGGGAGAAACTTCGCTGACCGACCGTTTTGTATCTTCTATCATAAAGGAAGCCGTCGAATATGGCCCCTTGCTGCTGAAACACCTTAACAAATATGAATACCGCGAAAAGATAATGTTTGCAGCGACCTGTGCCCTCAATGGCATGACCTCCTATGGGAAGAAAAACGGCGACTGGGGGGTACACGGCCTTGGCCACACCTTGTCGGTGCTTTATGATGTGCCCCACGGAGCTTCCCTGTCGGTGGCCTATCCCGCATGGATGAAGTACTTTAAAAACCAGATTGGTGAAAAACTCTCCTTTTTGGGCAAAGAAATATTTAATACTCCTGATCCGGCGGCCACAATACAGGCTTTTGAAATGTTTTTCAAACAACTGGGAGCTCCTACCCGTTTAGGAGATTTGGGACTCACAGGCCGTCATAAAATTGAAATAATCAATAACATGCTTGCCAACAAGGTTAGCGGCGACAATTTTATTATGGAAAAAGTGGATTTCGAAAATATTTTTGACCTGATGGCAAATTAATTACCAAAACATATAGCTGTGCCGACAAAATTTTCTAATTTTGCAATATTCAAATCAATAGCTAACAATTAACTACAAAAAATGAAAAAAGCACTACTTCCATTAATTTTCCTTTGCCTTGGTTTTACAGGGGTATTTTCACAGGATAACGCAGGCGGAATACCCCGCAGTTTCTTTTATGACAACCTGTCTGCCGACATCGATTACGTATGGGTTCAAGGTCCCGATCTGATGCAATTGGCCGCCGAAGACAATGAACGGGCCGCCAAAAGTGAACCCTATAGGATCGGAGTGGTCATTCCGGTGGATTTCAACCTGAATAATGCCGGCACCTGGACCGACCTGCCGGGCGAAGATGCCAGTATATGGCGGCTTACCATCAAGGCGGCCGACGCCAGGGCCATTGGCCTGGAGTATCAGTCTTTTTACCTGCCGGAAGGCGCTATGCTGTTTTTGTATAATGCCGGAAAAACACAGACTATTGGCGCTTACACATCCAACAATAATTCGGAGGACAAATTTTTTACCCATGAAAAAATCTATGGCGACGAACTAACCCTGGAGCTATATGTTCCTAATGCAAAAAAACAAGATGTCGCCTTTCATATAACGGATCTTGAGTTTTTTTACCGCCCGGGCGAGAATCAGGGTAGCAAAGGTTCCGAAGCTTGTGAAGTAAATGTAAATTGTCCCGAAGGAGCCAACTGGCAGGATGAAAAAAAGGGGGTTTGTTTGATCGATATCAAGGTGGGGTCAGGACTTTTCAACTGCACAGGGTCTTTGGTGAACAATACCAGCCAGAATTGTACTCCATATGTGCTTTTGGCCGACCACTGCATTTATAACAGCGCCTATCCTTCTGTTGCTGACTGCAATGCCTGGAAATTCTATTTTCATTATGAAGCATCTACTTGCCAGGGGACTACCCCCTCGGGTATTTTTGTCAAAAACGGATGCACCCTCAAGGCTCATGATACCTATGGTTCAAACCACTCTGGTTCGGATTTTTGCCTGGTACAGATTAATACACCTATCCTGAACACGCTAAATCCCTATTATAACGGCTGGGATCATAGCGGCAGCGGCAGCCCTAACGGAGTGAGCATACATCATCCTGCGGGTGATATAATGAAAATATCCACTTATACTTCGGCTCTGGCGTCGGTGACCTATGGTGCACCAAGTTTTCACTGGCAGGTAATCTGGGCGCAAACTGTTACTAATCACGGCGTTACCGAACAGGGGTCTTCCGGATCCCCCTTGTTTAATTCGAGCGGAAAAATTGTCGGAACCCTCACTGGCGGCGGATCGTTTTGCAGCACTCCCACTCAGCCCGATTATTATGGAAAATTCTATAACCATTGGGATAAAAACGGAACCACCAGCGCTAAAAGATTGAAAGACTGGCTTGATCCGCTTAATACCGGTGCGGCAACCATAGCTGGAAAAGCAGGTTCAACCTGTCCTGCAGATGTTGGAGTAACAAAAATCGACAATGCCGAAAAAAAGATCAGTATCTATCCTTCTCCTGCACAAAACAGAATAGTACTTTCCACCTCCTCTGTCGAAAACAAGTTGCATGATGTTATCATTTACAATGTTATGGGGCTTGCCGTCAAAAACTTTCCTGAGTTGAACATTTCCTCTTCAGAAACCATCATCGACATTTCTGATATCCCTGATGGCGTGTATTACCTCACCGCCAAAAGCGGAAAAACTTCCCTTAAAGGAGAATTTGTAAAAATAAAATAACACAGCATGAAAAAACTGTTTTTAATTGCTTTTTTGTTTTTTTTCTTTCCGGCAATTAATTATGCACAGATCAATCGGGGCGGCACACCTGTCAGTTTTTCGGGATCCGTCACCGGAGACTATGTGGAAAAGGTTTTGCCAAAACCCGATATGAAGTTAATCCAGGAAGAAGATGAGGCCGATGCAAAAAACGGTGTTTTAAGAAAAGTCGGACGATCCCTATTGGTTGATATAAACCTCAACAATTCGGGTAGTTGGGAAACTCTTCCCAACGGCGACAGAATCTGGCGGCTGAAAATAAAGGCCGAAGGAGCCTTGGCCCTGGGTGTTTATTATAATCATTTCTGGCTTCCGGCAGGTGCCAGGCTTTACCTGTATAATGAAGATCATAGCAGGGTGCTGGGCGCTTATACGCAGGAAAACAATACCGAAACGGGATTGTTTGCCACCGAACTGATGGCGGGAGATGCTTTTACCATCGAATATTTTGAGCCTTCACGCACTAAAGGTTTTTCCGTAATCAGTATTTCGGAAATTGCTTATGTTTACCGGGATTTTAAACAAAGAAACGGTACTAAGGAATTCGGCGACTCTGAAAGTTGTGAAGTGAATA
Organism: Bacteroidales bacterium; assembly: GCA_018004645.1. Lineage (GTDB taxonomy): Bacteria > Bacteroidota > Bacteroidia > Bacteroidales > CAIWKO01 > CAIWKO01. Next base: position 103,744 of record JAGNBV010000001.1, read on the forward strand.
TCAACTGTTCCGAAGGCACCAACTGGCAGGATGAAAAAAAAGGAGTGGCCCGGATTTTTTTGAAAGTAGGAACTTCTTATGGCTGGTGTTCGGGGACGCTGCTGAATAACGAACGGCAGGATTGTACACCTTACATGTTAACCGCCGACCATTGCGGCAACGGCGCCAGTACTGCCGACCTCAACCAGTGGGTGTTTTACTTTAATTATGAAGCCACCGGCTGTCCCGACCCATCCAGCGAACCGACATCAAACTCCATGACAGGATGCACGCTGAAAGCCCATGGCGGCAACGAAGGCAATTCCGGCTCCGACTTTTACCTGGTGCAACTTAGTCAGCCGCCAACCTTTAACCCATATTATAACGGCTGGGACAGAAATAATACACCCAGTTCAAGCGGGGTAAGCATCCATCATCCGGCCGGGGACATTAAAAAAATCTCCACATATACCGCCGCACTGACATCTGCCGGCTGGAATGGCAGCGGATTACAATCGCACTGGCGGGTGGTGTGGGCAGCTACAGCCAACGGCCATGGCGTTACCGAGGGCGGTTCGTCAGGGTCTCCGATTTTCAACGGCAGCGGCCAGGTTGTTGGCGATCTTACCGGCGGCGGGTCCTATTGTTCTACACCTACGCAGCCCGATTATTATGGAAAATTCTCTTACTCATGGGACCAAAACGGTACTACGGCAGCCACCCGGCTGAAAGACTGGCTGGATCCCGACAATACAGGAATAACCACCCTGAACGGATTTTATTGTGGCAGCGGAACACCTGTCAATGCTGATTTTTCGGGTACGCCGACCACTGTTGCTGTGGGAGGAACAGTAAATTTTACCGACCTTTCAACCGGAAACCCAACCTCCTGGTCGTGGACTTTTACGGGTGGTACTCCGGCAACGGCCAATACTCAAAATCCAACCAATATTCAATATAATACCGCCGGGGTATATACGGTTTCCCTTACGGTTTCCAATGGCTCCAGCAGCGACACCGAAACAAAAACCGCATACATCACTGTGGGCGATCCTCCTCCCACGGCAAACTTTTCGGGTACGCCAACTGTGATACCCGTAGGCGGCACCGTGGATTTCACCGACCTTTCTACCGGTAGTCCCACCAGCTGGGCCTGGACTTTTTCCGGAGGGACCCCCGCCAGCGCCAACACTCAAAACCCGGCAGGGATACAGTATAATACCGCCGGAATATACCCCGTATCCTTAACGGCGACCAACGCCTCGGGAAGTGATACCGAAACAAAAAATAACTATATTACCGTGGGCGACAACGCACCAATAGCTGATTTTGTTGCCAACCTTACTACTATTCCTGTTGGCGGTACGGTAAATTTTACCGACCTGTCGGCTGGCGCCCCCACTTCCTGGTCCTGGACTTTTACCGGAGGCACACCGGACACTTCCTCGGTTCAGAATCCAACAGGCATTCAATACCTTGCCGCCGGCACCTATGAGGTTTCCCTGACTGCCACCAACGCACAGGGAAGCGACACAGAAACCAAAACGGCCTATATCAACGTCAGCGGCACCGGCCCGGGAATAAAACCCTGTGATACGCTTCATTTTCCGATACCCGGAAATATGGTCATGTATTCGGTGTACTATGCCTCAGGAGTGTATGGTTATGTGTCGGGAAACAATGGCTATTCCGATAAAGCCAAGGCCGATGTTTTTACAGCGGTAGCCCCTCACACCAAAATGGTGGGCGCTTATTTCAAATTCGGTAAAGCCAAAAACGGCTCCGGCCAGGATTATAAAATTGCCGTTCATGCCTGGGATAATACAGGTACCGGCGGAGCGCCCGGAAACATACTCTTTACAGATTCCCTGTCCTGTGCACAGATCCAGAGCGACATTAACATGAATACCTATACTTTCCTTCCTTTTGCTACACCATACGATGTTACCGGTGTTTTTTACCTTGGCATCATGTTGCCCACAAACCCCGGCGACACCATAGTATTACTCACCAATAAAAATGGTGAATCGATGCCCGGCACAGCATGGGAACTCTGGCAGAATGATAACTGGTTGCCTTATTCAAATATTGCTTCCTGGTCGTATAATCTCTCACATGCCATATTCCCGGTGCTGTGTAACCCGGTAACTTACTCTGTTGAGGAAAACAAGGCGGACGACATCCTTGTGTATCCCAACCCGGCTAACGGAATCATCAATATTGACTTTGGCAGCTATTATCATGAGAATGTTGCAATAAAAGTTTATGACCTGCTGGGCAATGAAGTGAAAAGTTTTAATCACCGGGGAGGCTCCACCAATCACCTGCAGATGGATCTGGGCGGTTTTGCCAACGGTTTTTATGTGCTGCATATAAATACCGGAGAACAATCGCTGGTGAAGAAAATAAGCTTGTTGAAATAGTGTATCCCGGTATAATATAGCTATCTGATAATCAAAAAACTGACGATAGCTTTTGGTATGGATAAATCCCTTGAATATTATCTTAAGGAGCAAAATATACTTTCTGAAACCGACAGGCAGATTGCCCGCAAGGTGTTGTCTGGCGAAAGAATAACCTTTCAGGAAGGCATACATCTGTTTGAAAATACCGACACCGGCCTTCTTGCGGTTATGGCTGATAATGTGCGTCACAGGCTAAATGGCACAAAGGTTTATTACAACAAAAATGTCCATCTTGAACTTACCAATATTTGTATTTACGATTGTCAATTTTGCTCTTTTTCCCGGAAAATAGGGGAGGCAGGGTCATGGAACTATTCTTATGACGATGTGGAGAAAATTGTCAATAATATGGCGGAGGATATCACTGAAATCCATATCACCGGGGGAACGCATCCCGAAGCCAGCCTGGCCGGCTACGAGCTGCTAATAAAACAGGTACGGCGGTTAAGGCCACAGGTTCATATCAAGGCGTTCTCGGCTGCCGAACTGTTTTATGTGTTCCGGAAAGCCAAAATGTGCGATGCGGCAGGTCTGCAAATACTGATTGATGCTGGTTTAAACTCAATACCCGGCGGCGGCGCCGAAATTTTTGATGAGGCCATAAGAAAACAAA
>JAGNBV010000128.1 GCA_018004645.1 Bacteroidales bacterium
ATTCCATAAGTTGCTGCAACCAACATAAAATAGCTATGGTTTTTACAGGATACAGACATTTTAAACATTAAAAAAATAAACCTTATATGGGATTGTTGTCATTATTTACTAAAGAAATCGCCGTTGATCTCGGTACCGCTAATACTATTATAATCTACAAAGATAAAATTGTGGTTGAAGAACCTTCGATTATTGCCGTGAACCTCGTTACCGGCAAAACCGAGGCTGTTGGGAAAAAGGCCATGATGATGCATGGTAAAACTCACCAGAATATACGGACTATCAGACCTTTGCGCGACGGCGTGATTGCTGATTTTCATTCGGCGGAAATCATGATAAAAGAATTTATTAAAATGATGGACAACAAACATTCCCTTTTTCCGCCATCATTGAAAGCTGTAATCAGCATACCTTCGGGCATCACCGAGGTGGAGGAACGTGCCGTGCGCGACTCCGCCGAGCAGGCGGGCGCCAAAGAAGTAAGACTTATCCACGAGCCAATGGCGGCAGCTATCGGCATCGGAATCGACGTGTTGGAGCCTAACGGCAACATGATCATTGACATAGGTGGTGGAACCAGCGAAATTGCTGTGATTGCCCTCGGCGGTATTGTTAACAATAAATCCATACGTATTGCAGGCGACGAGTTTAACCAGGATATCGAAGAATACTTGCGCAAACAGCATAATATGAACGTGGGAGAACGCACTGCCGAACGGGTTAAAATAGAGGTGGGCGCCGCCCTGCCCGAAATTGAAAACCCGCCGCCTGACTATGCGGTTCACGGCAGGGATATGCTTACGGGTATTCCGCGCGAAATCATGGTTAATTATACCGAAATAGCTCATGCCCTGGATAAATCCATTACCAAGATAGAAACCGCGGTTCTCAATGCCCTTGATATGACTCCTCCAGAACTGTCGGCCGACATTTTTCGTACAGGAATTTATCTTGCCGGCGGCGGCGCCTTATTGCGCGGACTCGACAAAAGGCTACATATGAAAACCAAGCTTACCGTGCATGTGGCCGAAGACCCCCTGAAAGCCGTGGCCAGAGGCTCAGCAATAGCTTTGAAAAATTTTGACAAATTTCCGTTCCTTATTAAGTAGATTTTTTGTTATTTCGCTGATTGTTATCTTCGGGAATGTTCCCGGGTGTAATTCTTTTTTATGCGCCCACTGCTGCAGTTTTTTCTGAAACATATTAACTTTTTCCTATTCCTGTTGATGGAGTTTTTTGCTTTTTTTTACATTATAAAAAGCAATTATTACCAGCAGTCGGTCTTTATCAATTCTGCCAATGCCTTTACTGGCGGCATCTATACCGTCCAAAGCAATCTTACCGATTATCTTGCGTTGAAAACCGTCAACAACCGACTGGCCGAAGAAAATGCCAGGCTGCGTAACAACCAGCGAAGCGCTTTCCTATCGACCAACAACAAAACCTTTGTGGTGGATGATACCCTGTATCAACAGCAATATGAATATGCCGAAGCAAGGGTAGTTGCCAACACTACCAATAAAATCAACAATTATATCACCCTGAACAAGGGATACAACCATGGCATACGTAAGGAAATGGGGGTGATTACCTCCCTGGGCGTGGCCGGTATTATTAAAGATGTGTCGGCAAATTTCTGCACGGTTACATCTGTGTTGCATTCCAAATCGAAAATCTCGGCCAAAATCAAAAAAAATAATTATATCGGAACACTGGTGTGGGAAGGCGGAGATTATCGGCTGGCCAACCTGAAAGATATCCCTACCCACGTAAAAATCGCCTCCGGCGACACCATTGTTACCAGCGGATATTCCTTGATTTTTCCAGGAGGATTGATGATAGGCACTGTGTATTTTTATGACTCTGGCAAGAACAATGATTTTTATAATATCAAAATACGGCTAAGTACTGATTTTAACAAAATTTCGTATGTATATATAGTAAAATCGCTTATGAAACCAGAACTCGAAGAACTCAAAATCAAGACGCAAAATGACTAACCTGATTTTACGGAATATCTTACGGTTTGCTTTGCTGATATTATTTCAGGTGCTGGTGTTTAATAATATTCAGGTTTTTTCTTTTGTTACGCCCTATATTTATGTTCTTTTCATACTCCTGCTGCCTTTTGAAACTCCCCGATGGCTGATGCTGGTATCGGGTTTTGCCTTGGGATTGTTGATTGATTTTTTCTCTAATACGGGCGGAATACATACGGCGGCTACCGTGCTTATTGCCTTTCTTAGGCCCTGGGCTCAAAATACAGTTTCCTCAAGGCAGGAATACGAACCTGGCATACAGCCAGGGATAAAAAATCTGGGCTTCCGCTGGTTTTTTCTGTATTCATTAATCCTGATTACTATTCACCATGTTTTTCTCTTCTACCTGGAGGTTTTCAGGCTTGCCGGCTTTTTCCAGACCATGCTCCACGCCCTCCTAAACGTGCTATACACGCTGGTCTTTATCATCATCATACAGTACTTGTTTTACAGAAAATAACAGGCGATAAACAGTTACTGATTATTGCTTTTGTTTCGATTCAATATCGTCCTCCAGTTTTTCATCGAGTTTGAGGTTTTGAATCTGCCATTTTTGGTTAGGCTTATAGAGAATAAAAGAAATTTTTATTGGCTGCCGGTCGTACCGCAACATGTAATTTAGTAAGACATAGTTTTCTGAATATACCACTTTGTCAATCAGTTCGTATCCGTAATACTGTCCTATCTTCGCAATAAATTCCTTCGTTTGCATTTTCAGGTTATCCACATAGGCCTTGTAATTATTCATCCATTTATTATTGGCGAATATGTATCCGATGGCAGTATCCGAACTTTGTTCCACGTACAGTTTAAAAAAATATTCTGTCAGGTCTTCGGGTTTTTCCTGAGCCCGGGCATAATTGCTAATACTTGTTATACAGATCGTTATGATTAGTAATAGTGAAAATTGTATTTTCATAATTATTGCTTATTTGGTGTAAAAATAGTATTTTAAAATTCAACGTAAAAATATTTTAAATTTTTGAAAAAATTAGACTTATTATTGAGAATAATTAATAAATTTGTTTGCTAATACAAATGTTTATATACAAAAAAATAGAAAATTCATGAAAATCAGAATTTTAACCCTGTTATTAATAGTGGCTTCTTTAGCCTGTTTATCGCAGACCAAAGAAGCCCCAAGCAAGTTTTTTAAGGCCACTGTTAATCATGTTGTGCTTGACGTGCCGGCAGGATTTGAAGCGGTAAGCGGTCAAAACGGCTTTTTGCATAAAGGCAGTGCTTCTACGCTGATGATAGAGGAAATACCCAATTCCCCCTTTAGTTTCGCCGCGGAACATTTCAACGCTTCCAGTCTTGAAAAAGATGGCGCCAGGTTGACAGGACTGGAAAACATGAAAACATCTTCTGGCCAGGATGCCATACTCTATACCCTCGCGGTGCCTCTGAAAAATAAAGACAACACCACATCCGCCGATTTTGAAAGAATGGTATTAATTACAGGTAATGAAACAAAAACCATTTGCATTGTGGTCAATTACCCTGTAATCATCAAAAATCTAATTCAGGAGCCTTTGAAAACCTCCATGTTATCTGTTATTATGAATTAATCAAAATCTGTTGCATGAAAAAAATATATCTTAGCCTTGTTTTATTGCTGGTGATGGTTCCCGGATTGCTGTTTTCGCAAACAGAAACTCAAACCTATCATGTGCGCTGGCATACCGAAGCACAGGACATGTGGGGGCCCAACGGGTCGGCCTTTACTATGGATACATCCATCAATATATTTGATGTTAACGAATCGGGAGTAAATACTGCCGGTTCTATAGTGAATATTCTCGGCGGCGATTTCGGAGCTATGCTGACCATTGATTATTGGCTGCGTTTGGGATCCAACTTCAACATTGACGGATTTACAACAGGCTGGGTAGATGTTAATTATCCTACCATTATCGATCTGACTTATCCCGACAGCATGATGTTTAACCCGGGGCAGACCATTACCATAGAATCCAATTATCAGGTAGATACGGGATGGTTCCTTACCACACAATTCCCGACCTCTGGTCATATTTCCTTTGACTTTTATTTCGGCTTTAACATTGATGTGGATGCCGAAGTTTGTGTGTGGAGCTGTACGTCTTTTGATGTCTTTGAAGTAGGCATTCCCCTTGATACCACCTTGCTTTTCGACATTTCCGACAGCAACGGTGTGGCTTCCATCACTTATCCCTGGTATGACCCGGCAATCGGTTTTTATATGGCCCACGACACCATCCTTCCCTTGGTATTCAACAACCTCGGGGGCATAGGCCTTAGCGGGGTGATTACCCTGCCTTATGTGGAAACCAACGACTATATGCTTTCTAACGACAAATGCCTGTATGCCAGAGGCGACAGCGCATTTATGTGGTTCGACCTCGATATACTTACCTTTATAGGGGCTTTTGACCCCAGCCTCGATTCCGTCCTCGATCTCCTGAACGGCACTATCGACATAGGAGCCGGTATTACTATCGATTATAGCCTGCTTACCATGAACCTTTTGGTTACCAGCTATATGGTGCAGAATTTCTCTTTTTGTCCTACTATCTGGGCCAACCTTACCTTCCCCAACAATTATTCCTATACGGAAACCATACCGGGCACCGGAACGGTGGTGAATTCCGGATTTTCCAACAGCATAACGTTCCAGGTAGATCATAACCTCAATCTCGATTTACCCTGTAATATGCCGGATATTATGCCGGCTTATGTGAGGTTTTCTATGGACAACGATTTCAGGAATCATACTTTTGACAGCCTTACCTTCACTTTTGTGCTGACTGCTTTTACATTCACCTTGAACCTGCCATCCTTCCCCGTTATGGGCGATTACTGCATTCCGGAATATTGTATCCAAATGCCGGTACCCTGCACCGAAAAATCATTAGGCAACGATACATGCTGGCAGCTGGTATGTTTTCCTCAAGTCTGTGCCCCGGCCACGCAACAGCCCGACGTGAGCTATACCATTGGTCCGCTCATCAACCTGAGTATCCCATTGGGACATATAGAATTTGACTGGTTTGATGACACCTGGGAATTGGGCGAATTTCTGCCAGACAACAGCGGCATTGGACTATTTGATACCGTTATGACCAGCCAGCTAATCATGTATCCCAACGATCCTTTTTATACCGAAATAGAAGGTCCAAACGTTATTTGCTTCGGAGATACCGACGCTGTGGTAACCGTTTACGCCCACAATGGAACACCCCCTTACACCTACGTCTGGAATACCGGACAAACTGTTACCACCACCGCCACCGCCGACAGCATCACCGTGGGCGTGGGCAATTATATGGTTACAGTTACTGATGTGAACGGATGTTCTTCTACTGAACAACTTATCATTTATTACGTAAATCCCGAAATCTTTATCAGTCTTACGGGTACCGACATCAACTGTGCCGGCGATAGTACCGGAATGATAGTTGCTGACGTGTGGGGCGGCACCCCCGGATATACTTATGATTGGGTGCCTTTAGGTGGTAACTCCGATACGGCCTTTAATCTGCCTGCCGGTACTTATATCCTTAATGTGCTTGACTCGGTGGATTGCGACAAATCAGATACCATCACGCTGATTGAATTACATCCCCTGCCGCCGGTAATTTTTGTTGCCGACATTACCGAAGGTTGCGAGCCCCTGGTAGTACATTTTAGCGAATTAAGCCCGGATCAGGGGCAAACCTACGAATGGAATTACTTCGACAGCACAGCCCACGACACCATCAAAAATCCTGTACATATTTTCGGGGCGCCGGGCGCTTATGACGTTTCGTGTACGGTAATATCAATCTATGGCTGCGATAGTACCATGACGCGCGACGACTATATCACTGTATATCCCAAACCGGTGGCCACATTTAACGCGACACCCGCTGTGGTCAATAAAACAGAATACCCGACATGGACCGTGTTTTTTGATGATCAGTCAACGTATGCTTATGCCTGGAACTGGGATTTTAATGACCCAGGGGCAGGTTTAGCCAATACCTCTGATTTTCAATCACCATCTCATTCCTTTACCGGTGAAAATATTTACTACGTTTCACTGATTGTAACCTCCGACCACGGATGTAAAGATACCGCCGTGCGCAAAGTGGAAGTAATAGATGACGTACTGCAGTATGAAAACGTGTTTACCCCCAATAATGACGGACACAACGATATTTTTGAAATAAGAAATGTGGAGAAATATACCGCAAACAAACTGACTATATTTAACCGTTGGGGTAATAAAGTGTTTGAAGCCTCTCCATACAGAAATACCTGGAATGCTGAAGGTGTGCCCGACGGGGTTTATTATTATATCTTTGATGCCGGAGATGGAAGCAAAACAGTTGAAGGAACCGTTACCATTGTTAGATAAAATACTACTTGACTATGAAACTATTTTTGAAAAAAGGATTACATAAAGGCGCCGTATTGGTTTTTTTTCTGGCTTTGTCTTTTTACACTTTCGGAACCAGCCAATATGCTACAGGGCCGTTAACTTCCTCTACCACTTGGAGCACAGATACTGTTTTTATCATCGGCGACATAACTGTAAACAGCGGGGTTACCCTCACTATCAGCC
>JAGNBV010000027.1 GCA_018004645.1 Bacteroidales bacterium
CGATAATAAAATCCTGTCGTTCGGGCGTGTTTTTTCCCATATAAAACGACAAGAGGTCTTTTACGGGCGAATCTTTGGTTAGCATTACCGGTTCGAGTCTGATGTTGGGTCCGATAAAATGTTTGAATTCGTCGGGTGATATCTCTCCCAGTCCTTTGAAACGGGTTATTTCGGGGTTGCTTCCCAGTTCGGCAATAGCTTTGATTCTTTCCGTGTCGCTGTAACAGTAAATAGTTTTTTTCTTGTTTCTTACCCTGAACAGCGGGGTTTGAAGTATGTACAAATGTCCTGTTCGTATCACTTCGGGATAAAACTGAAGGAAAAATGTCAGCAGCAGCAGGCGTATGTGCATGCCGTCCACATCGGCATCGGTGGCAATAACGATATTGTTGTAGCGCAGGTTTTCAATTTCGTCTTCGATATTGAGCGACGATTGCAGCAGGTTAAACTCTTCGTTTTCGTAGCAAACTCTTTTTGTCATGCCATAGCAGTTGAGCGGTTTGCCCCTGAGGCTGAACACGGCCTGGGTGTTCACATCGCGCGATTTGGTGATGGAGCCGCTGGCCGAGTCGCCTTCGGTGATGAAGAGGGTACTTTCGTAGCGTCTTTCGTCGTTGCTGTTGTAATGTATGCGGCAGTCGCGGAGTTTTTTGTTGTGCAGGCTGACTTTTTTGATGCTGTCTTTGGCTAATTTTTTTATGTTGGCCAGTTCTTTACGGTCTTTTTCCGACTGCAGGATTTTGCGGTGCAGTATGTCTGCGGTTTCCGGGTTCATGTGCAGGTAATCGTCGAGATGTTTTTTTAAGATATCCTGCACATAGTTTCTGACGGTGGCGCCGTTGGGTTCCACATTTATCGACCCCAGCTTTGTCTTGGTCTGCGATTCAAATACAGGTTCCTGAATTTTTATGCTGATGGCTGCGATGATGGATTCGCGGATGTCGCTGGGTTCAAAGTCTTTTTTATAAAACTCGCGTATGGTTTTCACCACGGCTTCACGGAAGGCTTGCTGGTGTGTGCCGCCCTGGGTGGTGTGCTGGCCGTTGACGAATGAATAATACTCTTCATTGTATTTGGTAGCGCTGTGGGTTATGGCACATTCAAAGCCGTTTTCGTTGATATGGATGATAGGGTAGAGGGTGGGGCCGTCGATATTGTTGTTCAGCAGGTCGAGCAGGCCGTTTTTCGAAACAAATTTTTGGCCGTTATAGAAAATCGTGAGGCCGTTATTCAGAAATACGTAGTTCCACAGCATTTTTTCGACATATTCCGGAATATAATGAAAGTTACCAAAAATTTTTTCGTCTGGAGTAAATTTGATAATGGTGCCGTTATTCAGGTCTGTTGTGGTAATGGGGTGGTCTTTGGTTTGTACTCCTTCGGCAAATTCCACAGTTTTGATCTTTTGTTCTCTGATGGATTGTGCCACATAATACGACGACAAGGCGTTGACAGCCTTGGATCCAACACCGTTTAGTCCTACAGTCTTAATAAAAACTTTGGAATTGGAGCCATATTTTGCTCCGGTATTGATTTTTGATACGCAATCGGCCAGTTTGTTGAGTGGTATGCCGCGGCCGTAGTCGCGTACGGTAACTGTCTGGTCTTTGATGGTTATTTCGATGGTTTTTCCGGTACCCATGATAAATTCATCAATGGCGTTATCTATGGTTTCTTTAAGCAGCACATAGATGCCATCATCCGGTGAGGTGCCGTCGCCAAGTTTGCCAATATACATTCCCGGCCGCTGGCGGATGTGTTCATTCCATTCGAGGGTGCGGATGGCTTCTTCGTTATAATCAACAGTATTCATGGGTGCGAAAAATTTATGCAAAGGTACGAAGACTTTGTCAGAGTAAGGATAGGCTGGGATTTTTTTATTAACAATAGTGAGTTAAAGATTGAGAAAAGGGGAGATTGGGAGAGATTGGAGGGAGTTGGAGATTGAGAGATTGAGAGATTGAGAGATTGAGAGATTGAGAGATTGGAGAGATTGGAGATTGAGAGATTGAGAGATTGAGAGATGGAGAGATTGAGAGATTGGAGATTGAGAGATTGGAGATTGGAGGTTGAGAGATTTAGCGATTTGACAAATTAGGATTTTAGATTGGTTAAGTATTATTTTTAATTTTGTAAAAAAACCAAAATGTTGTTTGAGGATACTTTTCTTACTGTTGCCAATGTTTCTGAGAGCGTATTCCGCGACAGGGGCAGCAGATTTATTGGTATTGCTGTTCCTGTTGGTAACGAAGCGGAGATGAAACAGGAACTGGAGCAGCTTCGAAAAAAGTATTTTGATGCCACCCACCATTGTTATGCTTTTCGTCTGGGTTTTGACAAGAGTGTCTATCGGTTTAATGACGACGGAGAACCATCGGGCACTGCCGGAAGGCCTATTTACGGGCAAATTTTGTCGAAGGATCTTACCAATGTTTTGGTAGTGGTGGTCAGGTATTATGGCGGAACCAAATTGGGTGTGCCCGGGCTGATCAATGCATACAAAACCGCGGCAAAAGAAGCATTGGACAACAACAATATTATTGAAAAGACTGTCAATGATGTTTACAGGGTTGTTTTTTCTTATGAACAGATGAATGATGTGATGAGGATTTTGAAAGATGACCATATCAAACAATTGTCGCAGAACTTTGATAATAAGTGTGCGATAGAATTTTCGGTACGGAAACTTTATGCGGGGAAAACATATGAGAAGCTTTGCCTGATCAAGGGTGTGGAGGTTGAGTTCCTCAGGACGGTTTAATGATTTATCTGGAATTTTTATTGAGATTTTCAGTTTGCTTGCAAGCTATTTAATAAAATAAAATAATATGTAATTATGTAAAAATGTAATTACTTATATTTGTGAATAATTACAAAGGGTGATAGGCTGGAAAAGCTTTGTTTTTTTTAACTCCACCTGTATTTTCCATTTTTGTCCAGAACCACCTTGTCGTTGTCCACCAGCCAACGCATAACTTTTATCACGTTGTTTTCGTTGCCTGTTTCCACGGCAGCAATTATTTCCTCAAGGCTAAAGGGCAGGACACTCAATAGCGGCCTTACCTTTTCCACAATAGCGTCAAATTCATACTCTGTGATGCCCAGCTCATTTCTTTTCAGGCAAACATCGCATATGCCGCATCGTTTGCTGTTCTGCTCACCAAAATATGCCAGCATATATTGGCTGCGGCATTTGGTGTTTCCAGCCACATATTCTGTCATGGCTTCGAGGCGTATCAACGCGTTATCTTTTAGTTTTTTGTATTTTTCATCAGAGATGATCAGGTGCTTGTCGTCAAGCCGTTCGCAACTGAAAGTCAACTTGGGAAAACTGCTGCGGGCTTCATAATACAGCACCCCTTGTTTTACCAGGTCGTTGAGGTTTTTGACCACCGTTTCGGTGCCGGCATTCATTTTTCGGGCTATGTCGTTTTCGTCGATTTTGACAAAATCGCTGAATGGCCCACTGTACATACGAAGAATAAGTTTTATAAACGCATCGTATCTGGGGTTGGCCAGCTGAAATCTGTACAACGATTTGTTGTCGGTGATAAAATGAAGTTTGGATGCATCATTGAAGGAATCAGAAAGCATGATGTAGCCTTCTTTTTCCAAAAATTTCAGTGAACTGAATACTACAACGGGCGAGAGGTTGTAATGTTCGCAGAAATCGTTGATGTTGAAAACGTAGGTAGTGTCGGCGCCGGAACCAACAGCCAGTTGGTAATAGTTTCCCAGGCTGTTGTAAATATTTTTTATGGTATTTTTTTCGGGAAACGACATCTCAAAGTTTTTTATTGCATCCAGAATATCTGCATTTTCGTAAAGCAACACGGCGAAGGCTTTATTCTGATCCCGCCCGGCGCGTCCGGCTTCCTGAAAATAGGCTTCTATGCTGTCGGGCAGGTCGAGGTGCACAACAAAGCGTACATCGGGCTTGTCGATTCCCATGCCAAAAGCATTGGTACATACCATTACTTTCTTTATTCCTTTTTGCCAGTCCGCTTGTTTCTTATCTCTCAAAACCGTTTCCAGGCCTGCATGGTAATAATCTGCGCTGACCTTATTCTTGTTGAGAAAATCGGAAATCTCCCTGGTTTTTTTCCGGTTGCGTACATACACAATGCCTGAACCCTGGTTTTTGGAGGCAATTTTCAGCAGGGTATTCAGTTTGTTTTCATCTTTACGGACGAAATAAGCCAGGTTTTTGCGTTCGAAACTCGACTGCAGGACGTTGTTTTTGCCGAATTGCAGCTGCTTTTGAATATCCTCAACTACTTTGCTGGTGGCGGTTGCCGTGAGGGCCAGCACGGGTATGCCTGGCAGGTATTGCCTGATTTCGGCGATGGCGAGGTAAGGAGGCCTGAAGTCATAACCCCACTGCGAAATACAATGGGCTTCGTCAACCGCCAGCAGGTTTACTTTCATGCGTTTGAGCCGTTCGCGAAACAGGCTGGTTACGAGCCGTTCGGGAGAAAGATATAAGAACTTTACTTCTTTATTGAACACCGCATTGTCGAGGGCAATATCAATTTCGTAACGGCTCATGCCTGAACAAACGGCGATGGCTTTAATACCACGGCGGTTCAGGTTTTCTACCTGATCTTTCATCAGGGCAATAAGGGGAGATACTACGAGGCATAGCCCTTCGCGGGCCATGGCCGGCACCTGATAACACAGGGATTTTCCTCCTCCGGTGGGCAACAATGCCAGCGTATCGTGACCGTTGAGCACCGACTGGATAATGTCTTCCTGCATCGGCCTGAACGTGGAATATCCCCAGTATTTCGTCAGTATTTGCTGTATGGTCATCCCTGCTATTTTTGGCTAAGTTACAAAAAAACTCATTATTGGTTTTAAAACTTGTTGGATGGACTCAATCATTTTTTTGAGGTGCTGGTAGAGAATATTTTATTGTAAATAACTCAACTTTGGTAATTCAGAAAAAAATAGAAAAGCTATTCCGGTTATAAATAAATTGTTCATTGGGACCATTGCTAAGGCACTTGTATTTACATTTAATTCAGGTACATGTTAATGTAACTTTTTTTCGGAAAAAAAGTTACCAAAAAACCTTGTCAAAACGTATGCTTCTGCCCGCTCTCATCAGGGCGGGAAAATCATGCAAACGAGTGTCTGAAAAGGCCATCAAAGGCCAACAACAGTTTGAATGATTTTTGGGTAAGAAATAGTGCGTGTATTCATCATCAGTTAATGCAGGCCATTTCAGACAAACAGCCCGGTAGTCCGGGCTGCCTTTGCTGATTTTCACTGTCCTGCTGATTCACGCCTGCGCCGCCCCGCCGTTTTGACGGGCCACCGCGCCACTATTAACTGTCATTTGTGCAATTTGCAAACATCTAATTGGTCTATGATTCAGAAAACTCTTTATTAATAAGGGATGTAAAAGCATAATCTGAGATAAATATTTGTCATTCCTATTGAAGTAAAGTAATATGGGGAGTCTTGATTTAATTTTGCTACGTCAAAAGATTTAACTATTAATAAAACCCGCTATCATCATGCCGGAATACTTGATTTCTTTATTGCTTCTTAAAAAGTTCTGATAAATTTTTTTATTTTGCATTCGCAAGTTCCTTTGAACATTACTTTTGTGAAAATTTCTGGTAACAATTATGGGAAAGAAAAGTAAAAAAAAATTTTCGGCAGATAAATTGCCTGGCATTCCGGATGGACCGAAAACCAGGAATGTCCTGACCAATACTGCTGACAGCCCCAAAAAAGTCCGTCTTTATGCTGCCATAGCGGTTTTATTTACTTTGCTGCTTTATATTCCTTCGCTGAATAATGATTTTATCGTCAACTGGGATGATGGCGGCTATATACATGAACACGAGCTGGTTCATAAAATTTCTTGGGACAATTTCGTTACAATTTTTAATCCTACCACTTTCTACAAAGGCAATTACCATCCGTTGACTACCTTTTTCTTTGCCGTTGAATATTCGTTGGTGGGCGAACATGCGCTGCTATATCATATCAACAACCTGATACTTCATTTGCTGAATGTGCTGCTGGTATTTGTGTTTATCCGGCTGTTATCGAAACGCGCGACGATTGCGGCTTTGGTGGCGTTGCTGTTTGGCATACATCCTATGCATGTGGAGTCAGTGGCCTGGATTTCGGAACGTAAGGATGTGTTGTACACCTTCTTTTTCATGTTGTCGCTGATTCAATATTTTTATTATGTGACCAAAGAGGCATCGCGGCGAAAACACTACATACTTGTTTTGGTGTTTTTCTTTTTATCGCTGCTGTCGAAGTCTGCAGCGGTGTCTTTGCCCGTGGCTCTTTTCGTGGTGGATTATTATCTGAAGCGGAAACTAGATCTCAAACTGATTCTGGAGAAGCTTCCTTTCTTAGGTCTTTCTGTATTGTTTGGGTTGCTGGCGGTTTTTTCTCAATCCGAAAAAGGCGCTATTCAGGACCTGACACCCATGTTCAGCTTGTTTGAACGCTTGCTGATAGTGTGTCATGGTACTATGATTTACCTGTGGAAGCTCTTTGTCCCGGTAAAGCTTGGTGCTATGCATCCCTATCCCGACAAACTGGACGGCATGTTTCCACTTATTTACTACATCGCGCCTTTCGTTATATTGCTGGTTGTGGCAGGAATAGTCTATTCAAGGAAATACGGCAGGCATTATATTTTTGGAGCATTGTTTTTCCTTGTCAACATTGCCCTGGTGCTGCAGATTGTGCCTGTTGGCGGCGCTGCTATGGCCGAACGATATACGTATGTGCCTTACATCGGCTTGTTTTTTATTCTTGGAAAATTATATGATAATGTGATTCGCTCTACAGACACTGTATTCCGGCGCATCAAACCTCTGCTGACCGTACTTGTGTTGATTTTCATTCTGTTCTTGTCTGTGCTGACTTTCGTGCGTATCGGCAAATGGAAAAATGGCGAAGTGCTGATGCGCGACCTCACGAAAGTATATCCCTATCTGCCTTTTGCATACAACAACCTCGGATATTATTATTATCACTGGGAAAAAAACTACGACAAGGCGCTACGGGAATATACCACGGCTATAAAGGCCGATTCAAATTATTATCAGGCATGGAGCAACCGCGGCGTGGTATACAATAATATGGAAAAACATGAAGAAGCAGTTCGTGATTTCACTATCTGTCTGTCGCTAGATCCCGAAAATAACGACGGTCTCATTGGCAAGGCCAACTCGTTGAGTGCTTTGTTGCGTTTTGAGGAAGCCCTGCCTTTTTACAATCAGTATTTGCTTAAAAAGCCCGGCGATGCCAATGCGGTGCTGAAAAGAGGAACAGCCTTTGTACAGTTGGGACGGTACAAAGATGCCCTGACTGACCTTGAAAAGAGCAAAGAACTCAAACCCGACAATTACGAAGTGTATTACTGGCTTGGATTGTATTATTACAAAAACGAACAGTATGCCGTCGCGCTCGAAAACCTTGATAAATCGATAAGTCTGAATCAAAAAAAATCAGACATCTATTCGTGGCGGGGACTGGCACGTTATAAGCTGAAACAGCTTGATGGCGCTATTGAGGATTATACAGTAGCCATACAGATGAATCCTGACGATGCTGCGGCTTATGTGAACAGGTCGGTGGCTAATTTTGACAAAGGTAATTATACACAGGCCTGGGAAGACATCAATACTGCCGGCCGAATGCGTTACCCGCTCGACAAGCCTTATTTTATGAAATTAGAGGCTATCGTGATGAAAAATAAAAAGTAATGTCAGTATGGCCTCCTAAATGACCAAATTCGTGTTCAGCATTTTCAGGGCATTTTATATACTACGGCATTGATATTCATTCCCGCGCCTACGGAGGCGAAGACCAAAAGGTCGCCACCATCAATCCTGTGGGGTGGCAAAAGTTTTTTCAGGATGAGATCAAGCAGGGTAGGCAGCGTGGCTACAGATGAATTGCCGAGCCATGAGATGGACATTGGCATAAAGTTTTCAGGAATTTCTTTCAGTCCAAACAACCCGAAGAGCCTTTTAATAATAGCATCATCCATTTTACCGTTGGCCTGATGTATCAGTGTTTTTTTTATTGCGAGGAGCGGTATGCTGCATTTTTCAAGACATTCTTTGATGGCCAGAGGTACCGTTTCTAGTGCATACTGATAAAGCTTCCGGCCATTCATCTTGAGAAACAAATTGTCTTTTGGGGTGTAGGCAGGGTTGTTGGATTTTCCCATAAACAACATATTGGCGTATAACAAAGTATCCGACCGCGTATTGTGGGCCAGTATTCCCAGCGGTTCGGCACTTTCCCGGGCTTCGAGAATGGCAGCGCCGGCTCCATCGGCATAAAGAAGGCTGTCCCTGTCGTGTGGATCGCAAACCCTCGACAGTACCTCGGCACCGATAATAAGGATTTTTTTTGCATCGCCTGAACGCAGGTAATAATCGGCCTGTATCATTGCCTGAAGCCAGCCCGGACAGCCAAAAGGCAGATCGTAAACCACAGTTTTGGGGTTTTGAATAGCCAGCTTATGTTTCACCCGGGCTGCCAGACAGGGGACAATATCAGTTCTGTTGGTATTGGCTTTTATATCACCAAAATTGTGGGCAACAATAATGTAATCCAGGCTTTCTTTGTCGATGTTCGCCGTAGCGATGGCTTCAGCGGCTGCATAAAAGGCTATGTCGGAAGTAACAAGGTCGTCCGAGAGGTAACGTCTTTCCTCAATGGTGGTAATTTCCTGAAATTTATCAATAATTTCCCGGTTGTCATTTTTAAGTTTTAAACCATCAGAATCAAAAAATTCGTGATGCATAAAATCCTCATTGCTGACTTTCCTTGATGGTACATAACTTCCGGTACCTGTTATCACGCTATAGATTTTCTGATTCATGATGGATGATGTGTTGGTTAATGAAATTAATGGTAATCGCGTAAGTATGAATACCATAATTTTTTAAATAGCTATATGTATTTATTGATAAATAATTTGTAAAGATAATAATATTTTCTGAATAAATGAATTGTGATCCGCAACCGCAATAATACCGGGTATCCGGCATGATTTCCGACCTGGTGCAGTATCAGTTATAATTCAATATATTTCTGAAATAAAAGCTGTAAATAGGCTTTGCCTTGCTGCTGATTGTTTTGAGTCTTGCAGCCATTAATTTTTATTTTGACATCAGAAAAGGCCTTGAGGTTATGGTCATAAATGATGTCGGCGCTGTCAGTAATAAAGCCAAATCCATCATCAAAGGCATAAAATGCAAAACCGCGGCTATACTTGTTCATGATATTTTTCCCCCAGGTGAATTCCTTATTATCGCCCTTCAGTTGTGCCAGCAGGGTGGGAGCGATATCCACGTGAGAAATGATTTTTTCGGATGTTTTTCCCCTGTATTCAGGCTTTAGTGCGCCTCCGTATAACAACAGCGGGATATGATGCCGTTCGGGTATATTATAGGCTCTTTCCAGGGGGTGTTTATGTGCATGGTCGGCGGTGATGATAAACAGTGTGTTGTTGTACCATCCGGCTTTTTTGGCCTGTTGAAGGTACTCGTAAAGGCAGCGGTCGGTGTAATGGGCTGTATTATGAAAAAGGATATTTTCTGTTTTCCCCGGAAATACTTTTTCAACATCGGCAACAAAGTATTCGTGGTTGGTAAGGCTCAGTACAACCGAGAAGAAGGGTTGGCGCATCTCATGAAGTTTATTCAGTTGATAGGCAAAAACATCTTCATCGTAGGCCCCCCAGTCGGTGTTACGGGTATGCGGGATGTCGTATTTGCCTTCTATCTGGTTGGTTCCGGCCAATTGCAGGTACGTTTCGGTATTAGCATATTTCAGGTCGCCTCCATAAAAAAATGAAGTATAATATCCCAATGATTCTAAATTTTTTATCAGGTTGGGCAACTTGTCAAACTTCTCGAAATTTTTGATGATAGCTGTCCTGGGTTGAGCAGGAAACCCGCTTAGCAGAGCTACTATGCCCTGGTCGGTGCGGAAACCGGTGGCATAGGCCCGGGTAAATAAGAATCCCTCTTTTGCCAGTGAATCAAAACAGGGGGTAATGCCTTTTTCCCCTCCCAGGCAGGCAATAGCGTCGGCGCTGAAACTTTCGAGAGCTATAAGAACAATATTCGGTCTGGAGGTTTTCAGCAGGTATTCTGTGCTGTCTTTTTCTATTGCGAAGAGGTCTGAAATTACCTTTTCCGCTTTGCTTTTACTGTAGAATACATAAGGATTTTCTTTCATCCTGGGATGAACCAGGGTGGCCGAAAAGTTCCAGAAGTCGTTCAGTGCTGCGAAGTTTAGCACAGGATATTTAGAATAGAAACAGGATTGTTTGCTGATTGGGTATTTTTGAACACCTCCGCGGGCCCCCACAAAAAGTATCCCGGTAATGATTACAAAAAAAATCGAAGACCGCACTATCCCTGTGTTTCTGGTTGCAGGTGTTTTGAAAAAATGCCGGTAGACAAGAAATATCAATGCTGTGATGGCTACCAGAATCCCGAAATACAGCAGGTTGTAAATGTCGAATAATATGCCGGCCACTTCTTGCGGATAGATCATAAACGACAAGGCTTTCGAGTTTATTTTAGTTCCCCAGTTGGCATAAAGTCCAAGACCGGCAAGGCTTATGAGCAGGTAAAAAACAATTAGCAACCAATTAATCCACCTTGCCGCATGAAAAAATTTTGTACTGTTTTTTGATGAAATTCCAATACATAAAACAATGAGAGAAGGTAATAATAAATAACACGCCGAGGCAACATTCATTGGCAGCGCTTTCAAAAACGAATACATGGTATGCCCCAATGGAATATCCGCTAGCATGCGGAAATTAAACGCCAGAAATAAACACTGGAAGGCGTAAAACAATGCCATCCAGAACACAAAGAGTTTCAGCAAATAGATGGATGCTGCTTTTATACCGTTCATTTCTTTGTGTTTCATAAATTTCCCTGCAAATTTATTATTTAATCCTAACTTGTGCAACAAGTGGTTGTAAACTGCGGCTATCTGCATATGTTTTTTTTTGAGCGACTGTTCACATCCTGTTCAAATCTTTATGTCGTACCCATGGACGCAGGATGTATCCAATGGAAGGTATTGATTTGCGTGTATGAAAAATATTTTCACTTTTTCTTGTGCTATCCAAAAATGAATTTTGGTTTTTAAAGCAGTGGGTAAATAATCCTGAATTTTGTTTACGTTTTGTTTGTGTGATATGATAATAATTACCTTTGGGTGATGAATATAAAAGCAACAAAATTCTCTTTTCGTCTGGCGGTAGTGCTTGTTGCGCTTTTTGCCCTGCGACTGGCTTATGGGCTGTGTTCTGAGTTTTGGTTCCCCGACGAACTGCAGGTTTATCTTATTGGCCTCAAGTTTTATGCTACCGGCCATATACCCTGTTTCGGGGCTGATGTAGTATATACAGAAACACAGATACCCGGTGCATTGCAGGGTTTGCTGGTGGGATTACCTTTTTATCTGTTTAAAATTCCTGAGGCTCCTTTTATCCTCCTGAATATTCTTTCTTTTGCTGTGCTTTGTTTTTTTGCGCTGTATCTGCAGAAAAAATTTCCGGGCGTACCCACATGGTTTACCTGGATATGGCTGATGACCTGCCCCTGGACAATGAACTTTTCCACTCATGTGCTTAATCCTTCTTATGTGCTTTTTGGCTCGGTATTATTTTTTATTGCTTTTTTTGAAGTAATACCTCGTATATCCATTGGCTTTGTCAAGCCACGGCTTGCATTTTTTCTGATGGGTTTTGCATTGTTTTGGGTGCTGCAGCTGCATATGTCCTGGGTGTTGCTAATCCCTTTTATTTGCTATGCATTTTGGGTTTCGTTCCGTCGTGATAGAATGGTGGTCATTTATTTTTTTGCCGGATGTCTGATTGTTGCCATAACGCTAATCCCCACACTTTTGGCATGGGGGCTTTCTGCTTTTAGTGCAGGCGCCGGCAACACGGTGTTTAACGGTTCCAATATCAAAGAAATCGGGACGGTGTTGCTCAGGTTTGTTTCTTTTGCCACTTTTGAGATTCCCCGGTTTATAGACACCGATGGAAGCTCCAAATGGCTGTTTTTTAAAGACTACTGGCCGGCGGCTCCTTTTATTTTATTGGTAATACTGGCGGGTTTTCTACAGGTAGCATACCTGATAGTGGCTTTTTTTCTTAAGAATCCCCAAGCGGATTTTGCCTTTGCAAAATGGATAACACTTGGAGCTATGCTCATCACCTGGGGAAGCTTTTTCTTCAGTGTGAAAGGGCCTTCTTCACATACATTTTATGTGTTATTCCCGCTGGTGATGATCTATTCCTTTTACTGCTGGCAGCCCTTATTCCGTCGCCAGTGGTTTGCCGTTATCATGGCGGTGTTATTGATTTCCGGCTTGATAACCCATGGTACATTGGCCTATCATAATTATTCCCTGAAATCGATGTATCTGAACAGGGATTTGCCTTTGAAAGCTATACAGGAAAAAGATTACCATATTCTCGGAGAACGCCGTGCCTTTGATAAAAATCCTTAACGGGTCCGCCGCTGGTTAAAAAGTTCCAAAGGATTGGTATATCTGGTGTCGCTGATGACCCGGTAGCCTTTATTCCGGAAGGCAGGATGTTTTTTACTTAAGGCTTCCACCACAGCACTATCAAACCGGTGGTATTTCAGTGATCTGTCATAAAACACCAGGAAGTTTTCGATGACACAAAACCTGCCGCCTCCTGCACATACTGTCTCTACTCCCTTTGCGGCCCACTGCTTTTGTGCCACGGCAAAAATTTCCGAATGCAGGTCAGGCAGGCCGTCGGCAAAAAATATTTCCAGCGGCTCATGGCTATGGGCATCGGCAACCACCACAAATTTTTTTTCTTTGAGAGGTAGTGTTATCATTTTATTTTTCCAATATTTCCATCAAGTATCGAAACCCGACATCAGTGGCAGACTTTTCAAAGGTATCCACAGCATCGATCCTGACATCCCAGCCCGAATTCTTATAACTACCGCCCCTTGTTTTACCTTTTTCAATGATCATCTCAGCCACATTTCCGCACACATTGTAAAGGCCCAAATCGTTGGGGTAGTATGAATTTACAGGCTCAGTAATGTTAGCAACGTCATGTATATCAATCGGGGAACTGCCTTTTGGGTTTTTTACAATTTCATATATTTTCAGGTCTTTTCGATAGGTGATACGTTCGTCACCAAAGTGCTTGTATTTGCACATGTATTTACAATCTTTCATCAGGTATGGCCCCCAGGGATAGGGCATGGATGAATTGTTTCCCCTCGCGGCAAATGTCCATTCCTTGCTGTTGGGCAGGCGAAAAACCACCTTTTTGAATTTTCTCTTTGGAAAACCATTATATTTTTCTGTCAGCCATTGGCAAAAAAGTATGGCCGCATCATAAGAAATATTCACCACGGGATAATTCTTATAGGCGGGATGAGTGTAATAATAGTCAGCATAAGGTTTGTTGTAAGCAAGTTTGTCGTTCCAGTTTGCCGAATCAACCATGGCGATCTTCAACAGATCGGTATTGTTATTTGCCTTGAGATCCTTTTCGAAAAGGCTGTATAAATAATTGCTAACTTCGAATTTGCCTATGTACACACTGTCGGAAACCCGTGCCAGCGACTTTTCAATTTCTTTTCCATCGAAAACATCGTTTTTTTCTTTATAAGGTGTCATCTTAAATCCTGTGAGAACAACGAAAAGAACAATTATTGTTATTCTTGTAACCTGTGCCATTTTATGAAAATATTTAAATGTATGTTTTTGCAAAGGTACAATCAAATGTTTCATTGTTGACCTGTTATGTGAAATTTAAAGACTACCTTTGCAACTTCTTTTTGAAAAAAGGTAAAAAGTTTATTTAAAATGCAGGAAATCAGAAATATAGCAATTATAGCCCACGTTGACCATGGCAAAACGACCCTGGTTGACCGTATATTATATCAGGTGAAGTTATTTCGCGAGAATCAGGAAAAGAAAGAACTGATACTTGATTCCAACGATCTAGAACGGGAGCGGGGTATCACCATACTTTCCAAAAATGTTTCCGTCAGGTACAAAGGTGTTAAAATTAATATTATTGATACTCCCGGGCACTCTGATTTCGGAGGTGAGGTGGAAAGGGTGCTGAATATGGCCGACGGGGTGCTGCTGTTGGTAGATGCCTTTGAAGGGCCGATGCCACAGACACGTTTTGTTTTGCAGAAGGCGCTGGACCTGGGATTGAAGCCCGTGGTTGTCATCAATAAAGTGGATAAGCCCAACTGTTCGCCCGATGAAGTACAGGAAAAAGTTTTTGACCTCATGTTCAACCTGGACGCCAGCGAAGATCAACTGAATTTTCCTACCGTTTATGGCTCTTCCAAGCAGGGCTGGATGTCGGCTGATTGGCGTCAACCGACAAAGGATGTAAGCTATCTGCTTGATGTTATTATAAGGCATATTCCTGCACCCAGGCATAACCCGGGCACCCTGCAGTTGCAAATCACCAGCCTTGATTATTCTTCTTATGTGGGCCGTATCGCGGTGGGACGTATTTCGCGCGGCAGCATCAAAGCCGGTATGCAGCTTTCGCTGGTGAAAAATGACGGAACTATCACCAAGACTTTTATCAAAGAGTTATATCTTTTTGAAGGACTGGGCAAAGAAAAGGTCAAGTATGAGGTGGAGGCCGGGGAGATATGTGCTGTTTTAGGCCCCGAAAATTTTGATATCGGCGATACCATTGCCGATCTGGAAAACCCCGAAGGGCTGGCTCCCATTAATGTTGACGAGCCTACCATGAGTATGTTGTTCACCGTGAACAACTCGCCGTTTTTTGGTAAGGAAGGGGTGTACGTTACTTCGAGACACTTGCGCGAACGCCTATTTCGTGAAACTGAACGCAACCTGGCTCTGCGTGTGGAAGAAACCGACTCTCCCGACAAACTCAATGTTTTCGGCAGGGGAATACTGCATCTTTCTATCCTGGTGGAGACCATGAGGCGCGAAGGTTACGAGTTTCAGCTGGGGCAGCCCCAGGTAATCATAAAAGAAATCAACGGCGTCAAAAACGAACCCGTTGAATCCCTTACCATCCATGTTCCCGAACAATTTTCCGGAAAGGTCATCGAGATAGTTACCAAACGCAAGGGCGATATCGCCAACATCGAAACACGCAACGACAGGATTGAGCTCAAATTTAATATTCCGGCACGCGGAATCATTGGTCTCACCAATGCTGTGCTGACCGTTACCGAGGGCGAAGCTGTGATAGCGCATACGTTTAAAGCTTTTGAGCCCTGGAAAGGCGAGATTTTAAGCCGCCGCAACGGCTCGCTGATTTCGGGTGAAACAGGCACCGCGATAACTTATGCGCTTGATAAACTGCAAGATCGGGGAAGTTTTTTTGTAGAACCCAACGACCAGATTTACGAAGGGCAAATAGTGGGCGAAAATACACGCTACGATGACATTGTGGTGAATCTGACCAAGACAAAAAAACTTACCAACATCCGTGCATCGGGCTCAGACGATAAAGCCATGATTATTCCGGCAATCAAGTTTTCGCTTGAAGAAGCTATGGAATATATCAAAGAAGATGAATATGTGGAAGTAACCCCGAAATCCATCCGCCTGCGAAAGATTATTCTCGATGAAACCCAACGCAAACGCAGCAAGAAGTCAACGGCGGAAGAGTAATTTTCATATTTTAACAAACTTTATGAAATATGGCCAGAACAAGGGTGCTGCAACCCAAATATTTTCTTTAATTTTGCACCGCTAAAATTAAATTAATGGCAGACAAAAAAAGTATTTTAACATTTCCCGCTTTGTTTTCGGATACCGTAAGTAAATACCCCGATCATAATGCGTTGGCTTTTGTTGGTGAAACTCCGATGACTTATAAAGAGATGAGTCAAAAGGTGCATGCTTTGATCGCGCTGATGGAAAAATTAAATATCAGGCCGGGAGATAAAGTGGCTATACTGAGTGCAAACATGCCAAACTGGGGAGTGGCTTATTTTGCCATTACCTTTATGGGTGCCGTGGTAGTGCCTTTGTTGCCCGATTTTCACAGCAGCGAAATAGAAAAGTTTCTTGCTCATTCGGAAACAAAACTGATGTTTATTTCCGAAAACCTTCGGTATAAACTGAAAACCATCGAAAACGGTATCCCTGAAAATATCATTGTTATTGACAGTTTGACGATGCTGAAACCTGAACATTCAGCAATTGTTTTTGACTTGTCTGCAATACCTGTCAATGATTATGCCGTGGACGAAAATACCCTGGCCGCCATTATCTACACCTCCGGGACAACCGGAAAACCCAAAGGCGTGATGCTTTCGCATAAGAACATTGCTTTTGATGCCCTCAAATCAAGTATCATTCAACCAATTAATGAACACGATCGTTTTTTGTCGGTGTTGCCACTCTCGCATACCTATGAAAATACATTAGGGCTTATTCTGCCCATGATTTACGGCGCCTGTGTGTATTATCTTCAGAAACCCCCGACACCACCGGTGCTGATGCCTGCCCTGAAAGTGGTGAAACCTACCATATTGCTTACTGTCCCCTTAATTATCGAAAAAGTGTACCGCAACGCAGTGTTGCCCAAATTTACCAAAGGAAAACTCTTACGAAGTCTTTACAAGATTTCCTTGTTCCGGAAACTGCTACACAGGTTGGCTGGTAAAAAATTAATGGAGACTTTTGGTGGACAGGTGAAGTTCTTTGGTATCGGCGGCGCCAAACTTGATAAAGTGGTGGAACGTTTTCTGCTGGAGGCCCGCTTTCCGTATGCCATCGGTTATGGTCTCACCGAAACGGCTCCCTTGCTGGCCGGGGCCAGTCCCTTTCATACCAAATGGCAATCCACAGGCCCTGCGATGGAAGGTGTAGAACTTAAAATAATGAACCCCGACCCGCATACCGGCGAAGGTGAAATCGTTGCCCGTGGCCCCAATATTATGCTGGGTTATTACAAAGAACCCGAGCTTACCCGCACTGTGCTCGATGAAAATGGTTGGTTCCGTACCGGTGACCTTGGTGTTTTCAATAAAAAGAACTTTTTGTACATCAAAGGCCGGCTGAAAAATATGATTATCATGAACGGCGGTGAAAATATTTACCCCGAAGAGATAGAAACCGTTATCAATAATTTCAATTATGTGGGCGATTCGTTGGTGGTTGAAGAGAAGGGAAAACTCGTGGCTTTGGTATATTTCAACAAAGAAGAAATAGAATTGAAGTATCAGCACCTGAAAGCGGAGATTTCGGAATATGTGGATAAAAAAATTGAAGAACTGCAAGTTGAGCTGAAAGATTACGTCAATAAGCGCGTGAATAAATTCTCGAGAGTCCAGACTATTATAGCACAGCCCGACCCGTTCCAGAAAACGGCCACCCAGAAGATCAAGCGGTTCATGTATTCGAAAAACAAATAAGTTTTATAACGTTCTCCCGAAAGGTTGGGAAAAAACATCCAGTTTTTTAATCAGGAGGTAAATGGCATGCTGATGCTACTTTGAATAGCTTAGGCTATGTTTTACGTTTTTTTTCTTTTAACCATGATTACCGTATCAATGCCTGCCGGATTTTTCCCTGCCTTCATAAGATCGGTAAAGCCGTTGCGTTCATAAATACGTCGCGCCGGTATTCCGGCCGCAATATTTTCGGCAAAAGTCTGGACAAAAATATCTCCCCGGTCTGCCATTTCTTCTATGCATTTTTTCACAAGTTTGTCGCCTAATTTTTTTCCCTGATATTTTTGTGAAACGGCCAGCCACACGATTTCGTTTTTCTCACGGTCAACCGCAACAATGCCTGCCAAAATTTCATTTTTAAAACTGATGCCGTAGGCATTTTTATATTTAACACAATTGCTGATTGCTTCTTTAAATGCCGGCATGGTGGTCATCGGACCGAAAAGCGGCTCCACTTCGGCAGCCAGAGCCATCCAGGCATCAAAATCATCTGGGGTTAATAACCTGATCATACTAATAATTCTTTGTTACGTAAGTAAAATTTTTGACCAACCTAACGGTACGAGCACGATTTTGCCTTTGCGGGAATTTGTTGTGTCCTCAATGAGTTTTTTGATAAATCCATTCCTGTTTGTACTGTGTGCACCTGCACCACCATAGGATTAATAAATCCTTGTTGTCAATAGGTGACAGTGTTATGAGTTGGAGTAAGAAAAGGCGTAGCTCTTAAAGTTTAATTTTCTTTTCTAATTCGTCAACATACAGTTTAAACTGTTTGTCGGTTTCTATCAGGTTGTTCACTGTGCGGCAGGCATGCAACACTGTGGCGTGGTCTTTTTTTCCGCAATGCATACCAATAGATGCTAAGGAAGCTTTGGTAAGTTTTTTTGCGAAGAACATTGACAGTTGCCTGGCCTGAACGATTTCACGTTTGCGGGTTTTGGAGTTCAGCAGATCGATGTTTATGCCGAAATAATCGCATACCACTTTCTGAATATAATCGATTGAAATTTCGCGCGAATTGTTACGGATAAATTTGTCGATAATCTGTTTGGCGAGATCGATGGTGATGGCTTTTTTGTTGAGGGAGGATTGCGCCAGCAAAGATACCAAAGCGCCTTCGAGTTCGCGTATATTGGTGGTGATGCTGTAAGCGAGGTATTCGATAACATCGCGTGGCATTTCGATACCGTTGTTATACAATTTTTTATCAATGATGGCCACGCGGGTTTCAAAATCTGGTACCTGCAGGTCTGCAGCAAGTCCCCATTTGAAGCGGGATAACAGGCGGGGTTCAATGCCTTTGAGGTCGATTGGGGCTTTGTCGGAAGTTATTACTATTTGGCTTCCCTGCTGATGCAGGTGGTTGAAGATATGGAAGAAGGCATTTTGAGTTCCTTCTTTGGCCGACAAAAACTCTATATCATCCATGATGAGCACGTCTATCATCTGGTAGAAGTGCATAAAATCATTCTGGTTGCCGGTTTTTACAGCTTCAATGTATTGGGTGATAAATTGTTCGCACTGTACATACAGTACTATTTTGTCGGGGAAATTTTGTTTTATCTGCAGCCCGATAGCATGACACAGGTGGGTTTTACCAAGGCCGTTGTTGCAATAGAGCAGGAGGGGATTGAATGCAGTTTTTCCAGGGTTGTTGGCTACGGCATAGCCGGCGGAACGGGCCAGGCGGTTGCAGTCTCCTTCAATAAAATTTTCAAAAGAGTAATTTTCATTCAGTTGAGAAGGGATCTGGATTTTCTTTAATCCCGGAATAATAAAGGGATTGGGGATATCTTTAGAACTGCCTTTGTTGATGTCAATCGGCATGGAAACCGTTGGATTTTTGGTGGGTTTACGGATTACGCCGGGTGCTTTGACTGTAACAGGTGTGTCATTGCCGTAACTGTTTTCCATCACTATGCTGTATTCCAGTTGCCCTTCGGGGCCGAGTTCTTTGGAAATGGTTTTGCGCAACAATTCAATGAAGTGCTCTTCGAGCCACTCATAAAAAAACTGGCTGGGAACCTGTATAGTGAGTACCGAATCGACAAGTTTTATGGGGGTTATTGGTTCAAACCATGTTTTGAAACTCTGATAAGAAATATTATCGCGGATAATATTCAGACAGTTGTTCCAAACTTCGGTATGGCTTTTTTTCATCCTTTGCTCCTTCAATTTCTTCGAATTTAAAAATGTTTTCTTTTTGTTTTTTTATTAACCTATTCTTTTATAAGGAACTAACCTGATTCAGATAAAAATAAATGATTATCAGAACAACTTTACAAATATTATAAAAATAATGATAGCAAAAAAGTTTTTTTTCATTTTTTTTTCTTTTTCTTAAAGAGCGCTCAAATGCTCAACTTTTATACCATTTTTTTTAGAAAATAATAAATCAATTCTTCCCAGTTTCACTCCTCCCGTGCCCACCTGACCGATAATAATATTTTTGCCGTCTGAGTTTCTGAAAGTATAGGGTTTGTCCATAAAAGTATGGGTATGTCCTCCAATGATAATGTCGATGTTTTTCGATTGTTTGGCCAGGGTTGCATCGCTTACTTTTTTGTCCTGATAAGAAAAACCCAGATGCGATAAGCAAATGACCAGATCGCATTTTTTTTCTTTTTTCAGCAGATAGGCCATTTCGGCAGCTTTTTCCACGGGGTTCAGGTAGCGGGTTTTGCCGTAGTTCAGTGCGCTTACCAATCCCTGTAGTTCAATACCGAGGCCGAATACGCCAACTTTCACTCCGGCCACATTATAGATTTTGCAGGCTTGTATTTTATCTTTCAGGATAGTTGCCGAGAAGTCGTAGTTTGAAGAGATGATATCAAAAGTTGCCTGAGGCAGTTGTTTAAGCAAGCCTTCAAGGCCGTTGTCGAAGTCGTGGTTGCCGAGTGTCATGGCGGTGTAACCCATCATACTCATGAGTTTAAATTCAAGTTCGCCACCGAAGAAATTAAAATAGGGGGTCCCCTGAAACACATCTCCTGCGTCAAAAAGCATGACATTGGGTTCTTCGCTTCGTATTTTTTTTATCAGGGCAGCCCTTCGTGCATAGCCACCAAGTCCGGGATTCTTACTGTCGTTGGCAGGATAAGATTCTATGCGGCTATGCGTGTCGTTGGTAAAAAGAATAGTGATTTTAACCTCTTTGTCTTTACCATAACCGGTAGCAGGGGTGGTAAACACCGTAAATAGCAGGATACATATTATATAAAAGGTTGTCCGTTTATTTTTCATAATATATCCTTTTGTCGAGTTGTGCCGTGATGGTTTTTCCTTTGGCTGTTTGCTCCCTGAGGTAATCGGCTATAGCGTCTCTCATTTTTAATTTCAATGGATGGTAGGACACCGGCGATGCAAAAAAAGACATTTCGTCGCCACCTAAGGCCAGATAGTCGGATGTTATTACCGTATAGTTTTTTGATTTGTCGAAAGCTACATTGCCGATTATAATTTTGCTCACGGTGTCGGCGCCTATGCCCATGATGGCACCGGCCATCGGCATGCCTCCTTTGTGTGCGATGAATCCGAACATTTTTTCTGCGTTGGAACCGTTGATGGTTACTGCTACCATTTCGTTTTCGAAGGGCATTAGTTCATATATATTACGCAACGTAACTGCACCCATAGGCAGATCGCTCCGAAGGCCGCCCGAATTCAGCAGGCAGACGGAAGCGGTGTCTTTTCCGAGTTTTTTCAGGTACCTGTTGCCCATGGTCAGTGTGAGGTCAGCAACAAAGTTATTCAGCAAGCCTTCAGGCAGGCTTTTTTTCATTACCATGTCTGAGTAGGCCAGCACTTCATTCATTTGGGCATCCAGTTGTTCTTTATATGGTGCGATAAGCTTTACGAAAGTGCTGTCTTCGTATGGGACATTAACAGTATCTACCCTGATGACACTTGCCTGAGTTTTTTCTTCCTGCAATTGATAATAAGTTGAACAGGAGGAGAAAATTATCCCGGAAAAAATCAGAGAGAAAAATATCCATTGCCTGTTTGTCATTGTTTTGTTTTTACAGGTGCGAAGTTTTTTATAGCTTGTCTGAATTCCTTATTTGGCAATACCTGCAGCGCGGGTGGCTTACTCAAAAAGGCTTACAAAGTACTTGAAAATTTTTCGATTTTCAAAATCAAATCTTAGATTTTTTTTTGTAGTTTTTGTAAAAAAACCAAAACAAAGTGATACTAAGGATGATGAGCAGGATGGAAATAATTTCTGCCTGGGTAATTTGTAAACCCAAAATATTGAATTTGTTGTTTACCCGGATTTTTTCAAGAAAAAATCTTTGTATTCCGATGAGACCAATTGTCAAAGCGAAAAGCCATCCATGCACCTTGATTTTTTTTCTTATGCTCCATAACAATATGAAGAACAAAGTACATAACACGGTATCATAAAAGGAAGTGGGGTAAACGGGGTTTTCAAGTATGGTGCAGAATTTTCCGGTGCAGTTGTCCAGGGTAATTCCTTCGTTAACGACGTTGTGCGGGAAACGGAAAGCCCACATCCAGTCGGGCAGAAATCCCATCCATTCGGGCTTGGGGTTGAGATTTTCAATACCCCAGCAACCGTCGCCCGCGAGCATACATCCTATACGGCCAATACCGTAGGCCAGTATTATGGCAGGAGCCGTTGCGTCGAGAAATGTGGGAACAGGCATTTTGTTTTTTCGGATGTACCATATCACCGTCAGGCTGCCCACAATCAACCCACCATAAAAAGTGAGACCCATGAAAGAAAAAAACTGTCCGGCAGGATCTTCTAGAAATGCATCGAAGTTTTCAAGATGATGAAAAATCTTAGCGCCCAGCAGGCCTGCAACAGCAGAGATGATAAGAATGTTGGCCGAAAGCTGGTAGGGGTGTACCTGAATCTCCTCCCACACCGGCTTGTCGAGCTTTTCTTTCTTTTTTTTGAGGTATCTGCTGACTACCATAATGATTGCCAGGGTTATGGCTCCGAATAAGTTGCCCTTCATCGAAAAAACATATTCCTGCGAATTTTCTGCAAACTCTTTGTAGTCAACGATTATCCCCAGTAATTTATAACCGATAATAAATCCGGTTATTCCTAAAAAAATCAGTTCAGGAATACTTGCCTTGGCGCCTTTGAGTTCTTTTTGCACAATGACATTCAGTAAGCCTTCTTTCTCTTTTCTTTTCAGTTCAATTTTTATGAAATAAATTCCTGTAAGGAATGCTACGGCAATCATCATTCCGTAACTTTGGACGGGTATATTGATGTTGGTGCCAAACAAATAATTAATAATATCGCTAAGTTGAGGAAACATCGTATGTTGAAGTTAAAAAGATTGATTTAATGAATTTTGGTGGTACAGACATTCTCAGAATCAATGCCGGTAATTGTAATTTTTTGTATCGAATTGACCAGCGATTTTTGCATAGGAGTTTTTACCCGGATATAATTATCAGTATATCCCAGCAGGTCGCTGTTTTTTTTCTCCGATTCAAAGAGCGCCTCGCAGGTTCTACCAATATGTTGGGTATAGAAACATTGCTTTTTTTGTTCGGAAAGTTCGTGCAGTTCAAGGCTGCGTTTTTTCCGGATATGGGGAGTTACCTGTTCAGGATTTTTTGCCGAACGCGTCAGCAGTCGCTCTGAATAGGTAAAGACATGCATGTATGAAAGATCAGTCTTTTCAATATAATGTAATGTATCGGTATGGTTTTTTTCTGTTTCGCCGGGGTATCCTGCGATAATATCTGTTGCTATGCAGGCATGAGGCATATATTCTTTAATTTTTTGCACTTTTTCAGAAAATAAGGCGGTGTTGTATTTTCTTCCCATAGCAAGGAGCGTTTCATCGTTTCCTGCCTGCAATGGGATGTGAAAATGGGGCATCAGGCGTTGGTTTTCAGCAAACAGCCTGATAAGGTCATCTGAAATAAGATTCGGTTCTATGGAGGAGAGGCGGATACGCTGTATGCCTTGTGTTTTGAGGATTTCAACAATAAGTTGGTGAAGGGTCTCCTGGTTTTTTCTGCCGAAGTCACCAATGTTAATTCCGGTGAGCACCAGCTCCTTACATCCTGAGGCAATGGCTTCATCCAGGGATTTCATGGTGTCGCTGATGGTGGCGCTTCTGCTTCGTCCTCTGGCAAAAGGTATGGTACAATAACCACAAAAGTAATCACAACCGTCCTGTATCTTGAAAAAGGTTCGGGTTCTGCCTGTGGAAGACCATGCAGGGACAAAGGTCGCGGAGCTGATTTCGTCTGGAGCCGGCTGCTGTTCCAGTATCTCGGCAAGATTATATTTGTTGGTGTTCCCCAGCAGCAACAGGTCGGATTTTTCCTGCTGCAACCTTGCT
The DNA here is from genome assembly GCA_018004645.1 of Bacteroidales bacterium. Classification (GTDB taxonomy): domain Bacteria; phylum Bacteroidota; class Bacteroidia; order Bacteroidales; family CAIWKO01; genus CAIWKO01. The sequence continues at coordinate 23,837 of JAGNBV010000027.1, forward strand.
TTGTTCAGTTCCGACATGCAGCCCATGACGGCAATCCGGGCGCCGGGATTACGCACCATTGCCTGCCGTAAGGCATAGATGCATTTTTTTTCAGCTTGTTGTGTTACAATACAAGAGTGTATCACATAAACATCAGCTTTTTCTCTGAAGCTGATGATGCGATATCCGTTTTCGGAGAGCCGGCGAATAATTGTTTCCGATTCGGCAAAATTGAGCTTGCAGCCCAGTGTATGGAAGGCAACAGTTTTCATCAACAAGAGGGCAAAGATACAATTTTCGGCCGAAAGGCGTGGCCTTGTTTTGTAAATTTTTCAGAATTTGCAGTGAGGATTAAGCCTGAGACCAAAAAGCGGGCAACTGTTGTTTGCGTGGAATAAAGCTGATTTTCAGAACTTTGTTTTGTGGTAATGTGATCGTTTTATAATCCTTACTCCGGAAATAATAATTATCATGCATGCTATACTGGCCAGCAACATCGTAAAGTCTGAAGTCCGTATCATGTCAATGGCTCCCATTACAATTCCAAAACCCAGGAGTGCCACAATGGAATAGAGCATGAAGTTGTTTAATCTTCGGATGTTTCGGGCATAATGCTTCGGAGCTGCCTGTGGTTTATGATCTGCACGGCTGTAATAACGTGCATCCGCCGCATGCCGGTATTTATATGTGTTTTTTTCGTTGGCAAAATACGTTGGATATTTCAGTCGCAGATCGTATTGTCTGCGCAGGGCAGGGTCGATAAGTGTGTGATAGGCCATATTTATTAACTGAAAAATCTCTACTGAGAATTCTCCGTTGTATACATCCGGATGGTATTTAAGGGCTTTTTCCTTGTAAGCTCTTTTTACTTCTTCAGGCGGCGCATTGTGCGGAATCCCAAGCACTTTATAATAATCGGGAAGTTCCATAAATTTTAGTTTTCAGATTCATTAATTATTTTCCGGGAGCTTTTATTAATAATTTTGCCGCCTTTATTTTGTATTTCCGCCCCTTTTCTAATGATCAACCGTGCACCGTTTTTAAGAATCAGTTGTGATTTTTTTTCCAACACCAGTTTACTGGATTCTTCCAGTATCAGGGTGCTGTTATTGTCAATTAGTAATTTTGAATTTTTCTGTAGGATAATCTCGCTGGACGGCTCTGCAGTGAATGTTGTCAGGGGTGCAAAATAACCTGAAAGGCTGTCGCGATGCAGTTGGCCTGGAGTATAATTCTGATCGAGTTGTATGGTTTTGCCGTTTTGCAGGATGAGTTTTTCTTTCAGTATGATGTCGCCGGTCCAGCGGGTGTTGTTTTTAACGGTATAGTCGTCCCACCTGATGTCCACTTTAAAGGTGCCGTTTTTCAGGTCATCCATTGAAATGGAAAGGCCGGTCAGATAAATATGACGCGTATTGATTCTTTTATATGGTGTGAATTTTCTGCCGCCTTGCGAAACATAACAGGTAAGGGTATTTGCAGGCGAAGGATTGGTGCCGATATCCAGGGTGGCGCCATCGGTAAACGCATCAAAATTGTCGCCTAGGTATGGGAGGTTGTCGTATCTGATGCCTTTTCTGTACACTATCCATGGAAAATCCGTAAAGGTTTTGTCGGTAATACGGTCACCCTGTGTCTCAAAAAAATGACTTTGTTCGTCAACATAACCACACAGTGGGTTTGGTTTGGAGCACGATTCGGAATGGTTTACCGAACGCCAGGCCACACAATTCACCGTGTCGGTCATGCTTACTATTTCACGGTCCCAATTTCCTTTTGCGCTGATTACCTTCAGGTTGTCGGTGTCGTAAGAAGGGTACACATCGGAAAATTTTTCGCTTTCCAGGATATCTCTGCCCACCTGCAGATAGGCATAGATTCCCGGGAGACCCTGGTCACGGCATGCCGATGTCGTGGAGAAACTAAGGTAATCGTATTTATTGTTGCGGCCTACCTGGTGATTTTCGAGCCAGATATACTGGTTTGATGAACCCGTATCAATGTATGGGAGCCTGATACGGATGGCATCGCCAGTTGTCACAAAATCGCGGAGGATGAATGATTGTGTTCCCATGTCACGGGTAATATCAGCGTGGGCTTCGTTAGCCGAAATAGGGAACTCATGAGGGTTGTATTGTTTGCTCAACCATCCTAAACGCCACCGCTCATAAGCATTGCAGCTAATCAGGCTGGCTCCGTATCCGCCCATCAGGCCCCAGCCTCCCTGTAATCCGATGAAAGGGCAGGCGCCATAGGTGCCGTAGTGGTTTCCTCCTGATGTGTGAAAATCATTTCCTCCGAGCAGCGAGTGAGCAAATTCGTGAATTACAATAGTTTTGGTCATGTGCAATAGTTCTGTCATGCCGAGGTTTTGAAACGAGGTCATTTCGTTTTCGTAATATTCATTGCCAAATTTCAATAATTTGTTTTTTCCCAGCCCGCCCGGTATATAATTGCCCTCTCCCGGGTTGTTTTGGCCGTAGTTGTAAAGTTGTTTTCCTCCTTCAAATGTTCTGCCTGAATTGCGAAATACAAATTGCACGAAATCGATTTTGCCGTTAGGTTCTGTTTTTTTTGGCAATCCGCCGCGGCCGCGTTCAAAAAAGTCGTAATCGCTGACCGAATCATGCCCGAAGACTGTTCTGACGCCTCCATTTTTATTTATCACCGTGATAGCGGCATTTATCAGGTCGAAGGCCGAAAAGTTGACTCCAGGGTTTTGCGGAGTTATTGACGACTGGGCAACGTCCACCATGATGAAATCTCCCAGGCATACAAAGTTTCCCAGGCTTGACTCATAGTAGTATTTGGTTATCATGCCTTGCGGCTCACTATTTGCCAGGTCGGGGTCCATATAGCTTTTCAGGAAAACAGGCACATTGGTGTTGATACTATTGGGTCTGCCAGGTTGCCAGGGGTGTTCCTTGTTGTTCAGCAGGGGATCGCGCTCCGGGGTTTGATCGTAATTGATGTTGATAAATATATTCAGCATCCGCATTTTTATAACAGGAGGGATATCGATACCATTTTTGCTGGAATAAAGTTGCTGTGCCATGCTGAATAATGGCAGGACTAACAAAATCAGAAGCAGTATGCGTTGTTTCAAGAGGATATATTAATTCTATTAATAAATTTCCTTTACATAGAAAGTGTAATTGTTCGAACGGTAATTCTCTTACAACACTACTCTCTTTGCTTAATAACAAAGGTAGGTATTTTTATTTACTTTTCTGTTTTCAGATAACGCTGACTTTATCGCTGAAAACTTCTCCTGTAACCATATTTGTTACTTTCACAATATACAAACCTGCTTTCAGAAAATCACGCTCCACTTTTTGAACATTTTTCTGCATCAACAGCGATTTTACCCTGTGCCCCTGAAGGTCAAATATTTCCAGTGTGTAGGAGTGCCATTCGCTGCCTGAAATATTGATGAAACAATAGTCTTCAAAAGGGTTGGGATAGATGCTGACGTATTTGCTGGCAGCCACATTATTTGCTGCAGTGGTGGGATTATTATTTATAGGAATATGAAAGTCCTGGCCGTTGTTGTTGTCCCAGGTGTTGTTGTCGAAATGTATGACTAACGCCACCTGGGTAACTTGCTGAACCGGGTTGTTAAAAGGTCCTATTTTCAGGGTTAAGGTGTTGGCTGACGGACCGTTCATCGGAGTTTCCACTGCGGGGCCGGTGCCGTTAAACAGGGTAGTGCCTGCCGGCCAGTATACGTTGTTGGGCTGTATCCAGTTGCTGCCGGTATTGTTTACACCCCAATGCAATTTTCCGGGTTGGCTTGCATTGGATACGGTAATGCTGATGGTGTCGTTCATTCCCGGATTGGCTGGCAGCCAGTGTACATTGCCATTACCGCCGGAACCGCCTGTATTGCTGTTGCCGATATATACATGCTGAATGGCTGTTTTTGTAAGCCGGCCATTGTTGTCGGTTACTTCTACGTAATAGTCCACCAGCGTATCATGCAGGCCGGTAATTTGTGCATAATACTCACCTGCAATGTAAGTAGGGAGAATAAAAAAGTCTACCTCAGGATTGTTGGTGATATTGCCTGTAGGGAAATTACGCAAGGTCATATTTACGCTGTTCCAGCTGCCGACAGCGCTTCCTCCGGCATAAGTTTCGTTTTCGTTATCAGACAGCGGGTTTTGCCCGTCGTTGTCCACGCGGTATTTCAGCACAGCCGACTGTATGCCGGCAACGTCGTAAGCAAAAGTCCAGACATAGAAATCAGAGGTGTTGTTGTGCTGTTGGTAATTGTAGTTTGGCCCGAACCCGATACCGCCCGGATTGTAAGGATAACGCTGAGGGATCATCACTGTGGGCGGAGTATTGTCTGTGCCCGGGTTGGCTGAAATTACCTGGTCGGCAAAGCTTATGGCGAGGTTGGCTGCCAGGGTTTGTTTTACCTCCATATCCAGCGAGGTGCCATAATACATATAGTCGCTGGCGAATCCGGGCAGTAAAAAGTGCCAGGCCTTTTCGGCCAGAGAAGACGCGGCTGTTGGGCTGGCGATGTTGGTCACCGATAATGTTCCGGCAAGATCTTCGGCCATTTCCACCCGGTTTTCTGCTGCAATCAGCACAGCCCAGTTGCGGGCATCTTCGGTCCAGCCATTGGGTTCAAAATCGTATTGCGCCGTGTACATAGGCCAGAACCAGTTGATACACTGCGGATGTCCCCAGTCGTTGGCGGCATTTACCCAAGAGCCGTCTTCCACATGTACCACATCGTTGGCAGGAACGGGATGGTTGTAAAGAAACTGTTCGATAGTGCTGGGCACATAGCCTTGCGACGCTGCAGCACCGGCAAAGCCGGGTACTGAATTGTTGTAATAGTCAAAGCCTCCTCCCCAGGCGTTGTCGCCATCATGAGCAAGCAACACGATAGAAGGTTGGCTTGGGTTGTTGAACGGAGCAATATGGGCGTCAATGTCGCCCGTCCCCATGGTTGAATAACCATTTTGATAGCTGAGCAAATCGCACATAGGAACTACTGTAATTTTGTATTCAGTTCCGGTAGCAGGGTCAACATATTTGGCTTTATGTGCCTGGTAACAATAAGGAGCAGCATAAGTTCCTCCCCGGCCATCTATTTGTCCGTTCCACCAGTTGGTGCCGTTTGCAGGGACTTTGTCGGCACGGTTAGGCGGGTCGTAATTGCAACCCGAAGTGCCGAATGTCAGTGGGTAATCATTTAAAGTGCGCGCCAGGTGGCTGTTAGCAATAACGGTCCATTCAAAACCTTCTTCCACCAAAGCTTTGATGTTTCTTTCGCTGAATGAGCACTCGGCCGGCCAGTATCCCTTTGAATACACCGGTGTGTTGCCAAAATTCTGCCCGTAAAGGTACTTGTGTACCTGAATGTCTTTTTTTAGCACCCTGTCGTTCACCAATGGCGATAACAAGTGATGGGAGGTAAAGCCGACTATATCCATACGTGGCTTACCGCTGGTGGTATTCCAGCTCCGGGCTGTGACATAGTTGTTTTGCCAGCCGCTGCTGTATCCCCATTGGCCGGCCGAAGCAAGGCTGCTGACATTTTCGATGAGTGCCCCTGAATAGCAAACCTGGGCCCCGCCTTCGGCATATCCGGAAATAGAGGATACCGCATCTTTGGTCCTGTATTGGTACGCTGCCACCCGGTCGGCATTACTGAAAATGTCGCTCAGGTTGTTCAGCGGATGGGCAATGCCACTGTACTGGTTGCCGCCGTTGTTTTTCAGGTATTCTGATTCCCACACGGTCTGGTAGCGGTTGTTGTTCCAGGTGCTTTGCCCCGACCAGTATATGGGCTGATGCAGATGCCACAGGTAGGTGACATGAACCTGCGCGCAGGCAATTATTGAAAAGAAAAGAATCGTAAATGACAGTAAAATTTTTTTCATATTTTTAAAATCTTGTTTGGATAATTTGTAAAAATAGATATCAAAGGTAAAAGTATTTTTACAAAATCAATAATTTGACCGTGCTAAAGAAAAAATTTTTTTCTTCATAAAAACTATGTCTTTGTTAACTCCAGGATACCGGTGTTTCATCTGATGGAATCACCGTTCGTCTCTCACCGATTTGCTGCCGCCACATGGCATAGTACAGGCCTTTTTGTTGTAGAAGGGTTTCGTGCGTACCTGTTTCTATTATTTTCCCTTTTTCCAGCACGTAAATCATGTCGGCATGCATGATGGTAGCAAGCCGGTGGGCTATCAGTATGGTTATCTGTTCTGGGCGGCCCGAGAAGCCTCTGACGGTGTTGGTGATATCTTCTTCTGTTATAGAATCCAAAGAGGAGGTGGCTTCGTCAAAGATCAAAAGGCGCGGCCGGCGCAGGATAGCTCTTGCTATGGAGATGCGTTGTTTTTCGCCTCCCGATAGTTTCATACCTCCTTCTCCTAATATGGTGTTGATGCCTTTAGGCGAATTTTTCAGCAGTTTGTCGCAGGCAGCCTTGTTCAAGGCATCGCTTATGTCGGCATCCGTAGCATCCGATTTGACAAAAAGCAGATTGTCTTTGATGGTCCCTGCAAACAATTGGGTGTCCTGTGATACAAAACCTATCTGTCGGCGCAACTCATTATACCTTATTTGGATAGAGGGTGTTCCGTTAAATTCTATGCTACCCTGTCCTGGTTTATAGAGGCCTAACAACAGCTTTACCAGCGTGGACTTACCTGAACCGGAAGGACCTGCAAAAGCTATGGTTTCGCCGGTTTGAACCTTGAAGGAGATGCCGTCAATGGCATTACTGCCGGCTGTTTTATGACGAAATACCACGTTGTCAAAACTAATTGTATGTAAATCCCCCAATTCCACGGGATTCTCCGGCCTGCGCTCAATGGGTTTTGCCATCAACTGGTCGAAATTATTTACCGACGCTTCTACTTCGCGGTAGCTGAGAATAATATTTCCCAAATCCTGTAAAGGCCCGAAGATGGCTGTGGATATAAACTGCATGGCAATCAGTTCGCCGGTAGTCAGCACTTTTCTGAAAATCAGCCAAAGCAGGATAAACAGGATGGATTGTTTTAGTATGCTGAGCATGGTGCCCTGGAAAAATATCAGGGTACGTACTTTTTTTACTTTTTCCATTTCCAGATCAAAAATCTTCCGGGTATGTTCTTTCAGGCGTTTTATTTCAGGGAACGTCAGTCCCAGGCTTTTGACCAGTTCGATATTGCGCAGCGATTCGGTAATGATTCCCGACATCTTGTTGGTTTCACGGTTGATGCTTCGCTGGGTGGTTTTAATTTTTTTGCTTAATAAACCGGTCACGGAGCCTAACACGAGTATGCCTATCACAAAGACAGGGATGAGCATCCAGTTTTTGGTTACCGAGTACCATATTAAAAAGCCGATACCCACTATGGAGGAAAACAATATGTTGATAAAAGAATTGGTAAATTGCTGTGTGTCCATCCGTACCTTTTGCAGCACCGATAAGGTTTCTCCGCTGCGCTGTTCTTCAAACTCCTGAAATGACAGGCGAAGCGTCTGTTTTAATCCATCGTTGAAAATCTGCATGCCGAATTTCTGCACAGCCAGGCGGGTAAAATACTCCTGAAATGATTTGGTGCCCCGGGCCAGCAGTGCGATGACGATAGCTACTCCCAACCAGAACAACACGCCCCTTACCAGTTCCGTTTCGCTGCGATTGCCTGGCTGCGTAGCGTAGTCATCTATTATTTTCCCGAATATCAGCGGATCGATAAGGTTTAATAGTTGGCTGATTCCCGCAAGGGTTAATCCGTAACTCTTCTTATTAATACGTAATTGTTAATAACTTTTTCATACTACACGAGTGTTTCGTGTTTTTTTGTTGTTATTTTGATATTACGTAAATACGTTATTATGAAACCAAAATCTAAA
>JAGNBV010000028.1 GCA_018004645.1 Bacteroidales bacterium
CTGCTATAGCGCCAGTACTTCTGCTCTTTAAAAGTACAAATGTTCATTAAATGTTATTTTTGTGCGCAGCATAATTACCTCTCAATGTGACCTGAATTTATGTCATTAAATGTTATTTTTGTGCAAAACATAATTACCTCTCTCTGTAACAATAAAAAGAATTACACGGCATACCATAGAGTATAAGATCTACACAGCGTGGTCTTGAAAGGTCCCTGATACAGCGGAATAACAAAAATTTTCGGCCACACGGCATGCATCACATCAGGCCTTCGTCAGCAAAACTAAAATAGGTGTTATCCCCTATGATAATATGATCCAATACGCTGATATCCATCAAAGTTCCGGCATCTTTCAATTTTCTGGTAAGTTTAACATCGGCATCGCTGGGTTTAATATTTCCTGATGGATGATTATGGCAAAGTATCATCGAGGAGGCATTATTCTCGAGGGCTGCTTTAAAAATTTTTTTCGGATCAGCCACCGTACCCGCGATGCCTCCCTGACTGATGATGTTCTTCTTTATTATTTTATTTGCCCTGTTGAGAAACAACACCCAAAATTCTTCATATTGATTGTCGGCCAGGTTGTTCTGAAAATATTCAAAGACATCCCTGCTGCCTGAAATTTTTTCTTTGATGGCCACTTCCGACACACGGCAACGTTTGCCAAGCTCCAGGGCGGCAATAATACTCAGCGCCTTGGCTTCACCCACGCCGCCGTATGCCATTAAATCATTCAGGCTAAGTTTTGATAATTCAAGCAGATTGTCCGAAACATCCGACAGGATTCTTTTAGAAAGATCTACGGCAGTTTCTTTTTGCGAACCCGACCGCATCAGTATTGCCAGCAACTCGGCATCACTCAATGCCGCTTTTCCTTTGGCAATAAGTTTTTCGCGGGGACGGTCGTCCTCGGCCCATTGCTTGATATTTCTCAATTCAGACATAGCGTATATTTTTTTATGTAAAATTATATAATTTTATTCACAAAAAAACCCTTGCTTGTGACAAGGGTTAAAAAAAATATTAAAAAAAAAAATTATTTCAGGGAGCTGCAAAATTTGGCCATACCTGATTTAAGGTTAGCGGCTTTGTTCTTATGCAGGATATCCTTGGTGACAAGTTTATCAATCATGGAAACCATTTTAGGCATTTCAGCAACTGCCTTATCCTTTTCTTTCAGCGCTCTGAATTGTTTTAATGCATTACGCATGGTTATAGCATAATAACGGTTGTGCAATCTTTTGGTGCTTGTTTGCCTGATTCTTTTTTTGGATGAAATATGATTAGCCATTTTAAAAAATTTTGTTTGCAGCCCGTAGGGGACTCGAACCCCTGATTTCCAGGATGAAAACCTGGCGTCCTAACCGACTAGACGAACGGGCCGGATGTTTTTCTCTCAATTTTTGAGGGTGCAAAGATACGATTATTTTTTATTGCAAAAAATTTTTTTCAATATTTTTCTTTCTATAGCTGTTCTTCCGGGTCGGCCTGAAAACGGAAACCAAGTCGCTTGCCTGTGGTTATACTGATACTTGATGAATATTCCTTGATCTGGCTCACGGTTATTTCTTTCTGCATATCATACGGCTGTAGCAACAGGTCAAATTCAAGACAGTACAGCACAGCAGTTTCCAAAATTCGCCTTAGTATTGGGTAATCTATTGATTCCTGTACAAAGGAATTGCTTAAAAACTCATTCTGCCTTTTTCCCTCAACCACAAAATGACGTTCTTTGTTTACAAAAATACGGGCCACCAGGTATCCTATATCATTTTCGCGGTTATAACGCAATGAATCTGCCAGAAAATTGTACACATAAATTATTCCGCAATACGCCCTGTCAGGTTCTTCTTTCAGATAGGAACTCCGCATAATGCTATGGTCGCGCGGGAACTCGAAAACGTTGGTATGCATGGTAAAAAACAACGTATCACCTGCAAAGGTAAGTTCAGTTTCAAAATCTCCTTTTACTTTGTATTCTATTGGTATGTTGTAAATCTTACCCTTTTTAAAGTCTTTCTGTGTTTCAACTGCAAAATCTTTTACTACCGATTTCAATTCATTAAATACATGAAGCGTATTCTGATAGACCTGCTGTTTAATTTGCGACCTGGTCACAAAACGGTCCATAATTTCTTTCATTTTGCCATTTTTCTTTGCCATATCAACTTACTTTTTTTGCAAATGTATTAATTTCCTGAAAACTGTCAGAAACGTGTCAGTTCGCCAAACAGTTTCATGGCGAAATGATCTGTCATAGAGGATATGTAGTGCAAAATCGCCATTTTATAATCTTTTTCATTATTGATATCATACACCAACTGATTGCCAAACTTTGTGGTTTTGCGTTCTTCGAGGTCTATGTCGGAATATTTCATCAGCCAGTATTTAAAAGCCCCTATCAGCGAAGGATAAATTTTCTCCTGCTGGTCGAGAGTGCTTATCAGTTTGTTTTTGGGGCCGTATAAGGCTGCCAGGGCTGAATAAATAGAGTTAATCACCAGCGAAGCAAGGCGTCCGTAATACTCCAGACGTTTGTGCCGGTAGATGTGTTTATAATTGAAATTTTTTACGGAATTGATCAATTCAAGGTACTTCTCCGAAAACAAAATGCCTTTTTCGGGCGTGCTCATTCTGCAAAGATTGATTACAAAATCATTCATCAGGATGGTGTTGTTTATCTGCCAGACCTTCACTTTTTTTATCCCCGCAACAATCTCTGAAAGTTCGGCAATCTGCCCTTTGTCAAGGATCTTCAAGGTCAGCGCATCTTCAATATCCCGCCCGAGGTACGAAATTTTATCGGCAATTTTCACCACACAGCCCTCCCAGGTAAAAGGGGCATATTGATTGGGCCTTTCGATATCTTCCAGCCTGATCAGCTCCTGCCTGGGGAAAATAGCGTTTTCGTTTACTTCGCCGCAATGCGAAATAATGCCATCACGCACGGCATAGGTAAGATTTAGGTTGTGATCTTTATTGGTAAGGTCGGGAAGCGTTTCCAGTTTATCCACAAAAAACAGACTGTTTTTCTCATGCCAGAACGATTCGCCCATTTCATCCATCACAATTTTACGGAGGATATATTCGCCCTCGTGGCCAAAAGGAGCATGGCCCAAATCGTGGCCGATAGCAATGGCATTGGTCAGCTCGGTGTTCAACCCGAGATAATTGGCGATGCTGTAACTCACTGAAGCCACATGGGTAACGTGCTCAATGCGCGTACACACATGATCATTTTGTGTTGCATAAAAAACCTGTGTCTTGTGCTTCAGCCTGCGGTAGGCCTTGCTATGAAGAATGCGGTTATAATCGCGTGAAAACTCGCTCCGGATATCGTCCTTTTTTTTATAAATTGCTTTTTCACGCCTGATACTGGCCGCCCATTTACTATTTCCGGGTGTTACGGCAACATCTTTAAATCTTAACGGTTGCATAGTTTTTTTTACCTCATAAGTTTCCGTAAAAATAGTGTTTATTGAAATACCGGTTGACCGTTACCTCCCTTTTTTTTATCTTTGCATAAATACAAAAACAATGTTTGGCGGCCTTATAAAAAAACAGATAAGTAAATGAAAAAATCAAAAGAAACGGTACTTATTGTTGAAGGCATGCATTGTACAAACTGTGCCTTAGGAATAAAAAAACAGCTGGAGAAGTCTGGACTGGAAAAGGTGGATGTTAATTTTACCACAGGTGAAGTACATTTCAGTTATGATGAAAAAGGTCAGGTGCAGGCCGCCATCAATAAAATAAATGGGATGGGGTATCATGTGGCAGGCGGCCTCAGTGAAAAAGAAAACAAAACCACAAAAATATTGAGCAGCATTGAAGTAAAGTTTTATTTTTCACTAGTGTTCACAGTTCCTTTGCTTGCAGCCATGTTTCTTCCTTTTGATTTTTTACATCAACCCTTATTTCAACTTCTATTGTGTCTTCCCGTTTATATCGTTGGCATATGGCATTTCGGCAAAAGTGCTTTTTATTCCCTTCGTTCGGGTGTGCCCAACATGGATGTGCTGATTAGCCTGGGTTCGTCGGCAGCCTTTTTTTACAGCCTCGCAGGTACTATCCTTAACCTCGGGCATGATTACCAGTTTTACGAGACCACGGCAAGTATTATCACCCTGATTTTCCTTGGAAATATGCTCGAACACCTCTCGGTTAAAAAAACCACCTCTGCGGTTGATGAACTGGTAAAAATGCAGCAGGTGAAAGCCAAGGTAATTACTTATGCAGGCCGCAATGAAAAAATTATCGAAACGGAAGCAGCAAAAATAAAAAATGGTGATGTTTTTCTTGTCAATACCGGCGATAAAATTGCTGCCGACGGCGAGATAATCTGGGGCAACGGAATAATTGATGAATCTGTCATCACCGGAGAAAGCCAACCGGTGATAAAAAACACGGGCGATGCTGTGGTGGGAAGCACCCTGCTGAAATCAGGAAACCTAAAAGTAAAAGCTACAGCCACGGGTGAAAATTCTGTGTTAGGCCAGATTATCGATCTGGTAAAAAAAAATCAGCAGGATAAGCCCAGGCTGCAAACCCTGGCTGATAAAATCAGTGCGTGGTTTGTGCCAGCCGTGGTCATAATTTCCATACTTACTTTTATCCTGAACTTTCTTGTTTTTGATATTGGTCTGAAATTTTCGTTGCTCAGAAGCATTGCCGTGCTGGTAATAGCCTGTCCATGTGCGCTGGGGCTTGCCATACCAACAGCAGTGGTGGTAGGTATTGGCAGAGTGGCCAAACTTGGCATACTTATCAAAGGCGCCAGCACCATGCAGAAATTCAGTTCGCTGAAAAATATTGCCTTTGACAAAACAGGAACACTGACCACTGGGGCGTTTGCCATCCGCGAAATAAAACCATTCGGAATAAGTCATGATGAAGCCCGCTCGCTGTTGTTTTCGCTGGAAAGATTTTCGTCGCACCCCATCGCAGTTTCACTGGCCAGGGAACTCCAAAATGAAAAAATCATTGATTTGACTGATATCAAAGAACAGGAAGGGACGGGCATAGGCGCAAAAGACTTTCATGGAAATACCTATTTTGCCGGTTCATATAATGCAGCCGCAGGACTTACTGAAGAAAACTCCCATGATATTTACCTGATAAAGAATAACCTTGTGGTGGCCACAGTGGACATTCAGGATGAAGCCAGGTCTGATGCAAAAGAGACGTTAACGTTTTTCAGAAATAATGGGTTCAAAACTTTTTTGATAAGCGGCGACTCACACCAAAAATGCAGCGAACTGGCCGACAAAATAGGGATAGATAGTTTTTTTGCCGAAAAAATGCCTGCCGAAAAACTCGTTGCCATCGAAACCATTGACAAAGCCGGCGGTGTAGCCATGGTGGGTGACGGAATCAACGATGCCCCTGCCCTTTCGAAAGCCACGGTAGGCATTTCCCTCAGTAATGCGACACAAATTGCCATTCAATCGGCACAGATCGTCCTGATGAACGGAAAATTGAATCTCCTCTCACAAGCCTACCTGATCAGTAAAAATACCATGACGGTAATAAAACAAAATCTTTTCTGGGCTTTCTTTTATAACGTTATTGCGCTGCCCATTGCGGCCGTTGGCCTTTTAGATCCCATGATTGCAGCTGCCTCCATGGCATTTTCTGATGTCGTTGTGGTACTGAATTCACTGAGGTTGCGAACAAAAAAACTCCGGTAAATCGTTTTTATTCAACTTTTCAATTCAAACCCTGATTTTCCATTCAGGCAGATAATAACAAATAACCAAAAATTTTTTTTGGTAAAAAAATAAGCACTTACTACAGGTGTATCCACTATATCTTATTGATTATGTAACCTTTTTTTCGTATTTTTGTATAAAAAGCTAATGGATATTTAAAGAAATTTTCGAGCTTTTATTGAATTAATAAATGTGTAACTAATAATTTTTAACAGGCTGCTAATAGGATATATTTTGTTTTTAAACAATAAAAATAATTTCTTATTAGAACTCTTGATGGTTCTGAAAAAGGGAGCAGTACGCCCTGCCTCCTGCAGAAGTTTTTGCCTGAATAAATTAATTTTTGCGCTTTCCCTGTACATACTTTTTTCCCTTTCCCTTATCCCTTCGGCCCTTGGCCAAAACGATACTCCCCGAAACAGCGTAAGCGATTCCATAAAAAAATCAAAACCTGTGGACGAATGGAAAGAGGTATTCAACCTGAGAAAAAAATTCTATACCAATCAGTATGGAAGTCAGTATGTGATTGGCCTGTTTGACGGAAGATTTGTCGGACCAAACAACAAATTTGATTATGGAATAAGAACCTACACCACAGCCTACGACTATCTGATATTTGGCAACACCTTACTGTCGACGCTGGTAAATCTGGGCTATACTGCAGCAGAAATAAATTTTTTGCCAGCCAAAAAAGTAAAAAACCACCACTCTTACGATCTGGGATGTATCTGGCATTACAACATCACGGAAGAAAAATTTATGGTGGATTCTGCCTTTAATCAAAACATTGGCAAAAATGTAGCTGTAGAAAAACCTTTTATGTCCACCATACCGCGTTTGGGTATCGACTCAGGGCGGGTTACGGCCGACCTGGCGGGTTTTTACATCAAGAAAAAGATGGGGAAGAAAACCGTTTATGATACGCTTGTTTTCCCTCAAATTGAAGGTTCCGGATCGTGGAAAGATGCCAACAATTTCGACCTGGTGTACGAATGGATGGAAACCTTTTTCCTGATGTACTGCGACAGCATCAACATCGCCGCACGGCAGTTCTCAAACGAAACTCCCCCGGAAATTCAGCAATGTATCCTGCAGCGTTTCAACACAAAAAAATACCTGGCGGAAAACAACCTCACCGTCAATGATATTCCATACCGGCTTATCGACAATTACAAAAATGAAGTCTATGATTTGCTGCACCAACCCAACGAAAAAATTCTGCGTTTCGGAAAATACGAGCTTTTCAGATATTTCAACGACATTTACTGGAGGGACTTAAATGAAACCGTGGTTTTAAAAGGCAAAGGCAGAAACCTCAATGGAGAGCTTGAATCGTACAGCTACGCCTGGGTTCCGGGCGACAAAAAAAACCCCATTTGGCATTGTGCCTTTCAATACGACAAAGACAGTGAGGTAAGTACCAAAACCGGCTTATTGAATTTTGTAATGTTACCCTATGGCACCAAGGGTAGAAACATGCCTACCATCATCCCGCACGACTTCCCTCCTTTTTCGCAGTTCGAAGGCGTTATCATCTGGAAAGAAGGCTGCGAAAAACTGGGCTATTCCAACTCCGACGACATCCGCCTGAACACCCTCAACGGTCGCATGATAAACCAGGGTTTTTATTGTTATCCCTACGAACCGGGTATCATGCCCCTGAACGATGACGGCACGGTGGACGGTATTTATAAAATTTACGTATGGAAAGATGACAAAATTTACTGGGCATATATCTATTGCGGAAAACACGCCGGTGTCAGAGGTGGAAAACCAGGAAAATCTTTCGTTGGACAGGTAGAGAGTTTTAAAAAGAATTATGACTTCTCCGATTATTGGTATTTCTATAAGGATATGAATTACCAAAAGGATGTGCTCAGCAAAATGGAAGACATCATCAATAAACTACACAGCCTCGAGAAGAAAGAAACCGGTATTGCAGGCAAGACATTTCTACGGATTGATATTCCCATTGTAATTCCAGACAGTAAGAACCCAAAAAAATCAAAAACTTACAATTATTACATCTTACTCAACCCCGACAACACTGGGATGCTGTACCCCCAGGAAATCAATTTTGCATGGAAAATCGAAACCCGTGATGATTATAAAAACAATATGCTGGTAAAGGTAAAATCGGTTATCATAATCTTTGGAGGCGAAGAAGTTGCATTAGACGAAATGGATGAATTCATAAAAACATCCAATTTTAACTCTTCGGAAGTGAAACGCGCCAACAAGGAGTTTGTAATATATCTGGACAACCAGGAGAAAACCGTGGTAACCGAAAATTTCAATGAAATATACAACAACAACATTTACAACCTGGCTAATTCTGATGAAACAAACAAACTTATCGAGGTTTTAAAAGAAGATTTGGCCGCGGTGCGGTACGAAATTCCCAAAGCTGAGCGCACACTCACCGGCTGGCAGGATGCCAATCATGAAAAAATGGATGACCTGAAAAAAACCATGACAGAACTGGAAGCCAATAAAAAAACAAAAAAAGAAAACTACATTAAAACCAAAGAGGAATACGAAAAGCTCAAACAGGCCGAAGACAAAAGAATTTTTCAATATAACAAACTTTTGGCCCGCGAAACCATGCTGCTCGAGCTGCTCCAGAAATGTAACGAACGCCTCGGTATAAACCTCGACAATGATCTTGCCCACATACAGTCGCGCATTAGTTTTTTGTCGTCCGAAAGCAAAAAATATGAAGCACAGCTAAAGCAATTAAAAGCTGATGGAAAAAACGCTACAGACCATTACCATCAGATACAAACATCCATTGACAACAAAAAGCAGGAATTGCTCGAAGCGGAAGAGAAAAAAGCTGCAATTGAACGTTTGATACAAAACCATAAAAAAATGCAATCCCTGGAATAGACCGGCAACGGAGTATTGCTTATCAATCGTAACTTTTACTACTGTCTCCGGTGATGGGAATTTTTTCTCCGCCAAACCTGGGATTAACATGAAAAAGCACCTCAAAAACGGCTTTGATTCCGGCAAAGCTCTCCCGTATCATCAGGTAATTTATGCTGGGATACCTGTGCACATCAGCCCGGTATCCATAGGCTGTCAGCCCCAGTTTACGGGCAATATAAACCGCCCTGCGCAAATGAAAAGTCTGCGTTACCACAATCAGGCTGTCCACTTCAAACACACGGGCAGCCCGCACCATCGAACTGTAGGTATCCAGGCCGGCATGGTCGGTAAAAAGCACGCTGTCCGGTACCCCTTTTTTGTTCAGGTAGTTTTTCATTGCTTTAACTTCGTTGTATGTCCGGGTGCTATGATCGCCGCTCAACAAAAAACGCTTTACCTTGCCTGCCTCGTATAGCTCAAAAGCCTTATCCAGCCTGTCGGCAAGTATTTCCGAAGGTTGTCCGTTGGCATATACACTGGCACCGGGAACCAGTGCC
This sequence comes from Bacteroidales bacterium, assembly GCA_018004645.1. Taxonomy (GTDB): domain Bacteria; phylum Bacteroidota; class Bacteroidia; order Bacteroidales; family CAIWKO01; genus CAIWKO01. The sequence continues at coordinate 9,145 of JAGNBV010000028.1, forward strand.
ACATAACTGGCGGGTGTGGTGGCCTGATCGACATACAAGAAACCTTTTGAACTGCAATAAATAACGATATTACAGGCAACATAAACCGCAAAAAATATTATAAGGACCCAGGTAAACAGTTTTTTCAGTTTGCGAAAAAACTGTTTACCTCTGATCCTAACAAAAAACTGCGATATCCTGTTCATGCCAGTGTATAAAGGCAAGTCACATGATGCTAGGCCAGCGTGGCCACCATTACAGCTTTAATGGTATGCATGCGGTTTTCGGCTTCATCAAAAACGATGGAATTTTTTGATTCGAAAACGTCTTCAGTAACTTCCATACCATCAAGGCCATATTTCTGAAATATTTCTTCACCGATTTTGGTTTCGCGGTTGTGAAAAGCCGGCAAACAGTGCAGGAATTTGGTATTGGGATTGCCGGTGGCTTTCATGAGTTTTGCATTTACCTGATAGGGTTTGAGCAACTTGATACGTTCTACCCATACATGATCGGGTTCACCCATCGATACCCAAACATCGGTATAAATAAAATCAACTCCTTTTACGGCAGCAATCGGGTCATCGGTGATGGTGATTTTTGCACCGGTTTCTTTTGCAATTTTTTTGCATTCTTCCACCAGTTTTTTATCCGGCTGGCATGATTTGGGTGCGCCGGCCCTGAAATCCATACCCATTTTGGCAGCACCGGCCATCAGCGAATTACCTACGTTGTTTTTGGCATCGCCCACAAAAGCAAAAGAAATCTGGTTCAGCGGTTTATTACAATGTTCGCTCATGGTAAGAAAATCGGCCAGTATCTGGGTAGGATGAAATTCATTGGTCAGGCCGTTCCACACGGGCACGCCGGCGTATTTGGCCAACTCTTCCACAATGGTTTGTGCATAGCCGCGGTATTCAATTCCGTCGTACATCCTGCCAAGAACGCGGGCCGTATCTTTCATCGATTCCTTTTTGCCCATCTGCGAACCGCTGGGGCCTAAATAGGTAACATGTGCGCCCTGATCGAGAGCTGCCACTTCAAAGGCACAGCGCGTGCGGGTAGAATCTTTTTCAAAAAGCAACACAATGTTTTTGCCTTTCAGCATCTGCTGTTCCGTGCCGGCATATTTTGCAGTTTTGAGATCTGCCGACAGTTTTAATAAAAACTTCATCTCTTCGGGAGTGAAGTCAAGTTCTTTCAGAAAATTTCTGTTTTTTAAATTAAAAGCCATAATAATCCTCCGTTTTTTTTTAAATTATAATTGATTTTTTAATGTAATTTTTAATTTGTCGATTTGTCAAAAATACCTCTTTTGTTCCTATAGTTGAAGTACCATACCAAAAATAAAAATACCAATGAAACAACCAGACATATATACACACCGTATCGCACCCTGAAAAGCTTCCATACTATAAAAATCAGCGTAAGTGCTGATGTTGTAAAAGCCGCATAAGCAGGGGCTTTTTCCGCCAGTTTGATATCAACTTTAAGATGCTTATTAAACAACATAATCCCAATGACTGCAATGTATATCAAAAATATTATCCAGCCCGAAAAAAAATGCAGCCCCACAGCCATAGCCTTATTATAAAAGCCTACAGTAATATCAGCCCAGGGCAGGCATGTAGCTGTAATGCCCAATACAGCCATTACCGAAAAGACATAATTTTTTAATGGCAGCAGCCTGTAGTACCTTGTTTCTTCAGTCTGCCAGTGTTTTACCTTCTCGCCCAATTCGTTGATTTCGGGTAATTCCATCAGGTATCAGCAAACAGTTTTAAAATGAATAATGCATATGCCACATGGCGCTGGATGCCAAAGCAAAAGTGAGTGCCAGGGTCCATTTTACTGTGTAATAAATTCCAAAAAGCACGCCGATAGAAGCGAAAAAATATCCTATCTGGTCGTTTTTGGGTGTCCGCATCACTATTGGCAGGCCAATCAGTAACACAAATACACCGTAGAGGCCGGCAAGGTTGGCAAGAACCGATAGAAAAGGAAAGAAAAACAAGGCGCCTGCAAAAAATACCGGTGTAAAGGAATAAGTTGTAAGCTGCATGGCCCTGCCAAAGTTTTTTTCAGTTTTAAAAGCCGGAGCCATGGCGTTGATAACCACAGCACCCACGATGATGGCAGTAAATGAAGCAAGGATAAAAACAAAGGCCTGCATAAAACCAATGCCAAAACTATTATCCCAGGCAACAGTGATTTTGTGACCGATAAGTCCATAGCCAAGAATAAGAGAAACAACCGGAATAATGGCAAAGACCAATGAATATCCGAAAATCAGCATAGGTACCCTGGGCTTTTCAGCAGTAACCCCCTCCCATTCTGTTTTTGGTTTAAACATAATATTGATGGCTCTTTTGAAGATATTACCGCTTTTGATTGCCGTCATCACTTCCTCAGGATGCACATCGGTAAAATCCTTCATATCGATGGTTTTGTCTTCGACGGTGTCATTGGGTTGTGCTGTATCATTGAGTTGCGCGTTGTCATCAAGCAGCTTGTAGCCACAAACATGACAAAATTTTGCATGCTCAGCCAGCGTGGCTTTGCATTGTGGACAAATGATTTCACCCATAAAATAATTATTTGGATTTTACAATTTTGGTTCCGCAATTTTTATTTGAAAGTTGTGATGCTTCAGTAATAATCGCTTCACCTTTCCCTTTTTCGGTAAAGTTAATAGCAGCCCGTATCTTCGGAGCCATGCTGCCTTCGGCAAAATGCCCTTCGGCAAGATACCGTCTGGCTTCTTCCACGCTCATGACGTCAAGGTGTTTTTCGTCGGGTTTATGAAAATTTATGCACACTTTTGGCACATCGGTAAGGATATAAAACTCGTCGGCATGTATCTGCAATGCCAGCAACGAAGAGGCAAGGTCTTTGTCAATCACGGCATCAATACCTTCGAGAAAATTGGGGCGTTTGTAATACACCGGTATTCCTCCACCGCCAACAGCAATTACTATCTGTCCATTGCGGGCTATGTTTTCTATAGTATTTTTATTGCCGATCTTCAAGGGCACTGGCGAAGCCACTACCTTGCGCCAGCCGCGTCCGCGAGGGTCAGCAGCAAACACCGATTTGCTTTCGGCAGCCATTTTGTCGGCTTCTTCCTTGGTATAAAAAGGCCCGACAGGCTTGGTAGGATTTTGAAAGGCGGGATCATCCTTATCAACCAGCACTTGGGTTACTATGGTAATCACATCCTTGTCGAGGTTGTTTTCTTCAAGCAAATTACGAAATTGTTGTTCGATAACATAACCGATGAATCCCTGCGAATAGGCACCGCAGATATCCATTGGCATTTCGGGAACACCAAACAAACGCGCACCGGCAATGTTTTGAAGAATAATATTTCCAACCTGTGGACCATTACCGTGAGTAATCACAATGTTGTAATCCTTTTTTACGAGCTCAAGGAGGTTGGTGCAGGTTTCACGGGCATTATGCTCCTGTTCCTGAATGGTTCCCTTTTGTTCTCCACGCAGCAACGCGTTACCTCCAAAAGCAATAACAGCTAACTTATTCATAGATCTTAGAATTTAAATAATTGCAAATCTACAAATAATTATCCAATCGCAAAGCAGATATGATTTTTTGGAAATAACTTACGGCCGGCAAACAGCCCAACAGCAACTAATCTCAGGTAAAACCGCCGCCAACAAAAAGGTCGCGTTGATTTACACACAACACCGGAATTTTCTGCTGGTTGAATATGATCTGATAATCCACAGGGTCGATAGGCGAAAACATTTTCTTTGGCCTGATCATAATGATATACAGATCGGCGCCTACGTTTTCTGCATATTTTTTAATTTCCTGAGGATAATCTTTATAGTTACCCTGTGAGGTTTCGGTAACAAAATTAACTCCATTGCGGTAAAAGAAATGTTCGCACGATTCAATTACCTTATACTGTTTGAATTCACGCTCTTTACTTTTGAGGGCCGCAGGGCTAATGGTGTATATATGCACGATGGCATTGTTGCAGGCTTTGGCAAAACGCAGCGCCCACCCGGCTTTTTGCCTGCTGGCAGTAGAATCGTCTAATGGAAAAACAATGTTTTTAATAGGTTTATATGGCATACCGGTCTGCACAACAAAAGCAGGCACCGGGGAGGTGGTAATCACCTTCAATATCTTGGTAGAAGGTTTGTATGGCTTAATAATGCCCAATAAGGTAAAAGTTACATTTTCTTTTCTTGAAATCTGACGTATGCGTTTGATAGGAACATTTTTCATCAGATAAGTAGTCATGATACCATGCTTTTCCTGCAAATCTTTAGCCATCAGTTGAACTTTTTCCTCCAAAGCGGACTTATCCAGATGGTTTTCCTTCATGAATTTTTTGGTGCCTTCATCATAAATATTCAAAATTTCAGCAGAAAAATTGAACAGTTTTGACAAACCCACCAGGTAATCCACCGCAAAATCCGATTCCGGCGTAAAATCATAAGGAAATAAAATCGTCGGCTTATTTTGAGTATCCATATAATTAAATTTTTGATAAATATATAAATAAATTTCACTCCCCGCAAGAAAAATTTAAGTTTTTTTTTAATTTATATAACTCTTATTGTTTTAATATAACTGGGTTTCATAAAAAATATTTTTTCGGAAATTTTTCTTTTTTTCACGATTTTTTTTATAATAAAATGCTAAACAACTACTTAACAACAAAATATTTTTGTAGCTATATAAGAAAAATAAAAGTCTTCACGCTCTTTATTTATTAAAATGTTGATTGTAATCATTAATGGTATTTATGTTGTCAAGAACATGACTTTCGGAAGTTTCGAAGTGTATACTATTAAAATCAGACAGAAAATATTTGAAATTCATGGCATCATCCTCTGCCAGAGATACCCCTTTCATAAGGTTGCGGCCCAATAACACAGGATGGCCTTTTCTTCCTTGATACACCGGAACAACATAACTGTCATCTTCCGCCAATAACAACATTTTTTTCAATAAGGCCGCTGTAATAAAAGGACTGTCGCAAGGCTGAATAAAACAGCCGCCGGCCGGCAGACAGCGTTCTATGCCCAACCTGACAGAAAAAAATTTTTCTTTTTCAAGATGGTCATTGATCACAAAATTTATTTGTGTGTTTTGGATCTTTGAGCATTCTTCCTGTATTGGTTTACTATTGTCCTGATTGGTAACCACAACAATTTGCCTGCATCCTGCCCGGGCATATTCATCGACAATTTTCCGGATAAAAGTCCTATGCGCATCAAAGCGGAGCAAGGCTTTGTGCTGTTGCATCCTCGACGACAGTCCGGCTGATAATATCACAGCCGCCCAACCGGTCTGGTGGTTATCCTTTGAAGTATTCATTAAATCATCCTGGTATTTATCCAATAATTTTTATTTTTGTCGTAAATATAATTATAATACTTTATCCATGAACGACAATTTTGCCCCTCTTCAACTACGACAACTCGTGAATATGATTTTCTCTGATCAAAAAGGACAATCCATTCTGGGTATTCAGCAGGAATTGTTCTTTAGCCCCAAAAGCTATAAGCATTTAAAGACTGAAATGTTCGGCCAACACCTGGCTACTCCTTTTGGCGTGGCTGCCGGACCGCACTCGCAACTGGCGCAAAACATTATAGCAGCCTGGCTTTGCGGAGCAAGATACATCGAATTAAAAACCGTACAGACACTCGATGAATTGACCATTTCCAAACCCTGTATCGACATGCAGGACGAAGGCTATAACTGCGAATGGTCGCAGGAACTAAAAATTGAAGCATCGTTTAACGAATACCTCAAAGCCTGGATACTAATCCACCTGCTTTCGCATAAATTCGGTTACGGCAGCAATCCGGAAACCATTTTCAACATGAGTGTCGGCTACAATTATGAAGGAATCTGCAAGGATAATGTCCAGTGGTTCCTTAACAAGATGAACGACTGTTCTGCTGAAAAAGAAGCTATGGTAGCCGAATTGGCAGCGTGGTATCCCGAAATAAAAGATATTGAAATTCCTTCAAAAATTTCTGACAGCATTACCTTGTCCACCATGCACGGCTGCCCGCCCGAAGAGATAGAGAAGATAGGCCTTTACCTCATTGAAGAAAAAAAACTGCACACGTTTGTTAAGCTCAATCCCACGCTGCTGGGGCCGCAGGAACTACGCCGCATCCTCAACGAGGTGCACCATCACCACACTCAGGTACCCGACCTGGCATTTGAACACGACCTGAAATATGACAACGCCCTTTCCATCATTAAAGCTCTTACCCAGGCCGCACAAAATAACAAGGTTTTCTTTGGCATCAAACTTACTAACACCTTAGAAAGCCTCAATAACCGCAACATTTTCAACCCGGAAGAAAAAATGATGTACATGAGCGGCAAAGCGCTGCATCCTGTTTCCATAAATATTGCCCGCAAACTTCAGCAGGATTTCGGCGGACAGCTGAAAATATCATTCTCCGGCGGCGCCGACTGTTTTAACGTCAGTGATATAATAAGTTGCGGAATTTATCCGGTTACAGTGTCTTCCGACTTGTTGAAACCAGGAGGTTACGGGCGATTAGGCCAATATGTGCAAAACATTTCCGGATTTCTGAATACGAAAGACAATGGTAGCCTTTCTGATTATTTCAAAAAAAGCACCACATCGGACCATCTTGCAAGGCTAAATGAATATGCCGACGATGTGCTGAAAAACAAACGGTACAGCAAAGATATTTTTGATGAACCCAGCATAAAAACCGGCCGTAAACTGTCGTTTTTTGACTGCATACAAGCGCCATGTGTCAACACCTGCCCCACCAATCAGGACATCCCTGATTATCTTTTTTACACCGCCAACCGCAGGTATGACGAAGCATTGACCGTAATTCTTAAAACGAATCCGCTGCCTGCCGTGTGCGGGATGGTATGCGACCATCAGTGCCAGAGCAAATGCACCAGAATAAACTACGATGACCCTTTGATGATCAGGGAAGTCAAACGCTTTATTACCGAACAAAAATTGCAGGCCCGGCTGACACCCTCCGGGGACAGCAAACACAAAGCCGCCATCATAGGCGCCGGGCCTTCAGGATTGTCCTGCGCGTTTTATCTGGCATTAGGAGGTTTTAAGGTTACGATATACGAAACCAAGAGCTTTGCCGGAGGCATGATCAGCGACGCCATCCCGCAATACCGCCTTTCCGGGCAAGCTATCGAACAGGATATTGAACGCATCAAATCTGTTGGAGTAGAAATCATTTACGGAACGAAAATAGATAAATCTACCTTTAAAGATTTGCAGAAAGCACATGATGTAATCTTTATTGCCGTTGGTGCGCAGAAAGCTAAAGCATTTAACATTGCCGGCACCGCACCCAAATCGCTGGTGGATCCCCTTGCATTTTTATCCGAGATACGAAAGGGCAACAGCCTTCTTACCGGTCAAAAAATTGCGGTGGTTGGTGGCGGAAACACTGCGATAGACGTGGCCCGCACTGCAAAAAGGATTGTTGGCAGCAAAGGCAAAGTCAGTATTTTATACCGCCGCACCCTAAGGGATATGCCGGCCGACGCCGAAGAAATAATAGCTGCCATGAATGAAGACATAGAGATCATCGAACATATTCTTCCCGAAAAAATCATTTCCGAGAACAACATGATGACCGGGCTGGTATGTTCCAAAATGAGACCCGGCGCTTCGGATGCCAGCGGCAGAGCGGCCCCCGTAAAAATTGAAGGATCGGAACACACCCTCGATTTCGACACCCTGATTCCAGCCCTGGGTCAGGAAATTGTCATGGATTTCCTGGTGGAAGCCCCCAAACGGCCAGAAGCCAATAGTTTCAAAACCCAGATCAACGGTGTTTACATCGGTGGCGATGCCCTCCGCGGCCCTGCCACCGTGATACAGGCTATCGCCGACGGACGTAAAGCTGCCGCAGAGATACTGAATACGGTAACAGACCTGCCCGTAAAGCTAAAAAACAACAGGCAGCACACGTACAACGACCTGATGACCAGGAAGTCCATCAGGCAATACAGACAAACGGCCTTGGCAAACACAGAACCAAAAACGCTGTCATTAACAGAACCCGACAGCATAGGATTATCCGAAGAAGATGCCACCACCGAGGCGGCCAGGTGCCTGCATTGCGACGAGCTGTGCAACATCTGCGTTACGGTGTGTCCTAACAGGGCAAATTTTGCCTATGAACTGCAACCACAACGGATATTGCTGCAAAAAGCAGTGTTAAAAGACGATAAAGAAATTGTATTTGAAGATGACAGCGAATGGAGCATTCACCAGCAACATCAGGTGTTGAACATCGCTGATATGTGCAACGAATGCGGCAACTGTACCACCTTCTGCCCCACGGCGGGCAGGCCATTTGCCGATAAACCCAGGCTTTTTATCGACCTGATAAAATTCAAAGATGCTGACAACGGATTCTTCATGAATACTATTAACGACAGAACGATACTGATTAAAAAAACTGATGGAATAATAAAAACCCTGACTTTGGCAGATGACCGCTTTGTGTATGAAGACGAACAGGTAAAGGCGTATTTCCTTCCCGGGGATTTTGAAATGATACATGTCAGGTTCATTGATCATCAGCTAAAAGAATATGGTTTTGCGGAAGCAGCAGAAATGTTTGTGCTGTTCAATATTTTCAAAAATTTCCCTTTTTGGGCATAGAAAAAACGCCCTGTGAACTTTTCACAGGGCGTTTTCGTTATCTTCCAGATAGATTATTGCTTGATTAACCGGCTGTTTGCCTTGGTATTGCCCGATAAAATATCGACGAGGTACATTCCTTTTTGCGCCTTGGTCAGATCAACCTCCTGCGAAAAATGTCCGCTTTGATAAGTGAAAATATTTTGATAAACAACCCGTCCCAGCAGGTCGGTTACCTTTATCTGCACATCCTCCTGTGAGGTCGTTTCAAAATTGACAGTAAATTTTCCCGCTGTGGGATTTGGAATCAATTGCAAGCCTGATATGCCAAGCGTTTCGGGTATCCCCAGATCAGGAATATAAGTAACATAAACCGTGTCGGACGATGTGGTGCAGCCAAACCAATTGGTAGCCACTACGCAGAAATATCCGGATGTATCGGCATCGTATGAGAAGCCATTGGCACCCGGAATCAACACGCCCTCCTGATACCACTGCAGGTCAAAGCCCGGCAAATTTGTATTAAGGGTATTTCCGGTAATCCACACGCCGGGTTTGTCAGGGTTTTGAATAAAGGTAATTGGTTTTACATTTGAATTGGTACGGCAGGCATTGGCATTGGAAACCTCCACCCAATACTTACCGTTGGTTTTAGCATAATAAGTTGATGCGGTAGCGTTGTTGATAGCATTGGTGTCGTTATACCACTGATAGATTCCACCAAAACTATCGGTAATGGACAATAACACTGAATCTTTGTCGCACACGGTGTCGTTAGGTGAAAAGGTCAGCGTTCCTACCACCGGACTTTGATATACATTGATGGTGTCGATATCTGTATAGTTAAGAACAGGATGGCTTACGGTATAAGTAATAACGCTGGTGCCGGTGGTAAGAGTATATGTGCCTACCGTATGGCCCGGGAATGTATAATTGCCACAATGATCATCTTCGCCAGCCAGTCCGGTATCGTACTCCCACAGCTCAATAGTGTAATTGGCGTTGGTAAGCGGGATAGGTGAGAAAGAAAAGGTTACCGGAGCATCAGTATTATCAATATAGGCAGAAGTAAATAATGTATTGGTGCCTAATTTGAGTTTGAAATAATAATCCGGAGCACTCCAGGGATTATCATTACAATCGGGAGCAGCATTAACGGTAAGCGACTGCAGGTAATAAGGCAGGGTATCAATTTGTGTCTGTAAGGTAACGGGGAAACTACCGGGGTTGGGATAATTCTGGGCAGGTGGGTTTTCCAGTGAAGACTGATTTCCGTTTCCGAAATCCCAATGATAGGTATAATTAGGATTTCCGTTGCTGGGCCTGTTGCATGTAAAGCTGGTACTCAGTGGTGCGCAGCCATAAGGGTTTGAAATAGAAAAACCATTGTTGGAAGCGGCCGCAGGAAGAATAGTAATGGGCAGGATAAACGAATCATTGGAAGTTTGTGTGATGCCACCCAGATCGGTAACATGGACATGAGCCAGAACAAACACAGTAATGTTATATGTACCAGGCATAATGGGAGTTCCGCAGATCTTGGCACATCCGTGTTCGGTAACCGGTGGGTTGCTGGTCGGATAATAAATATTATCGGGATATGCACTGGTTTGAAAACTTAAGCCGAAAGGCAAGCCGGTAACATTGAGGATGTCCAGCTGAAAAAGTTCAACATCATGGCCCTGTGTGGTAAAATCTGTAGGCAGATAAAAAGAAATGTTCTCGTCATATGGCTGCATAGCATAGCCATCAGGCATCACGTCAGGACAAATGGTGGGCTTGGCCGGGGTGGATGTACAGCCGGTATTGGTAACACATCCCGGACATTGTGCCAGGGCACCAACACTATAAAATAAGCCAATACAGAAACTGATAATAATAATTGTTCTTTTCATAACTTTCTTGTTAATTTGAGTACAAAAGTATCTATTTGTCAGCATATAGAACCACCATTTTTGTTAATAATCGTTAATACCGAGAATATTTTAATATATAATTATCTGAAAAAGCAGAAGTTACACAAAATATTGCCAACTTTTAATTATTAAAAATTTTTATACCATCAATCAATTAAATTTGTACTTTTATTGTCACAAATTAAAAAAAAGGAGGATTTATGATGTATTTAGCTTATATCGGGATTCCGGTATTATTATTGTTTTTCTGGGGCATAAGAATAGTAAGGCCCACCCACAGGGGATTGATAGAACGATTCGGGAAATATAACCGTTTTGCCGGTGCAGGTTTTCACTGGATTATTCCTGTCATCGAAAAAATGTACCGTGTTAACATTACTGAAACCATGGTAGATGCTGAACCTCAAGAGATTATCACCAATGATAACCTGAATGCCCGCGTGGATGCCCAGGTTTATTTCAAGGTTAAAGAAGATGAAGATAGCATCAAAGCATCGCAGTATCATGTAAATCGCTACCAATGGCAGATTGTCAACCTTGCCCGCACTACCCTGAGAAATATAATAGGTACGCTGACATTAAAATCAGCCAACAGCGAAAGAGGAAAAATTAATTCGGAGTTGCACAAAACCCTTTGCGAAGAAACCAAAAGCTGGGGCATCGAGATTGTGCGTACCGAGCTCAAAGAGATTGACCCTCCAAAAGATGTTCAGGAAACAATGAACAAGGTTGTAAAAGCCGAAAACGAAAAAATTGCTGCCGTTGACTTTGCCACAGCCGCAGAAACCACTGCCGACGGGGTGAAACGATCGAAGATTAAAGAAGCCGAAGGTGTTAAACAAGCGAAAATCCTCCATGCCGAGGGTGAAGCCGAAGCTATCAAACTGGTCAACGAAGCCGCAGAAAAGTATTTCATTGGAAATGCACAGATGTTGAGAAAACTGGAAGCCCTGGAAAATGCGCTCCAGAACAACACAAAAATTGTATTGCCAACCAATTCGGAACTTATCAACGTTATTGGCGATATGACAGGTGTGTTGCCTTTACCCACCAAGAAATAGGAAAGCCAGTCCTGACGTTATGAAAAACCGGCAACTGCTTTAGTTCGCCGGTTTTTGTTTTTTGGTACTCAAATGAAAACCCAGCCCACCCGAAATCATCAGTTCATCGAGTTTCAGGGAACCATTTCCGGCACCGCGGTAGCGCAACACAAAATAATTTACACCCACAAAAAAATTGCAGAACCGCGAAAAATAAAAACTATATCCCAGCGACAGCGCCAAAGATGGCATCATGCGCAGTGGATAACTCTGATCTGTCGATGACAACAGAGCAGGCCGGGTAAAAGCAAAACCCGGCTGTATTCCGGTATAGAAGTCGCTTTTCCCTTTGGGTAAATGAAACAAGGCGCCAAAAAACACAAGAGTACTTTGTTTTAACACCGGATTCTCCCGGCGGCTATCCAGATACCAGAAACAGTCACCACGGATGCTGATGTTTTGGTCAGGAAAATATTCAAAGTTGCCGCCCAGGTAAACATTTGGAGCTTTATGAAACAACATAAAACCCTGATTGAAAGTAAGATTAGCTTTTAGCAAACCGCTCCTGTCATAAAAATCCTGTGCCTGTAAAATGCTTTGAAGGCCTATAATCAAAGCTATCGCAAAAAATGTTTTTCTTACCATAGGTCAGCAATTTTATAGTTAATACTCAGGTGCAACAAAATATGGTCGTGAATGCCCAGCCCTTCAGATTTTGAAAATGTAGTCACCCCTTCGGTGTTTGCCGGTTTGATTTTTGTCCCCAGATGCAGCATATATTGTGCGGCCAGCGATAAATCCAACCTCGGGGAAATATTTAACTGTGCGCCTGCCCCACCCTGTACCGATGCACTCCAGCGTTCGGCAAAATTGGAACCGTCGTTATTATCTGTAAATTTCAGGTATTCAAAACAATGTCCGGCAAGGACGTAAGGCCTGACTAAAGGTTGTGGCTTTTTTGTCAGGTAATACATGACGCTCCAGCCTATATGAGTGTCGGCCCGCCAGGCATAATCACTCAAATCGGCCTTCAGGTGGTCGGCAAACCATTCGGTATTTACCCTGTCGGAAAACTGTATACGAAATTGGCCCCCGGTGCCAAACGCGGTACGCTGCCATTGTCCATCGTTTACCAAGCCGATGCATGTTCGTGCGCCTAAAGAAAAAATGCCTGCGGGGGTGTTTTTTTGTTTTAACGGCTGTGCCTGGGCAGAAACAAAAACCAGGAGGGCCAATAGATTGCTGATTGTCCTCATAGTTATTATCTTAGGGGTTAAGATAATAACGTGCCGCGCCGCAACAAAATTGCAGAAATAGAAAATAACTGTATATCAGCAGAAAACTTTATGGAAAAGTTATACAGAGCTTTTTCCCTGTAAGGATTTTTAAGGCTATTACCAGCCTGGTAGATTTTTTTGCGAAGAGAAATAACAACAGACTACAAGTTAAAATCAGCATGTAATATTATTGTTTTTGAAATTGTTAAAGGATTTTAGCCAATGTGATCAATAAATCGCTGGAATTATTAAGCGTTTTTATTCACAAGTTGTCTTACTCACCGTGACGGTATCATTGATAGTCTGCTCGTAATTGAAGCAGGTACCGTCGAGGTTGTTTTCAGAGTACATAACAATCTGCTGATTATCAATCTCAACTCCATTTACATGCTTGGTAATTTGTTGAGTACACTGATACTCTTTCTGACAGCCGGCCAGAAATGCGATTGCGGGTACGATAAAAAGGATTTTTTTCATGTTTCGTCTTGTTTTTTTTATCATTTTCATATTTATTCTATTGATATACGCATAAATTTATGGTATAAAATGTTTTAAATAAATATTGTAATTGATAAATCCGCAGACAAAATTAATAAAATAATTTGAAAAAAAGAAATTTTTTTCAAAAAAAATTAGATTATTTTCAGATAAAATAACAAAAAAGGCATATAAAAAAAGCACTTCAGAATATGAAGCGCTTTTATCACGGGTACCTTCCCATTTCAAAACTAAGGTCTGCGTACCATGTAAAGACTAAAAATTCTATAAATAAGAATGAAAGAAGGTCAATGACAATTACTCACAAGTGGTTTTACTTATCGTAACTGTGTCATTAACTGTTTGTTCGTAATTAAAACAAGTGCCATCGAGGTTGTTTTCAGAGTACATAACGATCTGCTGATTGTCAATCTCAACTCCATTTACATGCTTGGTAATTTGTTGAGTACACTGATACTCTTTCTGGCAACCGGCCAGAAAACCAACTAAGGGCACAATTAACAGGAATTTTTTCATGTTTTATCTGGTTTTTTTTCTTTGTTTCATACACATATAATTGATATACGATTAATTTTTGTGTACCAATTTTTGCTTTTAAATCTTATACCGTTATAATTTGTGTACGAATTTACTAAAAAAATTTGCAATATCCAAATTTTTGGAAAAAAATTTTTCAATAAAGAGTAAAATTTATCAGACCAACGAAGAAAAAAGCACCTCAACCGGATGAAAAGCCGTTTTTCCTAAACCATCTTTGATCTGTTGACGACAACTGGTACCCGGAGCAACAATAATGTAATCATCCCCGGTTTTTTTCAGGGCGGGAAATAAAACCATGCCTCCGATTTTCATGGAAAGGTCATAGTGTTCTTTTTCAAAACCAAAAGACCCCGCCATACCGCAACAGCCTGAAGGTATTTCTTCAACAAGAAAATTTATGGGTATGGAAAGCATTTTACGCGTTGGCAGTGTGGTTGACAATGCTTTCTGATGACAATGGCCGTGCAGTTTTATCTTTTTGACCTCAGAAGTAAACAAGCCGGCATTAATAGTTCCCGCCTCATATTCTTTTACAATAAACTCCTCAATAGTAAAAGAACAACCGGCCACAACCTCAGCATTTTTTCTAAGGTCCTCTCCTACTATATCAGGTATTTCGTCCCTGAAACTCAAAATTGCAGAAGGCTCAATTCCAACAAGGGGAGCCTGCTCACTGACAACAGCAGAGAGTTTTTTGATGTTTTTTCGGGAAATCTTTTTTGCCTGCCTGAGCATCCCTTTGGAAAACCAGGTCCGGCCGCTTTCGCTAACGGGAGCTATTTCAACATGATAACCCAGGCTTACCAGCAACATAAGCGCTTTTTTACCTATTTCAACATCAGTATAATTTGTGAATTCGTCGGTAAAAAACAGTATTTTTTCCCCAAGGCCGTTGTTTTGCCTTAAATATTTTTTTGCCCACTTCTTAAGAGTTGACTTGCCCAGCAGGGGTATCTGCCTTTGCCGGGCGAAACCCAAAAATCTTTTTAGTGCTGATGAAAAATACTTATTAGTAGCAAAAAAATTGAATACGGCTGGAAAACAAGCCCCAATCCTGTTAATCCGGGTTATACCAGCCACCAGTCTGGTACGCAAAGCGGCATGGTGTGCGAGATAATAGTGCTGTAAAAATTCAGCTTTATACCTGGCCATATCAATTCCCGACGGGCATTCCGCCTTGCAGCCTTTGCACATCAGACACAGGTCGAGGATATCGTAAAGCTCCCGGCTGGCAAAAGGCTTGCTGAGCTTTTCATCGGCAAGAATTTCGCGTAACAGGTTGGCCCGGGCACGTGTGCTGTCTTTTTCTTCGTGGCTGGCCATAAATGACGGGCACATCAGGCCACCGATAATATGGCTTTTGCGGCAATCTGCCGAACCGTTGCAACGCACAATGGCATGCAGCAAGCCATTAGTTTTGGCATAATCGAAAAAGGTTGCTATTTGGGGTTCATGTAGCAGCCGTTGCTCTCTGAGGTCTTGTGCTATGCAGGGCGCATCGATAATCTTCCCCCTGTTGAAGATATGTTGAGGGTCGAACACATTTTTTACTTCCCTGAGACACTGATAAACAGTATTTCCCAACACCAATGGTATGAATCCTGCCCGGAGACGGCCATCACCGTGTTCACCGCTTAGGGAGCCACGGTATTTTTTTACCAGTATGGCGGTGTCGTATGAAATCTTCTGCAGAAGCTCCATCCCACTGGCAGTTCTGAGATTCAAGATTGGTTTTAAATGCAGCTCTCCCGTAGCTATATGACCGTAAAAAGCACATTTTACCCCATAGCTGTCAATCATGGCACGAAATTCAGCCATATACAAACCAAGTTGACCGGGGGCTACTGCGGTATCTTCCACAAAACTATGCGGTTTCAGGGCAGCAGTTACCGAACTTAACACGCCCAATCCGGCTTTGCGCAGGTTACGCACCCTGGCTATATCCATACCGGTAATCAGGGGAAAATGAAAACCAAGGCCATGGCTTTTCAGTTCATCAACCAGTATCTCTGCTTTCTCATGCAATACAACTTCATCTTCATGTGCCAGTTCAATTATCAGGATGGCGGCAGGTTCGCCCTGAATAAAAAAACGGTTTTGCTGCTGGCTCAGGTTATCCTTTGTCAGCGAGATAATTACCTCATCGATAAGTTCGATGGCAGTGGGCTGATGTTGCAGCGCAACCAGGTTGGCCGGGAATGCCTGTTCAAGGGTATCCAAATGAACACAGAGCAGGGCTGACTTTTGTTTTGGGAGAGGTATCAGCTGCAATCTGGCTTCAGTAATAAATGCCAGGGTACCTTCCGACCCGCAGATAAGTTTAGCCATATTGAAAACCGATGGACTTCCTTCAGTAAAAATTTCTGTATCAAGGAGTTCATCTAAAGCGTAACCCATATTTCGCCTGCGGATACTTTTTTCGGGAAAATTTTCCTGAATTTCGGCTGCTAAAGCTTTCCGGCTGAGCATTTCATTCAACTTCCGATAGATGCGGTTTTCCAGTGTGTCACCTGAACATTTTTCAGTGAATTCTGCGCGGCTGAGCGGCCCGAACTCCGCTTCGCTGCCGTCGCTCAGGAGGCATTTGACAGAAATAAGATGGTCGCGGGTGCTGCCATAAATAAGCGAATGTTCCCCACAGGAATTGTTGCCTATCATCCCTCCTATCATGCAACGGTTTGAGGTGGAGGTTTCGGGGCAAAACATCAACCCGTATGGTTTCAGAAACATGTTGAGTTCATCGCGTACCACGCCGGGTTGCACAATTACAAAACGTTCTTTGGTATTCAGTTTGAGAATTTTTCCGAAATGCCTGGAAACATCAACAATGATACCGCTGCCCGTGGCCTGCCCAGCCAGCGAAGTACCAGCCGTACGGGGAGTAAGCGGGATGTTGTTCGCCGAAGCAAAAGCGATAAGTTTTTTCAGGTCCTTTTCATTCTTTGGAACGGCTACTGCCAGTGGTCTGTCGTAATACAACGAGGCATCAGTGGAATAAATGGTCAGCGACGGTTCATCGGTAAGCAATCCGCCATCAAGCGACTGTTTTAACTCTAAAAGTTTGTTATGCATAGAAAATAGAAAGCATAAAAATACACAATGAAATCAAAATCCTGCCATTTTTCTGATAATAACCCGGGGGGACCGATGCAGCCTTATTATACATAAAAAATAAACAAGCCCGCATCCAAGTTATTATATCTATATTTGTCGCCAATATTAGAAAACAGAAAACCCCATATAATAAACCCTGCCAAAAACTTTGACCTCATGAAAAATATTATTGCAAAATGGTTTTATCCCTTACTAATCACAGGATTAATAGCCTTACTGACATTTAGTTGCAAAAAAGATGACAACGATCCTGTGCTAATAAAAATTCCTTCCATAGAAACTTATGAAGTAAGTAATATCACATTAAACTCAGCCCTTTGCGGGGGCAGCATCACTTCCGACGGCGGTGCGGCAGTAACCGCCCGCGGCATCTGCTGGAGCACGGAAATAACACCAACCATTGCAGATACAATAACTTCGGAGGGAAGCGGCACGGGTGAATTCAGCAGCCTTATGAGCGGACTTGCACCCCATAGAACATATTTTGTCAGGGCATACGCCACCAACAGCGCAGGAACGGCATACGGAAGCACGATGTCATTTACCACCGCTGACAGCATGATCACCTCGGTAACCGATATTGACGGAAATGTCTATCACACCATCACCATAGGAACTCAGGTATGGATGCTTGAGAATCTGAAGGTTACCCATTACAGAAATGGCGACACCATTGCCAATATAACGGATGGTACGCTTTGGAGCGGGCTGACCTATGGGGCTTATTGCGATTACGATAACGATAGTGCGAACGCAAACACTTACGGACGCATTTATAACTGGTTTGCCGTGGCCGACAGCCGACAGTTGGCTCCTGCAGGCTGGCACGTGGCCAGTGATGCCGAATGGAACGTGCTTATCAACTATGCCGGGGGTTCCAACGTGGCCGGAGGGAAACTAAAAGAATCCGGATATCAGCATTGGCAAAGCCCCAATACCGGAGCCACCAACGAAACTGGTTTTACAGCCCTCCCCGGAGGCGTACGATCTGCAGGCGGACCTTTTTCAGGGAAATCAAATTACGCAAACTGGTGGACTTCAACGCCTTACAGCCCAATGCATGGTACGCCAAAATCAATGTATTACAACAACAGCAAAGTTGACGGGCCCTGGTGCAATAAAGAAAACGGTTTGTACGTGCGTTGTATCAAAGATTAAATAAAGACCGCCGGCATCTGCCACAATAGCTGTCAATTATTCCATAGAATGTGATGAAATTCAAAATAAAATGCAAAAGATAATAAGACGCTTCAAAACACCTTTGCTCCTATTAGTAATCGTTATATTAGCTGCTCAAGGATGTAAAAAAAACGATAGCAGCGATGAAACGCCAACCAATAACAGCACGAAAATTCAGATTCCTGTGCTCACCACCGACACCGCCGGCAATATTACAAATACCTCTGCCCGTTGTGGTGGCAAGATAACTTCTGACGGCGGCGCAACCGTTACCGTCCGGGGCGTTTGCTGGAGCACAAGCTCATCGCCCACCACGGTCAACGCAACAACCACTGACGGAGCAGGTGCCGGAAGTTTTGCCAGTGCTGTCAGCGGGCTGGCGGCCAACACCACCTATTATTTGCGCGCATACGCCACCAACAGCGCCGGAACAGGTTACGGAAACGAAATTTCATTTACCACCAAGGATGCAAACTGGGCAACAATCACCGATATTGAAGGAAATGTTTATCACACGGTTACCATTGGCACTCAGGTGTGGATGGTTGAGAACCTGAAAACAACCAAATACCGAAATGGCGCATCCATTCCCAATGTCGTTACAAACGCCCAGTGGGAAACGCTGGGAACAGGCGCTTACTGTAATTATAATAATGATATTTCGAATGTGGATACCTATGGCCGTTTATACAACTGGTTTGCTGTAACCGACAGCCGCCAGTTGGCTCCAGCGGGGTGGCATATATCAAGCTATGCAGACTGGTACACGCTGATAAATTATCTCGGCGGTGAAAGTGTGGCAGGAGGAAAACTAAGAGAGACAGGCACAACCCATTGGTGCTACCCGAATAGTGGCGCCACCAACGAATTCGGATTTACAGCCTTGCCTGCCGGTTACCGCAACCTATGGGGATCGTTTTCCAACAAAACCTACCAGGCCTTGTGGTGGTGTTCCACCGAAGGCAGTCCCGATCTGGCATGGGCAGCAAAAATCATCTTTAACGACGTGAATGTGACTTTTGAAGCTGATTATAAAAAGTATGGATGTGCTGTGCGTTGTGTCAAGGATTAGTACTTTTCAATGCATCTGTATGAATTTGGGAGGATACCCGCTATGGCGATTTCAGGGAACATGTAACAGTGGCACAAAAAACAGTTAAAAATAATCAGGACTCTGTCATCATTTTAAATGGGCATTGGGTATGGGGACCAAATATAAACAGGATCACAACCGAAGCATATATAGGATATTGGTTTAACCTCGCATTTCACTATAGACATAGTTGCGATAGATACGATCTAAAAATTACAACCAATAAATTATTACATAAACAAATAAACCTGGGTAAGTACCCAGTGGTATGCAGGACGCATGCAATATATGATTCCACTTGTGAGCAGGCAGGCCTGTAAATGGTATGAATGTTTTCTGGAAACGCCCCCCCCGCAGAGTAAACAGAGTATTTTTGAGGTATTCAGAAATTGATCATTTGAAAAAATATAAATTGTATGGGAATACATGTATTTTTTGTTATCTTTGTAGGAATATGTTGATGGAAATGAAAGGGAAAAAGTAACACTGATTAAGCACAGGGACATAAAAAAAATGAATAAACGCTTACTTCTTCTTTTGACAATTTTCTTGATGGCTTTGCAAGCAGGAATCTCACAGGTCATAATTCCTGCAGGAAATGTAAGTGGATGTTGGACTAAGCTCAATTCTCCTTATTATATTGATGGAGAAATAACAATTCCACCAGATTCAACATTAGTTATTGAACGTGGGGTGAAAGTGAAATTCAAAGGACATTACGGATTTATTGTTCGGGGACAACTATTGGCAGTTGGCACACCGAAAGATAGTATTATTTTCACTTGTGATTCAAATAATACTTTATTGAGCTGGAAAGGAATAAAATTTATGAATAATTATTCTTTAGATACTTCCCGGATAATTTATTGCAAAATAGAACATGGAAAAAATTATTTTGGGCCAGCTCTTGGTGATTCTAGCGGTGGCGCTATTTATGTAAATTCTTTCTCAAAATTAATCATTTCTAATAGTACGATTTGCAATTGCAGCGCTGATAGATGGGGAGGAGGAATATATTGCTCTTATTGCAGTCCGGTTATAACAAACAATACCATCAGAAATAATAGTTCAACCTATTGGAATGGTGGCGGGTTGGCTTTATATTTTTCAAATGCAAAATTATTTAACAACACGATTACCAGTAATTATGCTCAAGGGCAAGGGGGCGGAATATGTTGTTATTCTTCCTGTCCGGTAATAAAAGAAAATATTTTTAATAATAATACAAGTACTTGGGGTCCGCCTGCTATATTATTGGCTGAGGGTTCTCATGCATATATAAATAAAAACCGTATTACTAATAATCATTCAAGTATGGGCAGTTGTGGAATTGATTGTGTGAATTCTAACCCCTTAATTTCCGGAAATATTTTGACCAGGAATTCTGGCGTGGGTGGCGGTGTTATTGATTTAGGTGGTTCAACAGCGGTGATAATTAATAATATTATCTGTAATAACAGCGGCATCGTGGCAATTAGTTGTACGGATGCCTCCCCGACTTTTATAAACAATACCATTTGCAATAATGACAATTCTCCGGGTGGCATTTCAATAGAGATTTATGATAATTCAAGTCCTGTTTTTATTAATACGATAATCTGGAATAACACTGCTTTATTTACTGATAACCGAATAGACTTTTACGACAGTTCTTGTGTTCCAGATTTTTATAATTGTGATATAGCTGGTGGAATAAATTCTTTGATAAGTGCTGCCGGGGCTACCTATACCGGGATTTTTGAAAACAATATTAATGCTGATCCAGAATTTGTTTCCCCGACAGCAGGTACCGGATCGGCTTATGATGGGTTAATGGCTGATTGGTCATTACTTGAAACATCACCCTGTATTAATGCAGGCACAATAGATACATCGGGCTTACATTTACCTGCGATTGATTATGCAGGTAATCCAAGAATTTTTCAAAACAGAATAGATATTGGCGCACTTGAATCCCAGCAAAATATTTCTATTGATGAAAAAATGTTTAATAATCCATTTATTATATATCCGAATCCAAGTAATGGTAAAATATTTTTGATCCTTGATAATCCTTGTAAAGAAAACTTAAAATTAGAAATAACCCGTACCAATGGCGAGCTTGTTTATTCTAAAAATATGAAAAAGAAAACATCAAAAATTGTTGAACAAATTGATTTGTACGATTATTCTAATGGTTTATATTTTATTAAAGTGACAGGAAAAAATTCTGTAATGGTAGAAAAAATAATCAAAGAATAATAATGCAGATACTGCTAACTTTACATAGTGTTCAACAACTTTCGCATTCCAGTGGACATGAATGCAGTTGTTTTTAGCATTGTTCATGTGGACAATCCTGGACACCTCGCTTTCCGCTGAAGAAGCAGCCGAGATTGTTAAAATCAAGATATAAACTCTTTCGCATTTTCTTTCTAATACCGATTGGAAAAATAATATAGTCCAAACTTCGCTTCACTCGTTTGCACTATTTATTTTAACCATCGGCATAACCCTGTCAGACTGTCGCAGGCAGGCAAATTAGAAATATCAATACGTCTTATTGGACGTATCCCTACTGCCACGAGCATCTTTTTTTCAGGCATGATAGTGCCGACTTTTGCTGGTAAAAAATTATGATCCGACAAGAACACAGTTCCGCTATGCTGTCCATGGTAGAACAATGGCAACAAA
>JAGNBV010000129.1 GCA_018004645.1 Bacteroidales bacterium
CACTCTGCAAGCATTCTCGTCTGGAAACCGATTAATAAAATACAATGTATTCATAACTTTTTTCTTGCAAAGAAACATCATGAGTGCGTCAAAATATGTCGTAGTGTATAATTGTGATTAATCAATTATGACATTGTCAATTTTTGAGATTTGAACAAAAACATTTCCTATTTTTGTTAAAACTTATTAGCAATGAAAACTTCAGCTGTTTTCCCAGGCTCATTCGATCCCATCACCCAAGGCCATGAATCTGTGGTGCTGCGCAGCCTCGACCTGTTCGACAATATTACCGTGGCCATCGGTATCAATGCCGAAAAAAAATACCTTTTTCCGCTTGAACAACGGCTGCAATGGCTTACTGAAGTTTTTGCCCCCTACCCTCAAATCAGTATTGCAGCCTACGACGGACTGACCACCGACTTTTGCAAAAAAAACAATATCACCTTTATTTTGCGTGGACTAAGAACCGCAGCTGACTTTGAATTTGAAAGAGGCATAGGACAAATGAATAAAAAAATATTTCCTGCAATTGAAAGTGTGTTTTTGCTGGCACTGCCCGAATATAATTCGCTATGCTCTTCGATTATCAGAGATATCTACCGTAACGGAGGCGATATCAGCCAGTTTATCCCGGATAAAATACACATACCTCCGATAAAATAAATTTTTGAGTTGCTGCGTTACCTAATAAACTTTTATATGAAATACGGAATCCTGCAGGTGTCACTTTTTTTGCTAGGCATAGCTTTTTGTATTTCAGCCCAAAACATTTCCGGACAAAATGTCAGCATAAAAGGCAGTGCAAAAGGCGCCGAAGGAAAAACCATACTCCTGAAATATTATTCCGATTGTTTTACCCTCAACGAAGAATTCCTGTCAACAAGCACCGTCGATTCGTCGGGGTATTTTGAAATTGAATGTCAGGTACCTTCAACAGTTCTTGCTGTGATACACATTGAATATTATGCGGGGGAGATTTACCTTGAACAAAATAAATCCTACCAGGTTGAAATTAAAAATCTGGTTTTTAACGAAAAACTGGACAAGGTCAATTATTACCTGAACCCTTTCAATTGTTATATCAAGGTGCTTAGCGAGGACAAAAAGGAACTTAACCAGCTGACTCAAAAACTAAACATCATGTATAATTCTTTCGTTAAAGAAAATTTATACATTTTAAAAACCAAATCGATCTATAGCCGCGTAGATACTTTTATGATGGCCGTAAACGACACTTTCAGCAATACAAAAAATGTGTTTTTTGATAATTACCTGAATTACCGTCTGGGTTCATTAAAACTGATGACCGGCTATTCGGATTCCTACAAATTGATGATTGATTATTTGTACCAAAAACCAATTTTATACGACAACATCGAGTACATGACCTTTCTGGCGGGGTATTTTGAAAATTATTTCCAGAATTTGAATTCTCCGGTACTGCTCAAAGACCTTTATATCCCGGTCAATACTAATAAAAGTTATGCTGAATTTATGGATGTGCTTGGCAAGGACACCTTATTTATTAATGAGAAACTAAGGGAGTTAATTGCACTTAATACATTAAATGTAATGTATGCTTCGAGCAATTTTAAGAAGAAAAACATCATAGATATTTTAAAATATATTGCTTCGGCGAGCAAGTTTGAAACACACAGGCAAATAGCCGGAAGCATGGTTTCCTATTTTTCGCGTTACGAACGTGGCACACCGGCCAAAGAATTCTCCTTAAAAAGTTCGGAAAATTCGCCCGTAAACCTGAGCGACTTCAGGGGTAAATATGTTTATCTGAATTTTTATACTTCCTGGTGCCAATCCTGCAAGGAAGAAATGGAAGTTATGAAAAACCTGCGTCAAAACTTCAATGACGATGTGGTTTTTATTAGTATTTCTGCCGACCGTGAGTTTATGAACATGTATTATTTTAAACGCGATTATAAATACAATTGGCTTTTTCTGCATTTCGGCAACAATTATGATTTGCTGGAATCATATGGGATATTCGCTTACCCAGGTTTTGTCCTTATAGATAAAAGCGGAAATTTAATTCAATGCCCTGCCTTAAAACCCAGTGAAAACATTGAATTATATCTGACAAATCTTATCAACAACGATAAGGCCAAGCCTTAGTATTAATGTTAATGCTGTATCTGCAAAAGTTTAACAGTGCAATCGCACTTTAAACTCCAACAGCTACTTTATAGGCATAATCGTTACCTAATCCACCTTTCACTTTTGACTCATCTATAGCAAGTAGCGGTATAAACACAGATTGAGCAATAGGAACGTAGTGAACTATTGCGCAGTGGGTGGCATCGTGCGCTGTATCTGGGTAATCCCGACTTAGAAAATGTTTCCGCTATAGCGGAATTACATTTTCTTTGTCGATTACGCATTAACAAATAAAATCATATATTATTGATTATTAGAAGATAATGATTGATTAGTCCTATAACTACGCAATAGAAGTTTTTAATGCGTAATATGGGATAAACCAATGATCTACAAGTATTATGATTATAAAAAAATTATGCCGGTACACTTTGTACCGGCATAATTTCAATCCTTAACAAACAATTTCTGGCGGATGCTATTGTAATGTAATTTTCTTAACTGTGCGTGTTCCTGAAGGATCAGTAAGTTCCACAAAATACATACCCCTGTCGGCTGTAGACATATTGATACGGATTTCTTTTTGCGAGGACCTTGTTTGATACACGTTGTTGCCAAGAATATCAAAAACTTTCACGGACATTGCCTTACCTGACAGATTATTGATTGAAAACTGCCCTGCTGACGGATTGGGATAAATGCTTACCATTTCCTTATCAACGGCATTAATACCCACAGTGGTTCCGGTAAGTGTTATATTGGTATTAATGTCAGCGATCAACGAAGAAGATGTCAGTTTTATTTTAGTAGGTGTTCTGTTAATGGTCCATGCATTCATTGTTGTATCGTATGTTCCGGTGAATGAAAGTAAGGTATCCTGCAATGTGGTGGCGGGTACAAAATAAGTATTCGTTCCGGATCCAAACAATCCAGCTGTCTCACTGTAATGATCATTTGTAGGCATCTTGTATCCCTTTTCGGGTGGCCCGGCAACATAAGCAGTTCCTATGCCAGATCCATAAAACATAGCATCAATAGGAACACTTAAAGAATCCACCGTGGTACCTGCAAACACGCCAACTCCATCGGCATTGGCGCCGCCGTTGCCAAATATGCCCGTAGCATTAGGATTACCAAAATCATCACCGGTGGTGGTAACATTATTAATAGCACGTATCCAAACCAGGCTGCTGATATCTGTTGATCCGGTACCATCTATTCTCTTTCCCTCACCGCCAACATAAAACACGTCACCGGTGCTAACAGTGCCACTGGTCAAATTATATTTATAAGAAACATTCAGGCCGTTGGCCCAGCCTTTAGCCCCAACCGTTCCGTTATTTAACAAAACAACTGAATATGGAGTGGTTGAAAAATCAATATTTTGAGTTGCCATAAGTTGTACATACTCAAATGCCGAGTCTGAACTCACCGGGTTGGGCATCATGGCAGAGATTATAATTTGAGACGATGCCTGAAAACCTGTCAGCATAAAAATGCTTAACAACAAGGATAGATAAAACTTTTTCATAAGACTTTTTTTTTGCAAATATATTACTATTTTTTGAATTAAAGGGTGATTTCTCACCCTTTAACTTATTTATCCTTAACTTCTTCAAAATCAACGTCAGTAACATTGTCGCTGCCGCCACCCGGGTTTTGCTGCTGCTGTTGCTGTCCCGGGTCATTTGGTGCGCCCTGACCCTGCTGCGTAGCATTATACATTTCCTGGCTGGCTGCCTGCCATGCGGAGTTAATCTTTTCCAGTGCAGCATCGATGGCCTGGAGGTTTTTGCTCTGATGCGCATCTTTAAGTTCTTTCAAGGCGCTTTCGATAGGAGCTTTCTTTTCTGCCGGTATTTTATCGCCGTATTCTTTAAGTTGCTTTTCGGTGGTAAAAATCATCGAGTCGGCTGCATTGATCTTATCAGCAGTTTCTTTGGCTGCTTTGTCGGTTTCGGCGTTGGCTGCGGCTTCGTCTTTCATGCGTTTTATTTCCTGGTCGTTCAACCCTGATGAAGCTTCGATGCGTATTTGCTGCGACTTTCCGGTAGCTTTATCTTTGGCCGACACATTAAGGATTCCGTTGGCATCAATATCGAAAGTAACTTCAATCTGCGGGATTCCGCGGGGGGCAGGTGGAATGCCGTCGAGATGGAAACGTCCTATACTCTTGTTGCCTGAGGCCATAGGTCTTTCACCCTGGAGAATATGAATTTCAACAGAGGTCTGGCTATCAGAGGCAGTAGAAAAAGTTTCTGACTTTTTTATAGGTATGGTAGTGTTCGATTCGATGAGTTTAGTCATCACCCCGCCAAGGGTTTCAATACCGAGTGACAATGGAGTGACATCGAGAAGTAACACGTCTTTGACTTCGCCAGTGAGCACACCGCCTTGTATAGCTGCTCCCACGGCTACCACTTCGTCGGGGTTTACGCCTTTGGAAGGTACTTTTCCGAAAAAGTCTTCTACCATTTTCTGGATTTTGGGGATACGGGTGGATCCGCCCACCAGGATAACTTCGTCGATGTCGGAAGCTTTCAGGTTAGCATCGGACAGGGCTTTGCGGCAGGGTTCTATGGTTGCCCTGAACTGTTCGTCGCACAATTGTTCAAATTTGGCACGCGTAAGTTTCTTTACGAGATGCTTGGGTACGCCATCCACCGACGTGATGTAAGGCAAATTGATGTCGGTTTCGGTGGAGCTGGAAAGTTCGATTTTTGCTTTTTCGGCTGCTTCTTTGAGACGTTGCAGTGCCATAGGGTCTTTACGCAGATCGATGTTTTCTTCGTTTTTAAATTCCTGTGCAAGCCATTCGATGACATTATGGTCAAAGTCATCGCCACCCAGGTGGGTATCGCCATTGGTTGACTTCACTTCAAAAACGCCATCGCCTAATTCGAGTATCGAGATATCAAAAGTACCTCCGCCAAGGTCGTACACGGCTACTTTGAGGTCCACGGTTTTTTTGTCGAGGCCGTAGGCCAGGGCTGCTGCAGTAGGCTCATTGATGATACGTTTTACATTAAGCCCGGCAATTTCACCGGCTTCTTTGGTAGCCTGACGCTGCGAATCGCTGAAATAAGCAGGCACGGTGATAACGGCATCGGTTACTTCCTGCCCGAGGTAATCTTCGGCAGTTTTTTTCATTTTTTGCAATACCATGGCAGAAATTTCCTGCGGAGTGTATAACCTGTCCGCAATTTTTACTCTTGGGGTATTATTTTCGCCACGTTCCACTTTAAAAGAAACCCGATTGATTTCTTTTGCCATGCGGTCGAATGTTTCGCCCATGAACCGCTTTATCGAGTAAATAGTGTTTTGAGGATTGGTGATGGCCTGACGCTTGGCAGGATCGCCTATCTTACGTTCACCATTTGTTGTAAAAGCAACGATTGACGGAGTGGTGCGTTTTCCTTCACTGTTGGGAATTACAACAGGTTCGTTACCTTCCATTACTGCCACACATGAGTTGGTGGTCCCTAAGTCTATTCCAATAATTTTTCCCATTTTATTTTTTCCTTTCTGATTTTTTCAATTTGGTTTTGACAGCAATAGTCAAGCTTTATGCCAATGCCTCTTAATCATTTTTTCGGGAAAATATGTCATAATTTTCTTCAGAAGACCAAAAACCATGACACAGAATAATGACAAAACGACAGAAAAACAATAATCGCTACTTCGTTTGCGATATCAAAAGCAAAAGTTTTTCAGCTTTTTGTTTCAATGCTGCATTGTTGCAGGAATAATTATTAAAAACAAGTGCAAAGGTCAGCTCTTTTCCTGAGGCATTAGTAACATAACCTGCATATGATTTTATCTGATCCATATTGCCGGTTTTGGCGATAAGGTTTTTTTCGGCCACAGTATTTTTGAGCATGGAGGCCATGCCGCCCGATTGTCCGGCCACAGGCAGGGAACGCCGAAAAGCCTTGTACGACTTTTCCTTGGTTAGCACGCGCAGCATTTCGGCAAGCTGCCGGGTGCTGATTTTGTTTTTTCTCGACAGTCCGCAGGCATCTTCCATCACAAAACCGGTAAGGTTCACGTTTTTTGACGACCAAAAATTTTTAACAACCTCAATGCCAGCATTTTCAGAACCTTCCTTTTTCATTTTTACACCACAAGCCTTAACTATGGCTTCGGCAAAAAGGTTAATGCTTTTCATATTGGTTTGAATGACAATATCACTAACCGGTGGCGATATGTGCTTAGCGAGTAGTTTCCGCTCTGCGGTGTCGCTTTGATTTTTCCACTTCATCTCCCTGTCCGTGGTAAATGATTTTTCTATTTTGACACCTTGATTATTCA
>JAGNBV010000029.1 GCA_018004645.1 Bacteroidales bacterium
TTGGCACCTCGATGTCGGCTCGTCACATCCTGGGGCTGGAGAAGGTCCCAAGGGTTCGGCTGTTCGCCGATTAAAGTGGCACGCGAGCTGGGTTCAGAACGTCGCGAGACAGTTCGGTCCCTATCTGTTGTGGGCGTTGGAAATTTGAGAGCACCTGACTCTAGTACGAGAGGACCGAGTCGGACAAGCCTCTAGTGTATCTGTTGTGGCGCCAGCTGCATCGCAGAGTAGCTATGCTTGGATGAGATAAGCGCTGAAAGCATCTAAGTGCGAAACTCAGCTCAAGATGAGATTTCCTTTAAGGATCGTGGAAGATTACCACGTTGATAGGCTGCAGGTCTAAAGGCGGTAACGTCAAAGCCGAGCAGTACTAATTATCCGTAACTTTATGTACGCTGGCTTTTCTTGATTAATTTCAATTTTGTATTTTCTTTCCCATATGATCATCCCATACTTAAGATATTATGGTGACTTTTGCGGTGGTGTTCACCTCTTCCCATTCCGAACAGAGAAGTTAAGCCCACCCGCGCAGATGATACTCGATTTAGTTCCGGGAAAGTATGTCGTCGCCAAATTTTAATTAACCCCCTTGCGAAAACCTGGGGGTTTTTTAATTTAGTAAACATTGTATTCATCCTTCTTTTTTATGCCTTTTTTATCCTTTATTTGTTACCTTTGACCCCGGTTTAATTATGACTGATGAATCGTTTTGCTATCATTATTATCGCTGTTTTTGCTCACACTTCCTTTGTTGCATATTGTCAGCATGCTGACTCCCTTGTTTCACGCAAAGACTCAATAAAAGCGGTCGGTTTCTGTATCCAAAAATTTGATACAACTACAATGCCGCAAAACAATGCAACCTATACAGATACCGCCATTTTTGGATTCCATAACTACGACCCTGCAGTAAAATCTTATGAGTTTTTTGCCAACCTCGGAAATGTAGGTCAGGCTACCCAAAACCTGATTTTCCGGATTCCACAAAACACTGGATTCACTTATGGACTTTCCGCCTTCGATGCCTATAAATTCAATTTATCTCAAAATATTAATTTGTATTCCATGCTCCCATACACTAACCTGTTCTGGACACTGGGCATGAAAAGGGAACAGGTGTTTCAGGTAACCCACTATCATCATGTACGCAACCAGGTGTTTATGGGAGTGGATTACCGCATCATCAATTCACCGGGACGCGACAATTTCAGGCAAAAAACAAACAATCATGCCTTATCTGTCTATACATACTATGCTACAAAAAACAAAAGGTATGGCGTTATTGTCAACTATATCTTCAACAGGATAAAAGTTCAGGATAACGGGGGGCTTAATAATGATACCGCCTATATCAATTACCGCAAAGGCGAAAATTCCGGTGGTTTTGATATTAACCTGAAAAAGGCAGAAACAACCTGGAACGAATCGTCTGTTACGTTGAAACAATACGTTACCTTGTCGCGCGAAAGCGATTTCAACAAAAAGGATAGCCTCAGGCCCCTGAAAAAATTTAATTTCGGCAGGATCATACATACACTATCTTTTACCAGACAACGCTACAAGTTTATTGACGAAAATCCAAATCTTGCATATTATCCTCTGATACCCAACGATACATCTGCACTGAACGATTCCACGTGGTTTTATACCCTCGAGAACACGCTGGCATGGACGAATGCGGAACAAAGGGCAAATGCAAAAGACCGGCACTTCCGGTATTATGCCCGTATTAAACATGCTTACACCACTGTCAGGCAGTTGGATGGCAGCTATTATATTTCCAATTTGATACCTTCGTTGGGAATAAGTGTCAGGCCTTATAATACCCTGAAAGTTGATGTGGCGGGCGAGTACGTGCTGATGGACTATAACCAAAATGATTTTTCGCTGAACGCAACGGCAAAGCAGGACTTTGTGTTTAATGAAAAAAACTATGGTGCGCTTCGGCTCAGTGCCCGTTATCAAAGGGCTGAACCCGCCTGGTTTTATGAGCATTTTTTTTCAAAATATTATCAGTGGGATTACGACTTTGTGAAACAATCTACGCTTAGTCTAAGCCTCAATTATTCCTATCCACGGCTTTCGGTGGGAATTGATTATTACAATCTTTACAACTATGTGTATCTTGGCGCAGACAGCAGGCCGCGGCAGTACACCAACGGAGTTGTCAACGTGCTCTCAGCATTCATCTATAAGGATTTCGTATTCGGTAAGTTCCGTATTGATAATAAAGTCGTCTATCAATACACCGACAAGCCAGCCCTGGTAAGAAAACCTCAGTTGATGGCCATGCAGTCATATATGTTTACAACCCCTATGTTTAAAAAAGCTTTGCTGGCTCAAATAGGGATAGATTTGGCATATAATTCGCCTTACTTCGCTGATAGTTATAACCCTGCTCTGGGGGCCTTTGTGCTTCAAAATGATTATAAAAACGGCAATTACCTGGATGCCGCCGTATTCATCAATCTGAAGATACAGCGGATGCGGATTTTTGTAAAATTATCCAATTTTCTCAGCGGCCTTATCGGTTACAATTATTTCACCGTCCCGCATTACCCCATGCAGGATCGTTTATTCCGGTTTGGCATTAGCTGGCGTTTTCACGATTAGTGGAATAACAATCATTCAATTAGTTTGTACTTCTCCTTTGCAACCTGCCTTGTACACGAATTAAAATGCCACCACTCAGTCTGGATATTAAAAAATCCGGCCTGGTGCATCACTGATCTTAATAATTTGCGGTTTTCAACCTGGGCTTTGGTTAGTTTCCCTTCGGATAGAAGCTTGTTTTCCATTACAGGATAGGCGAGGGGCCCAAAATAATCGAAACCGCAACCCATGTCGAGTTCGTTACCTTTTTCGTCAACGATGCTCAGGTCCACTGCCGCCCCGAAATTATGTAGCGAACCTCTTGCGGGGTTACTGGCAAATTTCCCTTTTTCGCGGGCAGGCATTTTCAGCGCATCCCATATCATTTTCTGGGCAGAAACACTTCGTGCGGCATCAAAAATAATCAACCGGTATCCGGGATGCTGCTCGCTTAACAGATCTTGTGCTTTCAATAATTTTGCGGCTACTTCCGGCTGTAAATAAGCTTTATTATAATCACCATAGATGTCTGTTTTCAGGAAATTGTCCGTGCCGGAATACTTGATATCCAAAAGAAACAGGGTGTCAATGTTCTCAATATCAATCAGGCCGTGGCTTATCATTAATAATTGTGTAGGTGTCGCCGTATCAATTCCGCCCCATGCACTATCTTTAATGGATTGGTTAACAGATAAATCCGCTGAGTATTTTCTCTGTGATTGCCGGCACGATACCGTTGTGAACAGGGTTATCAGCACAGCACAATAAAAAAGCGGTGAGGCTGGCAAATTAGTTTTTAGGCAACAGTAAAGCATGCACGGGTATGATGTATTTAGCTTTTTTTGTGTTGGTGTAAATGGTAACGGTTTCGTTGTGTTCGCCAGGATCTTCGGTGGTATTGAAGGAAATTTTCAATGTGCCTTCCCTGCCCGGTTCAAAGGGTTCTCTCGGCCAGTCCACCAGAGTACATCCGCAACTTGTTTCTACCCCGGCGATATTCAGGGGAGCTGTGCCGGTACTTTTAAAACGGATGGTGATAACGGCTTCGTCGCCTTGTGTTATTTGGCCAAAATCAAAAAGGTTATCCTCAAACTGTATATCTGGTATTTTTTGGTCATCAGCATCATTTTGTTTTTCGTGTTCGTAAAGGATAATCTGTACTTTACGTTCAAAAGCGGCTGCACGGCTGTAAATGGAATTACGCTTGTCGTTGGGGTTATCACTCACCAGCGGGCTGGCAGTGGATTTTCCTAAAGGCTCTTCCAGAATGGTGAGCTTGGCGCCGTTTGAAGCCGTACCGTTGATGTATTCAAGCAAAATACCTTCATAATATTGTTTTAGGTAGTTTACGATAGAGGAAATGCGTCTCATCGAAAGGTTTAGATTGTAATCGGTGGTGTTCAGCGGACTACAGAATCCTTTGATTTTAATCTTAATACTATTTCCCTTTTTAAGGTCCTTATGCAGGAGTTCGGCAAACAATTTCAGTTGTGTAAAGCCCTGGGCAACATAATTTTCAAAAAAATCTTTAATATCTTTTTCTGCCTTTACTTTTTCATGGCCCGACAATCCTTTGGCATATTCCATGATGTAAGTATCCTCCATCGCATAATACTCGCCCAGCAGGGTCTGATAGTTTCTTTTGGTGGTTTTGTTCAGGGTATTCGGGTCAGGTTCGTCGTTATGAAAGTATAAAGTAAGCGGCAACATCAGGTTAATATTCTCTTCAATGCTGACGGTATCTTGCCCTATCGTGTCTATTGGCACTACAGCTACGGTTTTTTCTTTTACTGTGTCTTGCCATTCATAAGAATAGATATCATAACAGCAGGTTGCACTTTTTATCGATAAGGATCCCGGCCGGTTGGAAGTAAAAAAGCCATCGTTATCCACTTCGTTTACAGTAAAATACGTGTCATTGCAACTGCTGTTTATCGGGTAACCGATATTAACCGGAAAAGTCCAGGTGTTAAATTTTCCTCTGGAATAGAAAATATCGAGTCCGCCGATGCCTTTATGCCAGTCGGAGCTGAAATACAAGGTCTGTGTTGAATCATGATAATATGGTGTGATTTCATCGCCCGGAGTGTTGATAATGCTGCCGAGGTTGATAGGATCCTGGTATTGCCCGTCTTTGATGATACTGTACCAAATGTCGAGTTGGCCGAATCCGCCGGGTCTGTCCGAAACGAAAAACAGCAGGCTTTGATCATCATATTCAACAAAACAGGGATGTGTAGAGGTATATCCGTCGACATTTATTTTATCAGGCAGTTTTTTTGCTTTTTGCCATTTTCCATCGATATTTTCACAGGAAAAAATCTCTGCGGCCAGGTTTTTATTGTTGTCGGCTTTGGCCCGGGTGAAAAAAACTTTGTTGTGATCTTTAGAAAAACAGATATTGGCGTTATGGCTTTCTTTGTCATTGATTTTGGCATCTATTTCTGATGTTTTGGCCCATCCGGTAACCGTGGATTTGGCCAGGTAAATCTTTGAAATGTATGCATTAGGGAAGTAGGTGTCGTAATCGCTCTGAGCCAGTGGCCTCAGGGCCGAATATACCAGGGCTGTATCGCTGAGCTGAACAGCGTTGAACTCCGAAAATTCGGTGTTTACCGCACTTTCATTAAGATGTTCGATGAGCACGTTTTGTTTGTTGGCGATGATATTGGGAGCCTCCTGGCATGCCAGAATTTCTGCTCTGGCTTTGCGTATATAAAAACTTTCGGCCTGGTTTTTATTGGTGTTATAATAAGCTCTGAACTGTAGCAAAGCCTCTGTATAGTTACCAAGCGATTTCTCCATCATGGCGAGCCAAAGCTGAGCCAGGGGCAAATTCCCCTTGCTGTCGTTGTTGATAACATAGCTGTACCAACGCCGGGCTTGCTGATAATTGTTGAAAAACCGGTAGGCCTCGGCACATTTGTAGGCCAGCTGGATGTCGGTGGAGTCATACCATAAAGCGCTGCTGTAATAGGAGGAAGCCGTAAAAAAATCACCCTCTTCAAAGGCTTCATCACCAATAGCAATACACTCGGCATAGTTCTGCGCCTGTGATGGAATCAACCCTGATAAAAAAAACAAACATATGAGGTAAAAAAAAGTCTTGTGATTCATCTTTTTTAAAAAATTGGACATGGTATTTCTCTGATTCTTCTGTACCTGTTTTTATCGTATGTATAGCTGATGGAAAATTCTAATCCGCCCCTGACCTTGCTGGCTGGCCGCAGCCGCGATAAGTTGATGTCATAACTTACCCCGAAATTTATATTCTTATAATCCATTCCGGCCACCACAATCAGCGCATCGGCGTATCGCCCGTACAAACCAAAGTTAATTGAGGTGTTGTCAATATATTTTTTGCTGCGGTTATATTTTAGCATAGTGCCAAATATCACTTCGGCAAAGGGATTCTGATAACTGAACATGATCCCCGGAATGATGTCCAGATCGGGGCTGGCCTCAAATTGCGAACCGCCATAAAGCGTGTGTTTCATGTTGAGGCGTATGCTGTTGTCGTTCATGTAGCCTACTCTGGGCTTCGTGAGGTGACCAACAGCATAGCCGGCCGAAAACTGGGTGGTTTTGTTAACCTGGTAAAACCAATGGACACCGGCCCCCAGGTCAAAATTTAAAAAACTGCGCCTGCCGTATTGCTCGCCGGGGTCAATAGCGGGGTCATAATAATTGCCGTTGTATTGATTGTCGTAATAAAGCGCCGTGTAGTCGATACTTTGCTGGATAATTCCGGGCATGATGCCGACAGCAATAAAATTATTGTTTTGATACGAAAGTGATTTGATGTAACTAACGGCGCAGCCAGCCTTTATCACCGAATATTTGGAGTCGCCGGCAATGTCGGCATCAAACAGCACCCCAACTCCCAGAGCGTCTTTGCGAAATTTGCGCCTGACGGCCTGCATGTCGAAATAGGCTGCAACATTCTGGTAAGGTTTGGTTACCGAGCTCCACTGCCTTTTCGAATTAAGTCCCACCCGCATACGGCCTTTGATTAATCCGGCCTGTGCAGGGTTGAGCTCAAGCGGTGCCGCATAATATTGGGAGTAATGCACATCCTGCCCGAAAACACCGGCAAAAAAAACAGAAAAGAATATGATGCAATAAACTTTTTTCAACGAATCAGTGGTTAATGACATACGCCTTTGCTGATGTAAAAATAATAATTATAACTTGAAAAAATACGGATTACCTAAAATTAACCCGAAAGGTAATCGACTAATTGTTTATTTTTGTAAAAAAATTATTATGATACAGCGTATTCAAAGTCTTTATCTGATGCTGGCTGTAGTGGCTTACGCGTTGCTGTTTTTCTTTCCTATAGCCGAATATAATGTGTTGGATGCCACTTATTATTTTACCATGTTTGAAATTCCCAGGGGCAACAGCAATAGCACCCTGCCTTTTCTCATAGTGGTTGGCTTGCTGGCCCTGAGTTGCCTGATAACTATCTTTCTGTTTAAAAAACGCCCTCTCCAGATAAAAATTACGGCCATTACACTGTTGGTGCACATAGGGTTGATTGCCGCCCTGTTTTATTCAGCTGATAACCTTATTGCCGGCTCCCTCACAAAATGGGTTACCGAACAGGGTGCTGCAAATTCAGCTATTGTGCCCACCTACAAAGCGGGTATGTATATCTCACTGATACCCATTGTATTTATCGTTTTGGCGCACAAAGCCATCCGCAAAGATGAACGGATGGTAAGCTCTTCCGACCGTTTGCGGCCCTAGTGTTTATCTAGTTCAAGTATTTCCATATCTTTTAAATTGTTACCGTCAATCACAAAACGCAGCAGGGTGATTTTTGTGTGAAAACCGTATTTTCCGGCTGCTCCCGGATTGATATACAACAAATTCTGCCGCTGGTCGTATTGAATTTTGCAGATATGCGAATGTCCGCAGACAAAAATGGTGGGTTTTAATGACTCGATGGTAGTCCGGGCCTTAAGGTCATATTTTGAGGGCGTGCCGCCAATATGGGTGATAAAAATCCTGTGCTGTTCAACTTTAATAAGTTGTTTCTCCGGATACCGTACCCTGAGCTCTTGTCCATCGATGTTGCCGTAAACGGCTATAAGGGGTTTGAAGTTTTCGAGGCGTTCCGCAGTTTCCAGATTCCCGATATCACCTGCATGCCATATCATATCGCAGGAGGAAAAAAAATCAAAAATTTTCTCGTGAAGAAAACAATGGGTGTCAGATAAGATGCCTATGCGTTTCATGAAACAAAACTAACATTTTAACCCGTTGCCAATCGAAATTTCTAACACGATATTTCTTAATGTTTCGTCGAAAGTGGCTTCCAGAAAATACTCCAGAAAACATTGCTTCAACTTTTCTGAAAAGGGCTTGCCGCAGCGGTTTTCTTTAATAATCCTGTATTCGGTGGCCCTGCCATTGCTGTCAATTTTAAAATCCACGGTAAGCATCACTTTTTCGCATCGGGCACAACTTAAGGCGATGTTGTTTTGTTTCAGGCAGTCGTAAAAACAGCATGTAAGCCAGGTTTCGTGCATTGCTGCCCATGCCTGGCGGGCCTCATCCGAATCCAGGTTTTGATAATTGATTATGGAATCGTTTTTATGATAAGTGTCTTCCTGTGCCGGCAGGTTGATAGTGCTGAGAATTGCAGCAATAAATACTATTAGTCTTGTGATGCTATTCATCGCTTGTGTTTTTATTTCAGGTTTATGCATTTACCATCGCCTTTTTTCGGGAGTTGGGGTAGTTTTCTAACCGTTTCAATAGGGAATATAGTGTACATTTGCACTATAAAAGTACAAAAAATGAAGTACATAGTAAAACAAAAATTATGGTCGCTGACAGATCAGTTTAGTGTTAAGGATCAGCAGGATAATGTTGTTTTTTTTGTAGATTCGGAACGTTTTTCGGTGGCAAAAAAATTATTTTTATCGGATAACAAAAAGAATGTTTTGTTTAGAATTGAACAAAAACTAATGAAATTACTGCCCATTTATGAGATTTATAAAGGGGATATGTTGTATGCGGTCTTGAAAAAGAAACCCGGTTTCCTGAAAGCAAAAATCGAAATTGAGCAAAACGGCGCTCCCTTATTGATTTCGGGTGATAAACTGTCGCTGGATTTCACCATATCATCAGATGGAAAAGAACTGGCGAAGATCTCAAAAAAATGGTCGGGACTAAGCGATACTTATGCCGTTGATATTTCAACCGGCGAAAACGATGCCTTTGTAATCGCCATGGTGATTTGTATCGACGAGATGATTTATGAATAAATAGAGATATCGTATTGTAAAACAATAGTTTATACAATGTTCAAAAAATCTTATTTGCTTTTCATTTTCTTGTTTATCTATCTGGTTTTAGGCCTGTTGACGATATTTTTTTTCGATGGCACCGGCGATGCAGGCGACAGCGTGATGCACTACCTGCTGGCACGTTATGCTCCAAGACATCCTGAACTATATTTTAATCACTGGGCCAAGCCTGTGTACGTTTTATTGGTCTCTCCTTTCGCGCAATTGGGTTTTCATGGTGTCAAACTTTTTAATCTGTTGGCCATGATGCTCACAATAATTCTTACCTGCCTTTCCGCCAGGATTCTGAAAATCAATAATAGCAGTGTCGTCCCCTTGTTCATTATTTTTGCTCCTTATGTTTATGCACAAACATTTTCGGGACTTACCGAGCCTTTGTTTGCACTTTTTCTGGCTGCAGGTATTTATCTGATAATCAAAGATAAGTTTGTGCCTGCAGCCATTGTTATTTCTTTTTTGCCCTTTGTACGGTCCGAAGGCTTGATAATAATCGGCGTTTTTGCACTGTATTTCATTTACAGAAAAAAATGGTCAAAACTGCTGTGGCTTATGTGCGGACATGTGTGTTATTCCCTGGCAGGATATTTTGTAAACCACGACCTGCTTTGGGTTTTTCGGAAAATTCCTTATGCCAGCTTAGCGAGTCCTTACGGAAGCGGATCCACTTTTCATTTTGTAAATCAGTTGTTTTATGTGCTCGGTGTCCCGGTTTTTATTCTTTTCTGCATAGGCCTGCTCAGCTATTTCCCACGACTGAATAATAAAAATCAGGACAAAAACGCTGAAAACTTTTTTTTGATTCTTGGATGTACCATCGCATTTATTGCGGCACACAGTATTTTCTGGAAATTTGGAATTTTCAACTCTATGGGACTTAAGCGGGTGTTGATAGGCATAATGCCGGCGCTGGTCATCATTGCCCTGCAGGGTTTCAACCTGATCTCAGAAAAATTCATTGCACCACGGCCTGTACAACTCGCTGTGCAACTGGTTACTGTGGCTTATATACTGTCTTTTCCTTTTACCGGAAATCCGGCAGCCCTCAATATCAAAAAAGAACTGCTACCAGACAAAGGTCAGCAAAGTGCCCGGGAAGTAACAGCCTATATTAATAAAAATTTTTCTTCCCATGGTAAGCTGTTTTATGCTTACCCCTACTTTTCAGAGACATTTGATATTGATCATTTTGATAAATCAAAGCATCTTGAACTAAACCGTGATGCGTTAAATTCCCTTGCTCAAGGCGATCTTGTTTTGTGGGATGATTGGTTTGCTTCACAAACATTGGAAATTTCACCAGAATACCTGCTGAATTTTCCCGGGATGAAAAAAATTAAAGAGTTTTATGCCGAAGATGCTTCTTCAGCCACTTTTATTTTATTTAAGTACAAATAAATTATATATAAAGCTCATCTGGCTTGATATTTGTGGCAATTATTTTCTGACTTTTTCATTTTTGAAACCTAAAAAAAAACCGATGAAAAAAATAATTATACTAATTATTATCGTTTTTGGCTGGTATAGTGCTGATGCACAGTCGAATATTCAGAAAGTCGCTGCGCAGAGCCAGGCCGCCCCAAATATTGCTACTTCTACAGCCGGACAGCAAACAACGGTAACCTCTGCTCAGCCTGGTAATTATAATCAAACATCCGGCAATAATGCTCCCGCTTATACCACTTCTTCCCGGCAGGTTAATTCTAATCAGTATATTTCTGTAAGTCAGTCGTTCAGCCGGGGCAGAAACTCCGGTCGCAGCAGGATTTATGTAAAAAGTCCGGGAAGGAACTTTGCTCTTAATGCAGCTTATCTTGTACCTGCCATCAAAACCACGCTGGTTTCAGCTTGTTCTATAAATAACAGGGTAGCTGCTGCTCCAATGAATTTCTCGAGTTATTATCAATGTGATACTGTTCATAATTCGGGCATACTCCCCGAAATAAGGCCGGTATCAAAAGGAGAATCGGGCGTTGGCATTGTTACAAACAGAATGCAGTCATTCTCGGCAGCAATTAATAATCATAGACCGCAATACAGATGTTTAAACAACAATTTTATGGAAAATTGTGGCATGGGCTGGTATAGCATTCATCTTGCCTCGTTTAAAAACCTGGATTATTGTCGTGCCGCTATCCGGTATATTAAAAGCAGATACAAAACGGATGTTTTTCTTTTTGAAGATTTTTCTGTTTATAACCGCTACCACCTTGTTATGGGAAAATACCGGAAATATTTTGTGGCAGAAAATATGCTGCGCAAAATCCGTAAAGAAATGCCTTGCGCTTTTGTGGTAAATTGGGACAACTATTATCAAAGAATCCTGTTTACTCAGGAATGAGCCGCGGACAGATAAAAGAAAAAAATCATTCTTTTTTGTTTTTGTGCGATTTTATGCTAATATTGTAAAAAAAAACCATGAGAAAAATAATATTCTTTTCAGTACTTTGTGCATGCATACTGGTTTTTGCGGCCTGTGAAAAATGTTACGACTGTACCAAGAAGTGTGGAATTTGTACCAAAGAGGGTTTTGAAACTCTTGCCGGATGCCAGGGCGATTCTGCATTAAACGGGTACTCGGTTGAAGCCTGGAAGTTGCATTTAGAAAGCCAGGGATATACCTGCAATTACAACAATACGGTAGAAAACGTTTGTAGCAAGGAAGACAAAGATGAACTTTCGGGCAAGTTTTACGAATGCCTCGAAGAATAGATTGTTTTTACCTCAGAGTGGTTGCACTATAATTTTTTGCAATGATTTGAAGATTCCTCATCCTGCGAAAGTAGCGGGATTTGGAATGACATGATGATTAGTTTACTCCCTCCCCGATGCGTCATACAAAGCTATCATCCTGAGCGGAGTGCAACATAGCGAAGGACCTCAAAAATAAATACTTTTTGCCTTCAATTTATCCTTTTTCGCTGATCTGGTTTAAAGTTTCTTTATCCAGTATGGTAAACTGTTTCCCTGTAAATTCAATGATTTTGTTTGTGCTGAAATCCGACAGTACCCTGCTGATACTCTCGCGCGAGGTGCCCACAAGGTCTCCTAACTCATTCTGAGTCAGCGGAAACGGAAATTGCGAGTTCTCAAATATCTTTTCTGACATACAAAGCAGGGTTTCAGCCACCAGGCCGGGAATCTGTTTTTGCGATTGGCTTGTATAACGCTGGTAATCGTTTAGTTCGTTCCGGCATAATTCCACAATGATTTCATAGGCAAATTGGCCATTGTTATAAATAAGCTTTCTGAAAAGGTTGTTGTCAATAAAGCAAACCGAGGTATCTGCCAGTGCGGTGGCCGAAAATTGATTGATTTTGTCACCCAGACTTGTGGGAAGACCTAAATAGGAAGGCGCCCTGACAATACGAAGGATTTTTTCACGTACCGGCCCGTGCATGTGTATTTTAGCGATACCGTTTTTCAGGAAAGCTATGTTGAGCGACAAAGCTCCCTGCCTGAAAATATTATCTCCTTTTTTGAAATGTACCTCCACACTATTGTTTTCCATTACCTCCAATTGCTCGGGCGACAGGCTGCTTGCCGCTCCGCATTTTGTGGTGCAATGTTCACATTTTTGCATGATCATTGGTTTTAAATGCTTAAAGATAATAAAAAATCGCAATATGTGATTTAAATCACATTTTTTTTTGCAAAACCTCACATGCAATTTTGTCAAATCACAAACAAACATAACTATCTTTGTTACAAACCAAAAA
Source organism: Bacteroidales bacterium (assembly GCA_018004645.1). Lineage (GTDB taxonomy): Bacteria > Bacteroidota > Bacteroidia > Bacteroidales > CAIWKO01 > CAIWKO01. Next base: position 12,629 of record JAGNBV010000029.1, read on the forward strand.
CAAAAAAATATGAGTAACGAATTAGAACAACAAATACTTGATTTACAAAAAAAAATCGGGAAAATTGAAAAAGGCACGAAGGATCAACTTTCTATGGTTGTTTTCTCGGGCGATCTGGACAAAATTCTGGCAGCCATGATTATCTCCACAGGAGCGGCTGCTTATGATATGAAGGTAAAACTATTTTTTACTTTCTGGGCTACTGCCGCGTTGCGCGATCCAGGGAAATCGGTAACCGGCAAGAATTTTTTAGGCAAGATGTTTGGCATGATGTTGCCCAAAGGAATGAACAAAATTAAATTGTCAAAAATGCACATGATGGGCATGGGTACTTCTATGATCAAAGACTTGATGAAAAAGAAAAAGGTAGCATCCCTGCCCGAGATGTTCAAAACCGCCGGTGAATTGGGCGTGGAAATAAATATTTGTGAAATGTCGATGGACCTGATGGGTTTCAAACGCGAAGAAATGATAGACTACCCGCAAATGAAGGTTTGTGGCGTGGCCACTTTCCTTGCCGATGCCCAGGAAAGTAAAGTGCAGTTATTTATTTAATTACTAATTAATCGCAAAGTACGCTAAGGAATGTACGAATGAAAATCACTTGCCGAACCCTTTGATAGGGAACAATATCTATTTCATATCTTAGAACTTCTTTGCAGTAAAAACAAAAATTATTAACTCATAAAAAATAAAAATCATGACAACAGAAGAATTAAAAAATTTGAATGTAGCACAAGTAGTTGACGCACGCGGAACCGCCTGCCCGGGACCTTTATTGGCAGCAAAGAAGGCTATTGGCGAAATCGAGTCCGGCGAAATCATGGAAGTTTTGTCTTCAGATGAAGGAACAAAACATGATATTCCGAGGTGGTGCGAAAAAATGGAGCACGAATTTCTGGGAATAATAGAAGAAGACAGCTATTCGAGGCTGTTTTTGAAGAAAGCGTAGCAAGGGACAAGTAACAAGTGGCAAGTAGAAAGTAACAAGTGGCAAGTTGCAAGTTGCACAAAACAACGAACTTTCCACTTTCAACTTTCCACTAATAACTATTTGACTAATGACCAGTGACTTGTGCTCAATGACCAGTGACCAGTGACGAATGACCACTGACTACTTCCTTCTTCCCACTTTCAACTTTCAACTTTCAACTTTCCACTATTTGACTAATGACTAATGACCATTGACCATTGACTAATTATTTATCCTTAATTTAATTTGTATGGCAGACGAAACGTACCGACCGAAAATACTTGTGTTTTCAACCGACAAAATCTCCGACCCGGGCATCGACCAGGCAGGTTTGCGCAAGATTCATTATTCACCTTCAGTGTATGTGATCAGCATGCCGTGTTCTTCAGGTATCAAGCCAAAATGGATCATGCATGCCCTGGAAAAAGGTTTTGATGGCGTATTTATCGCAGCCGACGGGCACGAATGTTCTTACAGCCCTAAGTGTGCCGAGCATACCAATAAGATCATCACCGATGCACAGGCACTGATGAAAGAGAAAAATATCAGTCCAAAACGTATCCGCATGGCCGCCATCTGTTCGGTATGTGCCGAACCATTTGCCAGCCACATGGACAATTTCTCCCGAATACTTAATGATTTGGGTCCCGTTAAAGATGAATTAGCCAACACAACTAATCAATAATATTATGCAGGACGAACAAAAAATATTCGACACCCTGGTCATAGGTGGAGGTATTGCCGGCCAGGAAACGGCTCTCAGCCTGGCCGAAATGGATTATCAGGTATTGCTTGTCGAAAAAGACCTTTCAATTGGTGGTAAAATGATTCAACTGAGTAAGGTTTTTCCCACACTCGATTGTGCTGCCTGCATTACTACTCCCAAAATGTCGGAAACAGCCAGACACCATAATATTACCCTCAAACTAAACACCATTATTGATGATATCCGAAAAGTCAAGGATGGCTATTTTGAAGTCAGCATAAACGAAAAGCCCAGATATGTCGACCCCTCGCTATGTACCGGCTGTCAGGAATGTGAGTTTGTTTGTCCGCAGGTAATCAACGACCACTACAACCACAATATGGTGGGACGAAAAGCTATATACATTCCTTTTAATTTGGCTAACCCCAAAATTGCTGCCATTGATATTGAAAACTGCATACATTGTATGCGCTGTGTTAGGGCCTGTGCTCCGAAAGCCATTAACTTCAAGGAAGAAGAACGTAAGACTACCGTCAAGGCAAAGTCGGTGGTGGTTTGTACCGGTTTTCGCTTGTTCCCGGGGGCAGGTAAGCCCGATTACGGCTATGGTCAATACCCAAATATTGTGGATTCCCTCCAGATGGATCGCCTTATAGCCCCCACAAGGCCTTTCAATAGTTTGGTGAGGCCTGGCGACGGCAAAGCCCCGGAGAATATCGCTTATGTGTTGTGTGCCGGCTCACGCGATTCGGGCATAGAAAACAAAGAATGTGCTGTTGGATGCTTTAACAACCCGATATGTTCACAGATTTGCTGCATGTATTCCATTAAACAGGCACAACTGCTTATGGGTGCTTTGCCTATGGCCGATATCACAATCTACTATATTGATATTCGGGCTTTTGGAAAAGGGTACGAAGAATTTTTTCAGCAATCCAATGGCATGGGTGTGAATTTTGTCAAAGGAAAAGTAGCCAAAATTAAAGAAAATAGCAACGGAAGCGGTGACCTTGTGCTACAATACGAGGACGTTCATAGCGGCGTCTACAAAGAAGCCAAACATGATATGGTGGTTTTGTCCGTTGGTGTGCTTCCCGAAGATAATGTTACCGGCTTGTTTAGCAATGAAAAACTGGAACTCGATGATTTTAAATTTGTTAAACAAACAGATCCTTTTTTAAACCCTGCCCTCACCAGTATTGCTGGAGTGTTTGTGGCCGGCATGGCTTCGGGTCCAAAAGATATCCCCGATTCGATATTATCTGCCGGTTGCGCTGCTACAGAGGTGGCGGGTTATTTAGCAAAAATAAAATAATATAAAAATTTATCTCGCAAAGACGGAAAGGCGCAAAGAAAAAAGACGGAAAGGCGCAAAGGAAAAAGACGGAAAGGCGCAAAGGAAAAAGACGGAAAGGCGCAAAGGAAAAAGACAAAAAGACACAAAAAAAATACGCAAAGGAGCAAAAAAAAGAATAATTAGGTATGACAGAAAACGAATTATCAAAGATCATTGTAGACACTGCATATCAGATTCATCATAAACTTGGCCCGGGTTTACTGGAATCGGTTTATGAAGAAATAATGTATTATGAATTGAGTAAACAGGGGGTGAATGTTGAACGACAAAAAGGGATACCTGTAATTTGGGATGAATTGAGAATGGAAATTGGTTTTAGAGCAGATTTAATTGTAGAGAAAAAAGTAATCATTGAATTAAAATCAGTTGAAGCGATTGCCCCGGTTCATCCAAAACAATTGCTGACTTATTTAAAATTAACCGGTCTTAAACTGGGATTACTAATTAATTTCAATGAACCTTTAATAAAAAATGGAATTACCAGAATTGTAAATAATTTATAAAAGCTATGCGCCTTTGCGCCTTTGCGAGAAATAAAAAAACATTTGAAAATTATAAATATGAACAAAAGAATAGGAGTATATATCTGCCATTGTGGAGGTAACATTTCCGATTATGTAGATGTGGCTGAAGCTCAACGGCTGATGCAGGATGAAGATGGTGTCCTTATCTCTAAGCATGTGATGTTTGCTTGTTCGGATGCTACTCAAACCGAAATGGTGAACGACATTAAGGAGAACCAGTTGGATGCCATTGTGGTAGCTTCCTGTTCACCCAAATTGCATACACACACATTCAGAGGTGTGGCCGACCGTGCAGGTCTTAACAAGTATAACTACATACAGGTAAATATTCGTGAACAATGTTCATGGCCACATTCCGACAAACCCCTCGATGCTACTCACAAAGCCATTGGCCTGATACGTGCTGGTATAAAAAAGGCGGCCCTGTCCGAAGCCCTCGAAAGTGTTGAGATTGAGGCTTATGATGCTATGATGGTTGTTGGCGCAGGCGTGTCGGGGTTGAAAGCGGCCCTTGAGTTGGCAAAAAACGGCCATCAGGTTTATCTGTTAGAAAAAGAAAAAAAAGTGGGAGGGAAACTGGTGGAAAACGGCTCGCTATTCATGACAGGAGAGCATGGAAATCAACTTGTTGAACGCCTGCTGGAAGAAATAAAAAACAACACAAAAATTACACTCTTTACCGAATCAGAAGTAGAAAAAGTTAACGGCAGTATCGGAAATTTCAACATTGATGTTAATGTGGGCATGGGATGCGTCAAAACTGAAAAAATGACGCTGGCAGTTGGCTCGGTGCTGGTAGCCACGGGATATGATTATTATCAGCCTAAAGAAAACGAATTTGCTTTTGGCATGTCACCACGGGTTATTACCCTTCCCGAACTGAAAAAACGCATGGAAAAAAACAACGGCGTGATTATACATAACAACAAGCCTGTCAAATCTTTGGCTTTTGTTTATTGTGTTGGAAACCGCCAACGCAAAGGCGAAAATAAGTATTGTTCACGCATCTGCTGTACTACCGCCATACACACCGGCCTGCTGCTCAAAGAAAAAAATAAGGATTTGAAAATCATTCACTTGTATCGCGATATCCGCACCTATGGTAAACAGGAACTGCTTTATGAACAATCATCAAAACAAGGTGATGTATACATGAAGTTTGATGAGAAGGAGCCGCCACAAGTGGATGTGAAGGGCGACAGTTTGCTGGTCAAAGTAAAAGATTATCTGACACAGAAAAAAGAAATAGAATTCAGCCCCGACCTGTTGGTGTTGGTTACCGGAGCTGTGGCACGTTCCGACAGCAGCGACATAGCCGCTAAATTCAAAATTCCGGTAGGCGCCGACAGGTTTTTCAATGAAATACATCCCAAACTAAAACCCGTGGAAACCGTGATAAACGGTGTGTTGATAGGAGGTGCCTGCCAGAGCCCAAAAAATGTCAGTGAATCAGTACAGTCATCCTTGTCGGCAGTTTCCAAAATGTTGTCCCTGATAAAGAACAATCGCATTCGTCTTGAGCCAATCATTGCAAGGGTCAATGAAGATGCCTGCCTGTGGTGTGGCAAATGTGCCGAAGTGTGCGAATTTGATGCCCTTAAAGAGATTACCTGCAACGGAAAACAAATAACGGAAGTAAATCCTGCCACATGCAAAGGGTGTGGCATTTGTGTGCCGGTATGTCCCTCAGAAGCATTGGAGCTTAAAATGTTCTCCGACAAGGAAATAGAGGCGATGATTGACGGGTTTGTCTCGCAGGTAGAGCTATCCGGCCATTCAGAGGAGCCCAAACAGCTGCAAACAGCAAAAAAGCCGCTAAACCTGAAACGTTATCCGGAGATATGGTCACGCATAGCTAATTGCATCACCGATGAACACAAAACCATACCCGAAATTGCTAAAATAATCGGTGAAGATATTGGACTTGTTACCTGGCACCTGATGACTATGAACAAATATAACTATGTGCAGTCGGACGGTATGGACAAGAAAGACCAGTATTTTTATTACAAACTCAAAAATTAAGTGGTGATGACACAGATAAATTTCCAGTTTGCCGAAGAACTAAAAAAATATGGGGCCACTGATTTTGAGGCATGTTATAACTGTGGCACCTGTACTGCAATATGCGGCCTGTCGGATGCAGATAATTCATTTCCCCGAAAAATGATACGTTATTCTGCGCTGGGCCTTGAAACTGACATTCAACAGTCGCTAGATCCCTGGTTGTGTTATTATTGCGGTGACTGCTCGCTGAGCTGCCCACGTCAGGCCGATCCGGGTAACCTGATGATGGCCGTGCGGAGGTACCTGATCGCAAAATACGACTGGACAGGGCTGTCGGGATTGTTGTACCGCAACCTGGCTGGATATGTCATTGGTTTTTTGATTGTAATCGGTGCAACAATTGGATTATACTTCAATGGGCTGTTCAGCAAAGAAGAATGGCTGCATTACGGACATTTATTTGAGATGTTCGCTATCGGTGGGGTGTTCCTGATAATTTTTGTTCCTAACTTACTGCGTATGTGGTACATGGTTGTTTGGAAAAAGACAAAAAAATTTGATGTCAAAACCTATTTTGTTTCTCTAAAGGATTTGTTTCTGCACATGTTTACCCAAAAACGTACACTCAAATGCAGCGATGATAAACCCGACAAACTCTGGTGGTTCGAACATCTCATCCTGGTAATAGGTTACCTTACCCTGTTGTTTACCACTGTTTTCCTGGATTGGTTTGGCACCGGAAGTGTTTTTGTTATCATTCTGGGATATGTGGTCAGTGCTATTATTTTTGTTGTAACATTCGATTTTGTGTTGCGCCGCATCCGCAAGCGCAGCCAAAAAAGTTCATCTTCGCATCCTTCGGACTGGTTTTTCGTTATCTGGCTGTTTATGATGGGACTCAGCGCTTTTCTGGTGCGTTTATTTATTGATACCGGTATCCTCGAAAACCAATTCTGGATGTATCTTTTTCATTTTACCGTGCTGGTTCAGTGGGCACTAATAATCGTTCCATTTGGCAAATGGACACATTTTCTGTACCGTTCTTTTGCCATGTATTTTGCAAGTATTATTAACAAAACTCTATCAGTTAAAACAAAAAAATAGTTCTATTCATTTTTTTAACAAAAACATTGCCTTCGTGCCTTTGTGGCTAAAAACCAAAAAATAATAAATTTAAATAATTATAAAAATGGAAATTAAAGTAACATTCGACGGAAACAAAAAAGTAAACGCCATCGTGCGTAATCACATCGTAAAAACGGACCAACCTATAAATGGTGGTGGCGAGGACACTGCCGTGTCGCCCTATGAATTGTTTTTGGCTTCGTTGGCTACCTGTGCCGGTATTTATGTAAAAGGATTTTGCGATAACAGGAATATTCCGGCCGAAAATATCACTCTGACACAAAACCACGAATTCAACGAAAAAGGTTTGCTGAAAAAAGTGGAACTGACTATCAATGTACCCAAAGACTTCCCGGAAAAATACGTGGATTCACTAATTCATGTAGCAAGTTTATGCAAAGTGAAACAACAATTGATGTCACCTCCCGAACTTTCAGTCGTTTCAAAAATCATCGAATAAAAATAACAGGCTTAATTGGCTAATAATTTATTAGTTGCAAGTAGAAAGTAGAAAGTGGAAAGTTGAAAGTAGAAAGTTAGTTGTATTGAGCAATTTGCGACTAGCAACTTGCGACTTGTAACTTGTAGCTTGTAACTTGTAACTTGTAACTTGCGACTTTTATTAAGTTAACGCCCAAAGTTCCCTAAACCTCTAATCCCCTAAACATCCATATATGCTAACATTCCTTAAAAATCTCTTTTCCCCGCAACCCAAGGCCGATTTCGGTGCATTAATTAAACAGGGCGCGACCATTGTTGACGTCAGGTCAAAAGGAGAGTACCAGGGCGGACATTTAAAAGGTTCCATAAACATACCTTTGAAAAATCTGGCAGACAACCTCGCTAAAATAAAGAAAGATAAACCGGTGATTACCTGCTGTGCTTCGGGTGCCCGTAGCGGAGTCGCGAAAAGTATGTTGAAAGCCAATGGTTATGACGTTTTTAACGGCGGCCCTTGGGAGAGCCTGAAAAAACATTGTAACTGATTGGTTTATTGTATCGAACTGACACTGAATACATCAAAACCATTTTCTTTGGCTAACTGCATAGCTGCCTGGTTTTGCATGATATAAGTGCCTTGTACGTTAAAATCCCATACATGGGGAGTTTCGAACCAGCTCTCCACGTTCATCACCAGATCAATGGTGCGGGTTTCGTTTTTGGCAAGGGTAAATGATGAGTTGGGCAAGTCAACAGTGAAATAGTTTTGTACAAAACCTATTATGGAATCAATGCTTGTCCCTGTTCCCGAATAAATCTGTCCTATGCCAAGGTGGAACTCATAGGGCAGAGCTGCTGATACGCCGTCACTCCACTTGCCGTTGAGTTTCATATAGTGATAGCCACCACCCAGAAATTCGGGCCAGAACATATTGTTTTCCGGTGGGTTTACAAACATAAAAGACTGATTCTTGGCTTGCGAAATGCCAAAAGTAAACGAAATCGAGTTGTAGGTCCCTGCCGGAATCGAATCCAGAACATTCCAGGTCCATGTCGAAGGCAGGTCGGTGTCAACATAATGGATGTCGTCCCAGGCTTTTATCATAAAGCTGCTACCATCTGCATTGTGCAGGGTGACGTCAGAAATAAAATACTGAATTTCGTTCACCATGTAATGGTTGCCGGCGGCATTAATGTATTTTAAAGTATCCATCTCAATAGCCTGTCCGTCAACTTTATGGGTAAATTTTAACGCAATTTTTCCGGTATTTTTATCTTCCGGCAGTACATCTTCTTTTTTACAGGCCGAAAATATTGCCATAAAAGTCAAAAAAACCAGAGGGATAAAAAATGTTTTTTTCATGCGTTTCATGTGATTTTAATAAGGTATTGTTCCTGATACTGTTAACGGCTTGGTTTTGTCATCAGTGCGGGAAGCTTCTTTATAAACTTTGTCATCCACAAATATAGTCGCTTTGACAAACGAATAGGTCGCCGTGTCCCTGACCGAAATATAAACAATATCGCCGGCATTCGCCCAATAGGTTTTGATGATTTTCTTTTCGCTGGCACTCTGGGTAGGAATGTATTCGGTCTGCAGGGCTCCGGTTTCGTCAAGATAGGAAGCGGTGAATCCCTGTTGTGAGTTGGTTACATAATAGGTGACCTTGTGAGCGTTTTTCTTTTCACAAGCCGAAAAAATTGTCAGTGTAAGGATGCTAAGTAGGATTAAAATATTTTTCATGGGTAACAGGTGTTAAATGTTGAAAAACAAATTGATATAAAAAACCCGTCCGGGCTCATACAACTTGGTAGGCAAGCCTAACATCTTGCGGTTCAGGTGTTCGTAATATGCCTTATCGAACAGGTTGTTTACCCCTCCGCTAATACTTATGTGCTCATTGTATTTATAGCTTAATCCCAGATTAAACAGTGCGAATCCGGGTGTGGTTGGCTCGTAAAAAGCTTCCGACACATGTCCCTGGTCAAGCACTATACGGGCGCCTATTCTGGGAATGAGTTTTTTCTTAAAGAATTTATAGCTGATGCTAACGTTGGCTTCCAGTGGCGGTATCTCGGATACGGCATCTTTTTTCAGCACTTCTTCGCCCACCACCTGCTGACTGATAACCTGGGCCGGATCAAGGATTTGTTTGGTCACATCATAAATGGTGGCGTGAGTATAGGCAACGGTAACATGCGCGCCAAGTTTATAGGTTTCCGGCAGGGAATAGCCAAACTCAAATCCCGTGAAAGAAGCCAGTCCGGCATTATAAAACTGCTTGACACCCAAAACGTTCATGCTCAATGGTTTTTGCACTGATGGCGGGATCAGCCGGCCGGTAATGTAATTCTGTACCAGCGAGTAAAAAACATTAAATTCCGCAGCCCCATATTTTTCATGCTGGAACTTGAGGGAGAGGTCGGCTTCGTTGTTATTTTCCGGTTTGAGTTTGGGGTTCCCGAAATAGTCGTAATTATCGTAACCTACGGGCAGCAAAATGATGAACCGTTCAACCATATTCGGACTACGTGTGCCGCGGCCAATGGATAATCCCAAGGAAAAATGCCTGCCAAATTGTTTGGTAGCACCCACATTAAAACTGAAGTTGGCGAAACTGCTTTTGGTGTCTTCATTGGATAAAAGTACAGGAGTTATTCCGCCTGAGGGCATCCCAAGAACTTCTATTTTCTCCGACTGGGCTGAATTGATATCCAATCGTACAGCACCTATCAGGTCAAAAGTACCTAAAGCTGTTTTAAATTCGCTGATGATTCCAATGTTTTGTATATAGGCTTTATTCCACAATGCCTCAATTTTTTGAGGGATTTTGCCGTTTACGGGTGGCTGCATAATTAGTATTTTGGTACGGTCGCCATCTTTATTAATATATTGATAATCAGCTCCAAAAAACAAGAAATAACGGTCTTTGAATTGTAAGTTTACTCCCGTGCGTATGCCCAGGGTATTGGCATCTACATCCGAAACGGCGACCATATTGGTGTCGGCATTGGCCCTGGATTTGTTATCCATGATGTGATTTACCATGGCATAATTTGCTTTAAAATAGGCCCCGCTGAATATTCCCTGTTGCTGGTTTGTGGTATAGGTCAGTCCCATGATGTTGGAATTGTCTTCGCGTTCGTCCATGGGCAGGGCGGGAAAATAAACATTTTTATGCATCGTTCCCTGGTAAAAAAGGCTGAAATTGTGTTTGTCCACAGGGGAGAAGCCGATTTTTCCGCTGTAGCTGTATTTCAGAAATGAGGATTTATAAATGTTGTCGTTTCCATCATCGTAATTTCCATATTGCAATCGGTTGCCGGTTAGCAGAAAATTGATTTTTTTTGTTCCGCCTGTAACCGCCAGATGTTCTTTGTTGCCATTCCAGTTTGATTCATAGCCAGTTGATATCCTGGAATGGATTTCAAATTTTTCGCCGAACTTTGGCTGGTAGGTTGACAGATTTATTACCCCGCCAAACGAAGGGCCATAACGCAAGGCATAAGGCCCTTTGATGATTTCTATTTGTTCCACATCATCAATATCGATGTGTGAAGTGGTGGGATCCATGCGGTTGGGACAGCCTCCTTCAATTTCTATGGCTCCGTTAATCAATGTCATCAGTTGGCTGTATTTGAATCCGCGGACTACAGGGTCGATGTTTGCTCCGCCTTTTCGCAGGCCTGAAACATTGGGAATGCTTCGTAGTGCATCGCCCACATCGCGCAGGGAATTCTCTTCCATTTCGGATTTTACAACGATATTTCTGATGAAAGGTATTTTCTTTGTGGCATATTCGGTAATTTCAACCGTGTTAAGTAGAATGGTGTCATTTGCTTCCTGTGCCCTGGAATGCGTTATCAATGCGATAAAAAGAATAAAAAAAGCAATTCGGATTTTCATGAGTTATAGTTTATACATAGTTGTTATTTTTCAATATGTTTTTATGGCAGGCTGGCTGGTGGCCCATAGTCCGGATTGGTCAGCAGGGTTTCGTCAGTCAATGTCAGGAGAAAAGCCTTCAAGTCTGCTTTTTCCTGGGTAGTTAGTTGTGCCCCGTTTTCACCTATGTGGTGCATCAATGGGTTGATATATGGAGACCATATCAGGTGATGGCTGTAAAATTCGATAACTTCATCCAGGGTAGCATATCGGCCATCGTGCATATAAGGACCTGTCAGCTCGATGTTGCGCAGGGTGGGCGCTTTGTATGCCCCGTGGTCCATGGGGTCGCCAGTAACCGAATACCTGTCCCGGGGATCATTAAAAACAGAATCGGTGCCGTTGTTGTAAAACAGGTTGGTGGTAAACAACGGATTGCCATCTCCGCCATGGCAATGAAAACAATCTGCACCTTCTTCGGTAACAAACAATACAAAGCCATTAAGTTCCGATGGAGTCAGCGATCCTTCGCCTCTGAGCCACTTATCACATTTTGAATTATATGAAACTATGCTGCGGATAAACTGTGATATTGCCTTAGCCATACGTTCAAAAGTAATTTCTTCGGTGCCAAAGGCTTTTTTAAACAGCGGTTTATATCCCGGGATGCTGCCTATCAGCGCTTTTGATTTATTGGTGTCGCTATACATCTCGTGGGGGGCATGCACGCCCATCCAGCACAGGTCTTCGAGACGCCTTCTAGAAGTATTGGGGTTACTGGGATGTATGATTCCATTCCATAAATACCCGTTGGAATTATATACAAGATTGAAAAGCGGCAACATAACATGCGGAGTGGAAACCCCTGTTATTCCATGGGTGAACCCTCCGAGATATTCGGGATGATTTATTCCGCATTCAAAAGCATTTTCCTGCAGATGGCAGGTGGCACAACTCATCAGTGAGTCGGGGTGGGAGCGTCCTCCCAAACGACCGTCGTAAAAAAGGTAGCGGCCGAGTTCAACTCCTTCAACCGTCATGGGGTTGTCGGCAGGTATATTCATAGTGGTGGGAAAATACCATGGCCTTGCAATGGTATATGGTGTAGGGTTGTAGCCAACATCAATCGGTTCGGGAAGAGGGTCACTTTTTTTACATGAAAACATTACTAAATAAACCGATAACAAAAAAAATGCGGTTAAAATAATCCAGAATTTATTTTGTAATGTGTTTTTCATTTTTTCAGGATAACATCGCTATTCAATATTTTTTCTAAATACAAAGATAGGGAATTTTGTTCATTTTAAAATACCAGTATGGAAAAGCATTTCACAGTTCAGGGTGTAAAGACACTATTTTACTATTTCAGATATCGTATCGGAATAATTATTCGGGCAAAAAATCACGCCCCCTATTCTGTAATTATAGAATATACTTTATATCGTTAATCAATAAAATTAAGAGTAATTGCAGTAATTTCAAATAATTGCTTTGTCAACTTTATGCCATGAGATGGCATTATAAGGACATTTTTCAATACATATCCCGCAAGCATCGCATTTTTCATAATCAAAAAAATAAGTCTCCGGAACACATGGAACATCCATGCTGATGCAATATTTCATGCATTTTGAGCAACTGTAATTATTTATTTCTGAAATTGCATTTTTTGTGCAGATATCAACACATTTTTTACATTTTTTGCATAATGCAGTATTAATTACAGGTATTATTCTGCTTACAGATTTTTGTGATATGTTATTTGACATTACTTAAATCTTTTATCTGATTTTTCGGTGCTGAATTTTTCAATTTTACCAGTAAGCCAGCCGAGTTTTATTTCCTGCAGATCATCAATCATCGGCAGGCAGGGTTTAATATCAAGTAGTGGTGTTTTGTCGATAAAATCAATATTCTCAACTGTAATAATATTTCCTTTTACTTCTATCAGTTTCACTACCGTAAGCCCGATAGGATTCGGGCGAACAGGGGCGCGTGTGGCAAAAACCCCCCGTAAGACCGTATCTAAAAATGGCACAACAAGCAATTTGACATGATCAACTTTATGCAGATGACATAGTAATATAATATGCGAAAAGCCTTCCAGATCTTTTAATCCTTCAGCATATTCCGGAAAAATTTCAATTTCTCCGTTTTCCCCTTTAGCACTTGTATGCTGAATGGGCATATTTTCAATGGTCTTAAAAGGTGAATGTATGATGCCTATAGGTTTATAAGTAATCTCATCCATAATTTTTGTTTTCACAAATCAAAATTTATCAATTTGTTTTTTGTTCATTCTGAATTTAAGAATACTCGCTACCAATACTACTGCTGCAAAAATTATAATAACAATTCCAATTATTAATGATAGGTCGGTAGGTTGGTATTTTATCAGGAAAATTCCAAGCCCTATTGCTGCAAGTGTAGTCCTGATATAGGCAAGCAAGGTTCTCTCATTTGCTAATAATGTTCTCTTTTTAGCAAGTTCATCTCTTTTTTCGGTTTCCTCATTCATATGTTATTTTATGAAAAGTTTTTACAGATTAAACCTTATTCAACGCGTTTTCCAAATCTTCAATAATATCTTCCACATCTTCAATGCCTACGGAAAACCTGACTAAATCGTCGGTAATACCGGCAGCGAGTTTGTTTTCTTTGCTAACAGCGGCGTGTGTCATGGATGCCGGATGCTGAATTAGCGTTTCCACACCGCCCAAAGAAACAGCGAGTAAGGCCAGATGAACATTATCCATTAATTTACTTCCGGCATCATATCCTCCTTTCAATCCGAAACTCATCATGGCTCCAAAGCCTTTCATTTGTTTTTTTCCAGTTCGAATTGCGGGTGTGTTTCCAATCCAGGATATTTTATCCATGAGATTTTTGGGTGTGCTTGTAAATATTTTGCAATTTTCATGACTGTGGCAACTTTCGCCACTATCAGAAATATTATTTTCCAATAATGCTTTAATTACATTTTTAACATCACCGCTGCATCCCCTGATTACTTCAATTCCATTTTAATTTAAAACACCCAATGCGCCCATTCCCATATTTCCTGCCAACATCAAATTAACTCCCATTTGTGCGAGCATGGGTGCTATATTTGATTTACATCCACAGCCTTCGGGCGATTTCATGGTTTCTTCTTTTTCAACTTTGCCGTTTTCAATGGTAAAAATTGTGTAATATTCGCAATGGCCAAAATGGTCATCTACTTCTCCATTTCTTGTTGGTACTGCAACTTTAATAGAAATGATCTCCTTGTTTTCAAAATCATTAGCTAATTAGTAAATTTATTTATTCAGGATTTTTTTCATTATTGTTTCCTTGTCAATTTTCTTTGTACAAAAAAACCAATCGTAACAATGCATTTCTTCCTTACTTTCCATACGTTCTTTTGCAACTCCGCATGATCCCGCTGTTGGCACAATAACTTCATCGCCGGGTTGCCAGTCGGCAGGTGTCGCGATTGAAAAAGCATCGGCAGCCTGCATGGCGATCAATGCACGATATAGTTCTTCAAAGTTGCGTCCCAGACTTAAAGGATAATAAATCATTGCCCTGATTATTCCTTTGGGGTCGATAAAAAATACAGCACGTACCGCTTTTGTATTGCTTTCCCCTGGCTGGATCATCCCGAATTTTTTTGCAACATCCATGGTAATGTCTTCTATCAATGGAAATTTTACTTCCACCTCCTTCATGCCTTTGTATTCTATTTTTTCTTTTATAGTTCTCAGCCAGGCAATATGACTGTATAGTCCGTCAACTGACAAGCCGACAAGTTTACAATTTGCCTGGGCAAATTTATCTTCCATTGTTGCAAAAGTCATAAACTCCGAAGTACAGACCGGCGTAAAATCGGCAGGATGGCTGAATAAAATTACCCAGCTGCCGCTGTAATCAGAGGGAAAATTGATGTTGCCCTGTGTGGTTACTGCTTTAAATTCAGGTGCTTTTTCGCCAATGCGTGGCATAGCAATGTTTTGATTTTCCATAGTTTTACATTTTTAGTTTATAATTTTTTTTTCTAAATAGGTAATTTGATACAAATATAAAATAAAATGTTGAATTATGAACTTATGTTCAAAAAAAATCTAATTTTGCACAATTATGTCGCGTCCGAAAACAAAACGTAAAATGCTCGCACCTCCTGATTTTATTGGGTACAAACCTTATGGATGTCAAATTAGGAAGTCGGATCCGGTAAAGTTGCAGTATGACGAATATGAAGCTTTTTATCTTTGTGATTTTAAATTGCTAAAACAAACTGAAGTAGCCGAAATAATGGGCGTGTCGCGTTCAACTGTTACCAGGATTTATGAAAGTGCCCGGCGAAAGCTTGCAAAGGCTTTGGCCGAAGCACGTTCCATAATCATTGAAGGTGGCAAAGTGTACTTTGATAGTGATTGGTATGAATGTAAGCAGTGTTTAAGTCATTTCACTTGCCCCGGAAAATCGACATCGGCAGTAACTTGTCCGTTGTGTAATTCCACTGAAATCAATAACTTCAAAATCAACAGGGAAGAGAGTCCTGGACTGGTAGAAAAATGAAAAAATGAATATTTCATACATTGGAACCATTAAAACGCCTTTTAAATCGCTTGAGGGAATGCCTGTTCAAAGCCGTTTGGCTATAGGAATTAAGGGCAAAATTATTCTGGACAAGGTGTTCGCTGATGGTTTAAAAGATATTGAAGGCTTTTCACATATAATTGTGTTGTTTCATTTTCATAGGGCAAAAAAATTCTCTCTTGAAGTAGTTCCATTTTTAGATAGTAAACCTCACGGTGTATTTGCCACAAGAGCGCCACGAAGGCCCAATCCAATTGGATTTTCTATTGTACGCTTGATAAAACGTAACGAAAATATACTTTATGTCGAAGATGTGGATATGCTCGATGACACACCACTTATTGATATAAAACCTTTTATACCCTACTTTGATAATCGAAAAACGACACGTGTCGGATGGCTTAATAATAAGCAACTAAAAAAAGCCGGTAATGCTGATAATAGATTTAGCTGAGCCGAATTATCTGCTTTTTTATATTGATAATTAGCGTCCACACACTTTCAGAGGGTTTTGTGTTTTTTCAATACATCTTTCATTATAATTGACTTTGGTTTCATATTATGCTTTCTTTCTTTTTATTAAAGACTATTTTGAAGGAAGCCGTATTTTCTTCTGAAACTGGACGGCATATTATTACTTTTTCATAGTATGTGTGGCTTGACCATAAGTACCTCATCCTCTAGATACCAGACAAAAAATTACTGCAACTCCTCCCTTGGTGGCAGACAGGTTTTACTCTAACTACTTCCTGACAACGCCATGTTTTATGACATGAACACCGTTGCTGCTATGGAGTAATCCGACGTTTGCGTGCAAATTGAAAATTTTTTTCAGTACAATTCGGAACTGCAAGTGCTTTATTGGTTTTTATCTGAATTGCGAAAAACAAGTTTTTATTAGCAATAAAAAATAATTTCCAGTAAAGGAAAATAATGAGTTAGTAAAAAATTTTTAAAAAAATTTGGCAAAATGAACAATAGTTCATTATCTTTGCAGTGAACAATAGCTCATTTGATATGTCCCCTCGTGTGAAAATAATAAGAAAAGTTCTAAATCCCCCGTTAATAAAAGGTTTTAAGCCTTATGGTACTGATTGCGATAAACTTGAAAAGGAGCCGGTATTTTTGTTGTATGAAGAATATGAAGCTCTTCGTTTATGCGATTATGATTTTTTGAACCACCATAGGGCATCCATAGCAATGGGAGTTTCCAGACCCACTTTTACCAGAATATATGCCCGTGCCCTGCAAAAGATAGCTCAGGCGTTTGTTGAGGGCAAACAGATATCTATTGAAGGGGGGAAGGTGTATTTTGACAGCGACTGGTATTATTGTAAAAAATGTACTTGCTACTTCAATAACCCTACACGTGAAATACCGGTTAGCGAATGCCCATTGTGCGGTGCACGGCAGATTACGCAATATGATTGTGATAATTCACCTGATTTTAATAATAATAGTGGTACCGGACAATGCAGCGATGTCTGCTATTGTCCCCAATGTGGCTATGAAAAAAGACACCAGCGGGGTACGCCGTGCACTCATGAAGTGTGCCCCCAATGTAGAGTCAAGTTAAAGAGGAAAAATAATACTAAAATAACAGAAAAGTAATATGAAAATTGCTATAACATCTACGGGTAATACGCTGGATTCAAATATTGATCAGCGTTTTGGGCGCTGTGAATATTTTGTGTTGTTTGATAAAGAAACTAATGCTGTTGAGTTTTTGCCAAACCCTTATAAAAATGCAGAGGACGGGGCAGGACCAGCATCGGTCGAGTTAATTGCAAGCCGAAATGTCAATAAAATAATTTCCGGCGAATTTGGCATCAAAATAAAATCGCTGATAGACAGTCTGAAGATACAGATGATAGTTATTAAGAATCCTGAAAAGAAAATCAGCGAATTAATAGAGTTATTATCTCATTGATTAATAAATGAAACTTTCAAAAACCAAATCTTATGAAAATTGCCATCACATCTACGGGAGACTCATTAAATTCAACAATCGATCAACGATTTGGCCGGTGTGCCTTTTTTGCGGTTTATGATACCGATAGCAAATCAACAGAATTTATTGTTAATCCAAACAAAGACGGACAGGGTGGTGTTGGCCCTGCTTCAGTTCAATTAATAGCATCAAAAAATGTTACTAAAGTGATTTCGGGTGAATTCGGTGCTAAAGTTAAACCCTTATTTGATAGCCTTAATATTCAAATGGTGTTTGTGCATGGTCAGGAAAAAACCATAAGTGATATAATTGAAATGTTTAACCAATAAAATTTATTATTATGCCAAACAAAGATGGTACAGGACCTGCCGGTAAAGGTATCGGAGCAGGCCGCAGACAAGGAAAATGCGGAACAAATGCCGCAGAAAACAAAGATTCAAAACCCCGTGGTGGCGGCAGATGCGGCAGAGGTGGCGGAAAAGGACAAGGAATGGGTAAAGGAAAACAGTAGTATTAATTTTTTTAAAAAGGAGGTTATTATGCCGGGTTATGATCAAACAGGCCCTTTGGGTCAGGGAGCAATTACTGGCCGTCGTAGCGGTCGATGTGCAAAGTTTGCTGTTAAAGCCTCAGAACAATCACATCCAGAATC
>JAGNBV010000030.1 GCA_018004645.1 Bacteroidales bacterium
AAGGTATCGAACCAGGTGGTCAACCGGCATTCATCCCACAGCCGAATGTTTTTTCTGCCATCGGGCAGATCAAGTTGCGTAAACCATTCGGGATGCTGTTTTGCCAAAAAATGCTCCGAATGGACATGATGAGCTACATAATCAAGAATCACGTTAATATCCTGGCTATGTGCTGAAGCTACCATCTTTTTCAGTTCATAGTCCGTTCCGTAGCGATAGTCAACTTTTGTTGAAGAAACAGGCCAGTAACCGTGATATCCTGAATATTTGCGGTGTGGTTCGGGAAATTCTCTGAAAGCGTTTTTGGGATTCTGATTAAGTGGCGAAACCCAAAGCATATTAATGCCTAATTCGGAAAAATATCCATCGTCAATTTTCTGCTTCAGTCCGGCGATATCCCCTCCCATATAATTGGATTTAGGCAACACTTCGGAATCATTCACCGGAAAGTTGTTGGCCGGATCGCTGTCATAAAAACGGTCGACCAGCATAAAATACATTACCTGCGCTTCCTTGTCAAAGCGTGTAAGGCCGGAAGCTTCCGTGAGCACTTTTCCATGATGAAGCGGTATCAACAAGTCGTTGCCACTGCCCGATTCGTTGCAGGCGAACACACGGATGAACGAACGTTCAAGGGCTGAAGCAGCTTCAGGAATTTCTATTTCCACCCGATTTCCTTTTTCATGGATTGACTGATCCGCCAATCTGAAATTTTGCCAGAAAACAAATAATTTGCTGACTTTGTTTTCTTTCCGGATAATTATTTTATTGTCCGAAGCGCTTTGTGTAACTATCGATGGTTTGGGAATTCCGGCCTGATTGCTGACTTTCAGCACCGAATTAAATCCGCCGATGTTATTATCCGCCGAATCAGGATTGGCAGGGTCGAGCATCCATTTTCCGTCCACCACAAGCTGATAATAGTAAGTACCCGGATTTAAAAACAAAGTGGCTGTCCAGAGTTTATCCGCATAAGTCATCGGTGTGGCTGCGGGATTCCAGCCGTTGACATCTCCGGCCAGTTGAACAGCCTTGTACACCCTCCCTTCGGGGTCAAATACCACACTAACTTCTTTCTTTTCAGACTTTTTCAGCAACACTGAATAAGAAGTGGCACCCATCCAGATTTTCAGTTCGGAGAGGACAGGTATATTGCCATTATTGACAAGAACGAGCTGTTTATTATCAGCGGTGAGATGGACAGCAAAACATTTTTCTGCACGTACGGAATCTATAACCCTGACATCCTGAAAAAAATCCTCCAGATAAATTACTGTGGAATCCTGTTTAAGTGTAACCGGAGTGGCAATACCATACGTCCCCGAAAACTCCCTGACGTCAGCCCTGGACTGGCCAGACAGACCGTTCGCAAATAACTGAAACAGGAGAACAAATAAAAAAGCTAACGCCCTGTAGGTCTTCATGTAATTAACGGATATTAACAAGCCCGTAAAAATACAAAATAATTTTATTTTTTACGCTGGAAAAAGGTACATTTTATGTCAGTAAAACGGTAATAACAAAGGATAACTAAAATAATCATTTTAACCACATAAATTATTTTGCTATTATGAAGTATATTTTTTAATTTTGCAATATCATCGATAGAATTAAATATAAATTATTTTAATACTTAAATTAAAAAATTTGCTTATGAAAAAAATTTACAAAAAGATTTCTATGCTCATTTTCCTTTTTATGATGGGCAATGCATCATTCGGCCAACCAGGAAACATTCATTACGGTGTGATGGGCAATTGGGGAGACATGGCATTGAGTGACAGAGGGGTTACCTCTTGGGCAAGCATTCAGAACCCCCTGCCCCTTGCAACAACTATATCATTTTTATTTAACACTACAGCAGGGAATTACACGCCAAAATGGTGCGGTTCAACCACGGATTATACCAGGACAGTGAACACCATGCTGGAAGGCAGCGCGTATTACTATACTTCCGGAGGCTGGGATGCCGATATGACGTGTTCGGTTTTGTCAAGCTATTATTACACCATTATCGTCGGGAAAAATGCCACTGCGAACAACGATATGTCGATCCTTGAAACGTCGTACAACCCTGTGACCATTAACACGGTAACACAGAGTCCGGCTGCCAACATTACCCCATCGCAACCCGTTGCCGTAACGGTAACGCTGAGTGCTGCAAAAAATACAGCCGAAAAAGTCTTTCTACGTTATTCTACCGATAACTGGGCTACCTCATCCTACGCAGAAATTACCTCATTTAACGCCAGTTTTCAGGGCACGGCCACCATCCCGGGACAAGCCGTCAGCACCACTGTTTCCTATTATGTGCTCACCACTAATCAGGCAACCACCATCGACTCGACTATAGATTATTATACCTTGCGGCTGAATAACAACTCCAACAGTAACTATTCCTATACCGTAACCTCCGGCACAGGCATAAACGAAAATGTGGCAGCAACAATCGACGTATATCCCAACCCCGTTGCCGATATTTTTACGCTGACGTTAAACAACACAAAAGGGAAGGTCAATGTCGTAGTATCAGATATCAGTGGAAGGCCTGTAATCACTGAGGTGCTGGATAGCGATGCCGTGCAGAAAAAAACCTTTATAGTTGACCAGTTGCCCGCAGGCATATATATCCTGCAAGCCTTTAATAAAGACATCTCTCTTACGAGAAAACTTATTATCAGATAATACCCCCATCTTGAATAAAGCACGGCATTTCGGCTGACCAGCCCTTATGCCATACTTTTTCATCAGGCAAACAAAAGAATTTTTGCAACACCGCCTGAAGCAAAACCAGGAAAAAATCACAGCTACAACCATCCTTTCTCCATGCCGGTTTTTTCGGTGGTGTTGTAACAAAAAATCGCCATAGGCCCTTTTCTTTCATGAAATTCAAGACATAATCCTATGAATAATCTCCACAAAATACTATTTCTATTTTTGTTCTTCCAGAGTTCAGTGGGTATGAATTTCGGCCAGAGCATCACCTGGTGCAACCTGCAATGGCCGCAAACCATTATTATCAACCAAGGCGGCTCAGGCGTTGCTTACGCGCAAGTGTATGCCCAGGGAGTTACCGATGCCACGGGGCAGGGTGCAGGCATACAGGCCTGGATAGGATACAGCAACACGGACACCGACCCTGCTACCTGGACCAACTGGGTGCCCGCCACCTTCAATGTGGACAATGGCAACAACGACGAATACATGGCTACCATCGGCACAGGGCTGCCCTCAGGAACCTATTACTATGCCAGCCGGTTTCAGCTAAACGGAGGCGCCTATTTCTACGGTGGTTTCAATTCGGGCTTCTGGAATGGCACCACTAATGTTTCGGGAATCATGACTATTGGCAGCACCAACATGATTCTTTGGTGCAACCTGCAGTGGCCTCCCTCGGATACGATACCTGCCGGAGATTCCATACATGTGTACGCCCATATTTATGCACCCGGTATCACCGACACCACAGGGCCCGGCGCAGGAATTCAGGCCTGGATAGGCTACCACACCGCCAATACCAATCCCAACACCTGGACCAACTGGATACCGGCTCCATATTTTGTTGATGCCGGAAACGATGACGAATACCATGCCTATCTCGGTGCGTCGCTCCCTGCTGGAAAGTATTATTATGCCAGCAGGTTTAAACTTGATACGGGCGCCTACTCTTACGGCGGCTTTCAGGCGGGATCGGGAGGTTTCTGGAATGGCACCACCAATGTTTCCGGCGAACTTACCATAGGCAGCATTTCCTGGTGCAACCTCCAATGGCCGTCTGCAGACACCGCCAATGCCGGTGATTATTTTGCTTACGCCCGTGTATTTTCCAGCGGATTTACGGAACCCGCCGGAGCCAACGAGAACCTTAAAGCCTGGATAGGTTACAGTGCCACAGATACCAACCCGGATACCTGGTCTGTCTGGGTGCCGGCAAGCTTTAACCTTCAGGATGGCAATAATGACGAATACAAAGCCAACATCGGGTCGTGGCTGTGTGCAGGCAAGTATTATCTGGCCAGCCGGTTTCAACTGGGTAACGGCGCCTATTTCTATGGCGGGTATAATACAGGTTTCTGGGACGGCACCACCAATGTCTCGGGACAACTGACAATAAATGGCGATACGGCGCATATAGCATGGTGCAACATTCAATGGCCCGGAGATGAAACCATTATGATAGGAGATTCCATTGAAATACTGGCGCGCGTTTACGCCCCATGCCTTACCGAAACGGCAGGACAGGCCGCAGGGATACAAGCCTGGATAGGCTATAACGCCAGCGATACCCATCCCAATACCTGGACAAACTGGCTGCCGGCAACTTACTCAGCCGATGCCGTTGTCAGCGACGAATACACGGCCACTCTCGGATCAACCCTGCCGGCAGGTGTGTACTATTTTGCCAGCCGCTTTCAACTGGATGACAGTCCTTATGTTTACGGAGGTTTTAGTTCAGGATTCTGGGATGATTCCACCAGCATATCCGGTACCCTGACGATTGTTGACCCCTCCGGCATTCAGACAAACAATGCTCAGGAACTGTTCACGGTTTTTCCTAACCCCGCCACAGACCACTTTTCCATAAGTATCAATGTCTCCGGTGAACCAATTAAAGTCAGACTGATCAACTGTCTGGGACAGACTGTCCTATCAGACGAAACCGAGGCTGCCGTATCCATACACAAAACCTATTCTGTCAAAGGCCTTTCACAGGGAATATATGTTTTGGAGGTAAATACAGGCAATAGCGCATCGGCAAAAAAACTGGTCATTAATTAATTATCTGGAAAAGAATAAAATGATACGCAATCAAAAATAACTAATTTTGTAGTATAATAATTAAAACCAATTCATTATGAAAAAAACATTTTTACTCTTATTTGTCTTTATTTTTTGGGCTGGATACACATTTTCACAGCATCATTTTCTAAGGATTACCTTAGATACCAAGCTAATGGAAACTTATGACTACGCCCTTGGCGGCGGCAACGGGACCCCTTCGCCCTGTAAAAAAGTTTATGCACACCTTGGATTGTGCACCTGTTCGCTGGACACGGTTGCGTCGGCCTTCATAAGACATTGCGAAAACCCGGTGGCCAACAGCCAGTTTTGCTATAACCAGATAGTACCTTACAAATCCAATGTGTGGCAGCATGTGGTCGGCAACTGGGGTGAAAATCCTCAGGACGACGGTGTAGGATTGATGCAGACGCTGGGAAACGGAGTATATTCCATAGAATTTTGCATAGAATATTATTTTTCTAACCCTGCCTGGGTAAATACCGAACCTGACCCCAACACAAGCAGCGTTATTTCCACTGTTTGGGACACTACCGACGGAGGCCGTCCTTACACCATTGGTATGGTATTCAGAAATCCGACCGGCGACACCGTGGGAAGAGATAATGGCGGCAACGACCTGTTTATCATCCACCTCAACAGCGGCGTACCCAAGGTTGTGCAGGGCAGCACCGGCGACACCACATACAATGCCATCACCCTGGTTACCGGCCCCTGCGATGCAGGCGAAGGATTTGATGAGATAGTTCATGAAAATCCCTTTGTAAATGCTTACCCCAACCCTTTCAGCGATAAAACCCAAATCACTTACACTCTTACCGAAACAACAAACAACTTCAGCATAAAGGTTTTCAACGCCATGGGACAGGAAGTAAGAACACTCTGCAGCGGCCGCCAGCAATCGGGTAGCCACAGCATCATGTGGGATGGCACCGGCAATAATGCCGAACAACTTCCGGGAGGTGTGTATTACTTTACCTTAACAGCCGACGGCAGCCTGATAGCTTCTCAAAGAATCATTATCTCAAGATAAACAGTCTTTCACCGGTCTTAAAAACTTTACTATGAAAAAAAGTCTGACAATTTTTTTCCTTGCATGTATCATGCTTTCCATGACTGCCCGTTCGCAACAGGCAGCCCTTACCTGGTCGCCGGCGTATCCTACGGTTAACGACAACCTGATCATCTTTTATAACGCGGCACTGGGCGACAGCAACCTGGTTACCAACGGGGTAACCGAAGTATATATGCACACGGGCCTGGTAACGAAAGAAAGTATCAACCTCAGCGACTGGCTGCACAAGCCAGTAAAATGGGGCCATGCGTCCGACACCGTAAAAATGACACACTTATCCCAGCATTTTTACACGGACACCATTCCCATCGCGACTTTTTATCCATACCTGGACATTACCGGCACCGATGCCGAAACCGTAACAGCCATAGGCTTCGTATTCAGGAATGCCGACGGCAGCGTTGCAGGGAAAGACACCAACCATGCAGACTTTTTTATCCCAATCTTTCAGCCGGGCATTTTCGCCAGGTTTGTAGCCCCGCTGCAATTTCCATTTGTTCCCAACCCCGGCGAGGTTTTCCCTGTTAAAGTGAGTTGTACGGGCAATACCGATGTTACAATTTTTCATGATGGCGATACCGTGGCCAACACCTATGGCATGGAGCTCACCACGGCTATCACCGCGGCACCGGCAGGAAAACACTGGATAAAATTTGTTGCTGTACGCAACTCTGTCACTGTTACCGACTCCTTGTATTACATTGTCAAACAGCTTCCCACGGTAGCCGACGCACCGGCCGGAACACGGGATGGTATAAATTATATCAACGGCACGACGGTAACCCTGCAATTGCTGGCACCCAACAAAAACTCCGTTTACCTGATATGGGATAATACTGATTTTCAGTTAGACCCTGCCTTTCAAATGAACAAAACCACCGACGGTCAACGATTCTGGATCACCCTAACAGGGCTGGTACCTCAGAAAGAATACCGGTTCCAGTATTTTGTAGAAAACAGTGTTAAAATCACCGACCCATACAGTGAAAAAATTCTCGACAAATATGGCGACCCGGGTATCAACGGCTTTGTGTATCCCAACCTGATAACATACCCTGCAGGAACATCACAGCATGTCTCTGTTTTTCAAACTGAACAGGAGCCCTTCGTTTGGACGGATGGCAATTTTCAAAAACCCGACAACCGTGATTTGGTTATCTATGAACTGCTGATACGTGATTTTCATGGCACGCACAGTTACAAAACCGTTGAAGACAGCATCCGTTACCTCAGACGGCTTGGCATCAATGCCATTGAGCTGATGCCGGTCATGGAGTTCGAAGGCAACGGAAGCTGGGGTTATATGCCTACCCATCATTTCGCTCCTGATAAATACTATGGAACGAAAAACAACCTGAAAAGTCTTATCAACGCCTGCCATAAAAATGGTATTGCCGTGATCCTCGACCTGGTGCTTAATCACACAAGCCCGCAAAACCCCATGGCGGCACTTTATTACAACAAGGAACAGCAAAAGCCCGGGGCCGACAATCCCTGGTTTAATGATTATATGCCGCATGATTACGGCTATCCCTGTGATATGGACCACGAAAGCCCATATACGAGAACATACATCGACAGTGTGCTGAACTACTGGGTTAGTGAATACCATGCCGACGGTTTCCGCCTGGACCTTTCCAAAGGATTTACCAACACATATACAATTGGTGGTGCCGGCAATATGGCTGCTTATGACGTATCACGAATAAATAACATAAAACGTCTGGCTAATGTGCTTTGGGCCAAGCAACCCGGAACATTTATCATCCTGGAACATTTTGCTGACAACGCTGAAGAAAGCGAACTGGCCAATTATGGATTTATGATGTGGTCGGGAGGCGGCGGCAATTATGGCTATCGTGCTGCCGGCAAAGGATGGACAAGCGACTACTCGGGATTTGAATGGCCCGTCTCCTATCAGGCGAGGCCCTTTGCCTTCCACAACCTGGTGGGTTATATGGAAAGCCATGATGAAGAAAGACTCACCTGGGATATCTACCGTTATGGCAACACCTCCAACCCCGCTTATAACCCCCGTCACATCGATACGGCTATTAACCGGGCCGGAGCCTGTGCTGCTTTTTTCCTCCCAGTTCCCGGGCCAAAAATGATTTGGGAATTTGGCGAAAGAGGATACGATTATTCCATCTTCTTCCCCGATACTGCAGGTCATAGCCCTAACTGCCGCATGGATCCCAAACCTGCCCGTTGGGATTACATGAACGCATCCAACCACCTCAAATTATTTGAGCAATACGCCGCCCTCATTTATCTTAAAAAGCATTTCCCCATAAGCAGAACGAACAATTACGAAATGGAAGTCGAAAACTGGGATAAACGGATACGCCTGTTCCCATATGCACAATCCAATACCAACATCAATGTGGTAATTGCAGGAAACTTTAAAGTGGAAGATAATTATGTGTATCCTCAGTTTCCGCATGCCGGAACCTGGTATGATTACCTGTCGCAAAGCACATATATTGTTGAAACATGGCAGACCGAAGCCAATAATTATGGCTGGTTGTATAAGCCCGGTGAATATCATGTTTTTATTGACTCCAACATTGTCATTCCCGACAGCATCGGCATTTACACCTCAGGCAACGGTTCCGGTATCAGTGAGGGTACCCTGCAGGATCCCCTGGGATTATCGGCATATCCCAACCCTTTCAGTGATAAGCAAACCATTACATACACCCTGCCAGCCTCCGGGACAGTAACAATAAAAATATTCAACCTGATGGGCACCGAAGTGAAAACCATTGTGAACACATACCAGACAAAGGGAACGCACTTCCTTACATGGGACGGGACTAACTATGATGGCGGGCAACTCAACAGCGGTTATTATTTCTGTACCATACAATCAGGAGACTATGCTGCCACACAAAAAATTGCCTTTATAAAAAATTAGCACGCTATTATTTCCTATCATGAAAAGTAAACCGCGTTTATCTTTCTGGCAGATCTGGAACATGAGTTTCGGATTTCTGGGAATACAGTTTGGTTTTGCCTTGCAAAATGCCAATGTGAGCCGCATATTTGAAACCCTGGGCGCAAAAATAGAAGACATCCCTATACTTTGGATAGCTGCGCCGCTTACAGGGCTTATTGTTCAGCCCATCATCGGGCATCTGAGCGACCATACATGGAACAGGCTGGGCCGCCGGCGCCCGTATTTTCTTACCGGTGCTATACTTGCTTCGCTCGCATTGCTTGTAATGCCAAATTCGCCTGTATTATGGGTGGCAGCAGGCATGCTGTGGATAATGGATGCTTCTATCAATATCTCTATGGAACCCTTCAGGGCATTTGTCGGCGACATGCTGCCATCAGAACAACGTACCAAGGGCTTCGCCATGCAGAGCTTTTTTATAGGCACCGGCGCTGTGGTTGCCTCTGCCCTGCCCTATCTGCTCACCAACCTGTTCGGAGTGGAAAACACCGCTCCCGAAGGCATAATCCCCCCATCAGTAAAATATTCATTCTATATTGGAGCTGCAGCATTTTTCACTGCTGTGCTATGGACCGTGCTGCGCACCAAGGAGTATCCTCCCGAAGAATTGGCTTCATTTTCTGAAAAAAGTACGGAAGCAATTCATAAGGATATGTCTGATCAATTTGATAGTACTGCTTTAAAGAAAAAAATAAGAAATGCCGGGTATTTTATTATTGCAGGGCTTGGCCTTTCAGCAGTCTTTTTCTGGAAAAAATTCAACGGGGAACTTTACATTTTCTCCCTTGGACTCCTTATTTTCGGATTACTGATGTTAACAGCGGCAATACTTGAAAAAAAAGGATACAGAAAAAACGGATTTGTCGAAATACTCAGTGATTTTTCGGAAATGCCGGCCACCATGAAACAACTGGCCGTGGTACAATTTTTTTCATGGTTTGCATTATTTGCCATGTGGATATACACCACCCCTGCTGTTACAAGCCATATCTACCATACCAGCGACACTAAATCTGCATTGTTTAACGAGGGCGCAAACTGGGTAGGGATATGCTTTGCTGTTTATAACGGAGTTGCTGCGCTTATAGCGTTTCTTTTGCCAATACTGGCACGATTCACCAGCCGTAAAATAACCCATATGATCTGCCTGATCGCCGGAGGTGCCGGACTGATATCCATCTTTTTGTTCAAATCTCCTGAATTATTACTACTATCTATGGTGGGCGTGGGCATTGCATGGGCCAGTATTTTATCCATGCCCTATGCCATACTCACCGGATCGTTGCCGCGCGAAAAAATGGGCGTATATATGGGTATCTTCAACTTTTTTATTGTGATCCCGCAGATACTGGCCGCCAGTATCCTGGGATTTATTACCAAAGAATTATTTAAGGGAGAAGCCATTTATTCACTGATACTGGGAGGGATATCCATGTTCATTGCCGCAGTGATGGTTCTTTTTGTAAAAGATAATGACTAACCCTTATAACAGTACAATTACCAGAGAATAATTTGGAAGGGCAACTTTGTTTTTATTTATGAAAAACTAATTACTAATTTGTACAACTAAGTTTCAAAAAAATTTAATAACTTTGATTGATTAATTTCTTATTAATTTTGCTCAAAATTAATTAATACAATAAATAATTATAATTGCATTAAAAATAAATGCATTAAAAACAAAAACTTACCACCTATGAAAAAATTTCACGCTTCATCCTTGTGTTTGTTTATGATGCTACTCATGACAAGCATACTTTTCGGACAACCGGGAAATATTTATACAAATTTTACCGGTTCCTGGGCTGACGGCCCGGCTATGACTGACAGGGGCGTTACCAGGGCAACGACAATACAGTCCACTTTTACCGGCACAGGGGCATTTTTATACAATCAAGCAATTGGCGATTGGTCAATAAAATGGTGCGGATCAACTACCAATTACACTCGCAGTTTGAATTCGATGATTACAGGTTTAGCTTTCTATTCTGTTGGAAGTATATTTTGGAATCATGATATGGAATGTCAGTTACAGACAAATTATTATTACACAATGGTCATTGGCAAAGTGGCCGCCAATAATAATGACATGTCAATACTAGAAACTTCCTATAATCCAATAAACATAAGTAGCGTGACCCAATCACCGGCATCCAATGTATCCTCTTCAGAATCTATGACTGTAACAGTTACCCTGAGTGGCACCAAAAATGCCAATGAGCATATTTATGTACGATATACTACCGATAACTGGGCAACATCCTCTTTCAGTACCGAAATTACTTCTTTTGTTTCAAACCAGGGCACCACTACCATACCGGCCCAGGCAGCCGGCACCACCGTGTCCTATTATGCACTGTCCACCATTGATGATACACCGAATGGCTCCGATATTGATTATCTGACGCTGCGTCTGAATAATAACAACAACGCAAATTATTCATACAAAGTTAGTGATATCATATGGTGTAACACGCAGTGGCCTCAAAGCGGAACCATTTCCTTAGGAGGAGCCTATAACGTATATGCACAGGTTTATGCTGACGGCATTACCGTTGGCGCCGGACAAGGTGCCGGCATACAGGCATGGATAGGCTACAGCACGACCAATTCAAACCCAAACACATGGACAAACTGGGTTCCTGCCACCTATTATACAGATAATGGGAACAATGATGAATATGTGGCCAATATCGGCCCCGCACCGGCTGGCCCAGGCACATATTATTATGCCAGTAGGTTTCAGTTAGGAAACGGTGCTTATGTATATGGCGGATACAACTCCGGTTTGTGGGACGGAACCACAAATGTTTCAGGTGTCATGACCATAAGCGATCTTTCGTGGTGCAACCTGCAATCGCCGGCCAGCGGCACCTGCGCTGCCGGAGGAACCTATATGGCTTATGCTCAGGTTTATGCACCGGGACTTACCGATGCCGCAGGCCAGGGAACAGGCATCCAGTCATGGATAGGATACAGCACAACTAACACAGATCCCAGCACATGGTCAAATTGGGTGGCAGCAACCTATATTGGAGATGCTGGTACTGGTAATAACAACGATGAGTACCAAGCCAACATTGGATTGCCTCTCTCTCCAGGCACCTACTATTATGCCAGCCGCTTCCAGCTTGGCAGCGGGACCTACCATTACGGCGGATACAATGCCGGAGGCGGAGGTTTCTGGGACGGATTATCAAATGTCTCGGGGATCCTTACAGTGACAGCAGCGCCCACGGTAACACTGCAAACCACCTCGGCTCCGGCCGGCAACGTATCGGTTGATATCAGCATGACTAACTTTACAAATGTGGGTAGTTTGCAATGGACTATCAATTATAATCCGGCTTATTTAACTTTTGTCAGCATTTCTGATTGTAATCCGGTTGATATTTGTGATCCTTCAAATTGGAACTATTCTACACCGGGTGAAATCACCACAGTTTGGGCAGATTACCCCGGATTTGTGGCAAACGGAAAAATAGCCCAGCTCAATTTCACTTATACCGGAGCAGGATGCACCGATTTAACATGGGGCGATAATCCGACCGCAAGATTAATAGCTGATGACACTTATCAGCCATACACCGGAATTACCTGGATCAATGGGCAGGTATGTTCTTGTGGTTCATCCATCTGGTGGACCGGCGCACAAAACAACGACTGGAACACCCCGGGTAACTGGTCATGCAATGCAGTACCCACAAACACTAACGATGTTACCATACCATCCACTACAAATCTACCTGTTGTTAACACACAGGGAACTGCGCTATGCCGTAACATTACCATTGACGCCGGCGCCTCTGTTACGGTAACCACCGGCAACAACCTGACCATTTATGGCAATTGGTTAAACACGGGTAACAGCACGGTCGGCGAAGGAACAGTTATACTTGCCGGCAGTACCGCACAGACTATAAACGGTATTACTACTTTCGAAAATCTCACCCTGAATAATCCGGCAGGAGCAAATTTAAACGGGAACACAGAAGTGGCAGGCGTGCTGACACTCTCTCAGGGGACCCTCGCGGCTGGAAATTTCCTGACCTTATTATCTTCTGCATCAAAAACTGCTTTGATAGCCGGAACAGGTACAGGCAGCGTATCAGGCAATGTAAACATGCAGCGGTATATGCCCAACAAACTCGGATACCACTATTATTCCTCTCCATTCGCCGCTGCCCCTATCAGTGATTTTACTGATGAACTGGGAACAATATATTCTGCGTACCCATACGTTGGATTTGACACGCTCCAGACAGTTACGCCTTTCCCTAATTTTTACCTATATGATGAAACCTATGCTCAGACTACCATCTCTATAGGCTGGGATGGCGCTTCAGGCAACTTGTTACCAATGAAAGGATATTGTATCAATTTCGGAGGTTCAGGCGGATCCTTAACCACCGATATCACCGGAACAGTAAACTCAGGACCTTTGAGTATTCCTGTTACATATACTTCATCAGGAAATGCCTGGGCCGATGGATGGAACCTGGTCGGCAACCCATACCCCTCGCCTATCGATTGGGGGGCAACATCAGGTTGGACCAAGACCGGTGTGGCTGATGGTATTTATTATTTTAAAGCAACCTCTCAATATTACGGCACCTATGCTTCTTTTGTCGGCGGCTATGGAACTAACGGCGGCACGGCCACCATTCCTTCCATGCAGGGGTTCTTTGTAAAAGCCACGGCTGCAGGAACACTGGGTGTCACAAACGACGTAAGGGTTAATGCCCAGCCAACATTCTTCAAATCCACAGGCACTGTTTACCCCTCACTGAGATTAACAGGTTATCAGACACAAAACACAACTAAAACTGACGAAACGGTCATCTACTTTAATCCGCAGGCTACCAATAATTTTGATAGTGGTTTTGATGCCTACAAAATGATGAATAACGACCCGGCTTATCCCAACCTATATACCTCATACAATGGCAGTGCTTCTTTATCTATAAATGCGTTGCCTCCTCTGTCAAACACTGATATGGTTGTGCCCCTGGGTTATATGACCAAAACCAACGGCTCATTTACCATTAATGCCAGCGAAATACTCAACTTCGACCCTTCACAACATATCTATCTTGAAGACAACCAGACATCCACCATTCAGGACCTTACGTTAAATCCGGTCTATACATTTACCACCACCGCCAATGCCCCGCAATACAGGTTCTTCATAAGATTTTCTCCGACCATTGTTACCGGTATTGGTGAAAACAGCACCTCCTTTGTAAATGCATGGTCGTCGGGTAAGGATATTTATGTAAGCCACAGCAACACTACATTGCAGAAAGCCGTATTATCCGTCTATAACATGCTCGGTCAACAGGTGATCACCGATGAATTGCTGGGCAGCAGCACCTTCCGTTATACACTGGATAAACCCGGTTGCTATATCGTTAATATTATCAGCGGCAGCGATACTTTCCAGAAAAAAATTATCATTATGTAAGCAAAAATGATTGAAAAAAAGTAAAAAGGAAAGGTAATTAAAAATGAAAAACACAAGTATAAAAATACTCTTGACAAGCTGTTTACTGGTGGTTCCATTATTTATTACAAATGTGCTGGCTCAGGTGCCACCTCCGGCACCCTCGGGCAACAGTGCGCCCATTGATGGATTGGGCATTATGGCTGTATTGGCATTATTGTATGGCGTAAGGAAACTAAAGGAAAAAAGGAAATAAGATGGACACAACCGGCTTTAAACGCCGGCAAGCATGAACTTTTGCTCATCATTGGCCCATTATAGCGTAAGAAAACGTCGAATTTTTCCTGGAGTTAGAAGATGTATAAAAAATAATTCCCTGCAAAACTAGTTTTTACAGGGAATTATTTATTGTGGCCCAGGCCACAAGGAATAATACAAATAAGGGCTTAACCTTGCATTGGTATTATTTGATTAGTTTCATTACTGCATGAGTAGAATTTTCTTTACCTACAAACTCCAGCTTAAATGTGTATAAACCTGAAGCAAGGTGCCTGCCGGCGAAATCAAGACTATGTTTACCTGCTGCTTGAAAATCATGCACAGGATAAGCGACTACTTCACCCAGGGCATTATACACACTGATTTTCACAATACCGTCCTCAGAAAGGCTATAATCAATATTTACCTCATCTTTGAACGGGTTGGGATAGCCTGCCAGGGTAATACCTGTTTCTTCACCACCCTGCACAAACAGTTGAGGCATCATAAGGTACGCTTCCTTGTTTTCTTCCCCATACTGATTGCCAATAACACCGGTGCCCGACAAAACAAATTCAGTTCCTTTGCCTTTGTTGGAAACAAGCGGCCGGAATCCAAGGACAATCACGTCGTCATTAGCCGACAAGTCGTAATGATTTGTAGTGGCAAAAACCACTCTGATAACACCGTCAGCATCGGTTACAAGCAAGTCGTCATCTTTGGCTATTATCTCAGCAAGAGTGGGGTTAATCCTGAGAAAACCGGTATTTTGCTGCCCTTTCATATAAGCGGTAATAAGTTTGTATTCTGCTGCAGGATAATCAAGTTCTAATCCAAGGGCAGAAAAATCTTCCATGTTATGGCTGATTTTTAAAGGCACTTCAAAATATGCTCCTCCTGAAACCGTCAATTCTTCGCCGGAGTACCCGATAATTCCGTGGGCCAACGATTTCAGCGAGCTCCAGTTGCTAAGCGAGTCACGGTATTTGCTGCTTGAAGCATCATAATCGCCATAACATATAGTTTTCAACGGCACGGTAATATCAATCCCATTCATAATAACCGCAGTATCCAAAGCCACCCAGTTACCAGCAGGAAAGTTAACTGCCGGATTGTTAGGAGATCCTATCTTAGATTTGATTCTAGCAATGTCCACAGCATTGATTCCGGAAACATTATCCACATTGGCAGCTTTTTTATATTTTGCCGAAAAGTTTCTGGAAGGATTCAGCAGGGTATCTGTGCCCAACAAATATTTAAGTAAAGCAACATCAATAGCATTGATTGCATCGCCCCACTGCATGGTGTCTGCCGTATATTTATCATAGGATAAAATATAATTACCATCCGACACACCATTAAAAGCATAGAGACCATTTCCATCACTGGTATCGCGGGCAATTTCAATACCTGTGCCCTGCTGGCGTAATCTTACTATTACCTTGTCGATAGTATAGATATCAGCATTATAATGAGGCATATTGGGAACAGGGTTGCCCACATTGGCTTTACCCAGGTAGCGTGTTTTTCCGCTAATGGATTTTCCACCTGCCACCGAAACTGTTATAGCATCGGTTACCACACAACCGTTGTTATCCACACTGACAGTGTAAACAGTTGTTATAGCGGGGGCAGCAAGAGGCTGTGCGGCTGCAGGATTATCCAAACCGCTGACAGGCTGCCAACTTATGATTCCCGGTCCATTCAACGCGCTCCCAATCTGTATGGGGGTACTTGAATAAACGGTGTCCTCTCCTGCTTGAGCAATAGGCATCGGGCTTACAGTCATTACTATAGTATTGGACATCGTTGGGCTATTCAGCACACAGGCCTGATTAGAGGTAAGCAAACAACTAATGTTGTCGCCGGTAAGTAACTGTGCATTAGAGTATGTACTGCTGTTGCCACCAACCAATGCGCCGTTGAGGTACCAGGCATAAGCCGGAGTGGTGCCACCATTAACCGCTGTTGCAGAAAAAACAACCAGCGTGTGTGTGCAGGCTGGATTTGCAGACGGGGTGATGGTTAACGAAGCAGTAAGACTGGGTTTTACTACCATGGTAATCACATTGGAATTTGCCGGATTGCCTGACACACAGGGAGCATTGGAAATCACCTGGCAGCTTACCTGGTCGCCCATATCCAGCGTATCTATGACAAAGGTGGGGCTATTGTTGCCCAGCGGCTGACCGTTGAGCATCCACTGATATACCGGTGAAAGCCCGCCATTGACCGGTATTGCGGTATAAGTAACTGAAGTTCCAGAACATATGGATCCTGAAGGATTAGCAGAAATGCTTACAGTTACGGGGCTTCCGGTACCGACAGTGACCGTATGCTGGGATGTGGTCGGGCCGTTGCATCCTGTTGCCGTGGCAGTAATGACCGTAGTACCTGTCCAGACAGGATTATAAGTGACCTCTCCTGTTGTACTGTTGATAGTATTTCCGGCATTCAGGCTGTTGGCATCCAGGCTATAGGAAATACTGCTACTATTGCCGGCTGTGGCATTATAAACAATGGTTTCAGCGCCCTGACAACGTGAAGAAGCTGTTCCCAAAGTGAAAACAGGGATACCTACCGAAGGAGCAACAGTCAAAGTTGTGGAAGTACTAGCTGTTATCCCGTTGCCATCAGTAATTGTAACTGTATAAGTGCTGGTACCGGTGAGAGCCGTAGATGGAGTTGCGATGGCATTGTTCCCCATGCCTGCCGACCACTGATAATGAACAGTTGGGTCTGCATTGGAAGTAACAGCTTGTAATGTTACATTGGCACCCTGACAGACAGTAATATCGCCCCCGGTGATACTTACTGCGGGATCAGCACCTGAAATACCAGTGAAGACGGAGCTTATGCCCGGACTGAGGGTGGCTCCGGAAGCAGTCAGGGTATTAGAGGTTAAAGTAACATATTTAACCCAGGGATTGGTAAGCTGGTTGAAAGTGCCGTTCAGTTGTGCGCTTTTAATGCTGGCTTCTGTGCCAGAAATATCCGCTGTAACGTAATTAGCATTTATGGAAGCCAAACAGGAAGCTATTCCCGCCTGAGTAATACTCCAAAAGCGCTTAAGATAATGGATAGTGCTATTGTTGTCGGGGTGTTTGATGTCGTTAACTTTAATTCCCACATAAGCATTGCTAAAGCCTGAAGCTGCAGTGATATTTACTGCCACAGGTGAATATTCCGCTGTTCCGGCATTATCACCTACAGGAAAAAAGTACATACCTGTGGAAGTGAATTTTTTACGCAGTTCCCCACCCTGATTGACCACTACCATATTGGCCGCAGTAAAAGGACTTCCTGCCACAGCGGTTGCGGTGCTGTTTAAGGTCAGGTTGGCCGAAGCCACATTTAGCCTACCCGAGGTAAGAGTCAGGGTATTATTGACTTCAGCATCAATATTTGATAGCGTAACACCTGATAAAGGGTTGTTTATGGTAAGGTTGTTAAATGTAGATAACACGGTTCCTCCAATGGTCTGTAGCGTGTTGCCATTGAAAATAACAGTGCTTAGTGCGGGAGTGAATGTCCCGTTGTTAGTCCAGTTACCTGCCAGACGATATATGCCATCGCCAGCGGCGACAGCATTATTGGTAATATCAGCAGTAACGGTTAAATCGCCGTTGTTTTGCAAGGTGCCGGCATTGCTGTTTTGGATGCTGCCGTTAATTTGCATGACTCCACCCGGCCTGACCGATACCAGCGCACCGTTGTTATAAAACAACTGCGACCTGGCATGTATGGAAGCCAGCAATATTAAGATAATTAACAAAAATTTTTTCATAGATATGCTGGTTATTCGTTGATCAACTTCATTTCTTCCTGATGAAATTTAGATTCAGGCACCAAGAGCTGTCCTTTTTGTGTTTTCGGGCATCCGCTGAAAACTCCTCTTTCTGCCGGCTGGTTCCATAACTCAGGCATCAGGTAAGTATTTGATTTTCTTTTCATCACTTCAGTCAATTTTGCTTCCGGATGCTGTTGGAGGAATTTATCGTTACGTTCAGCATACACTGTCCAGCAAACTTTAGTACCCGGTATGCCGCCGGCAATAATAAATTTACCGCCGTTGATTTCCTGCTTAATATAAAGTCCCGGTGCCGGTGCGCCCACTGCCGTTAGCTGATAAGAAAAATTGATATTTATCTGGTCAAAATAATCCGGAAGTACAACCAGAGCTTCTCCGTTGTTGTTAATGCTGGCTGTGCCCCTATAAAGATTCAGCACTTCGGGTGATTCCATGGAAAAATGCTTTAAAATTTTGTTGCCCGGATCAAGGGGGTGATCAATTGCAAAAGATTTTGTTCCGGAGGCTCCTGAATTTCCGCTACTAAATAATCCATATCCTGTACTCACATCGTTGGTTTCTCCGAAAACGCCTATCCAGCCATAACCCCAGACACCTATATTATCATCGACTACCGAGGCACTGACATTTTGTCCGTATACGCCTGCTGCCGGGCCATCATCGGTTTCACCCCAAACACCAACATATCCCTGCCCTATAGTTCCCACAGCATTTCCGTTGACAGCCGTACCATGATTCAAGCCAAAAAGGCCAAAGCCGGTTTCATAATTGCTTTCACCAACAGCACCATTAAATCCTATGCCATAAACACCATGTCCGCCGTTAGTTCTAAGGTTATTTCCAAAGATACCTGCCTGTCCGGTACCCGTGGACTCCACCTGACCGCTGACACCAAAAGCTTTTCCGGTGGAGTTGCCGATAATAGCCGTAGTAGGTACCGGCGTACCTCCTACTGTACCGAAGTTAGAGGCAGTAGAAGCCTGAACGGCAGCGTACTGCACGTTGGCATAAGTATTTTCGGCCTTTATGGAAACCCCGTCAGCGGAATGTGTAGAACGCAACCCGATGGAGCTCGCGTTAGCATTGGTAATATTAACAGAATTTGTTCCGCTGACAACAATGTTTCTTCCGGCACCAGGACCGCCACAGTCGTAGCTCTGCTGCAGGGTATAACACGATCCCCCGCCCCCGCCGGCAACAACAGTCCATTGAGTGCCATTATAATACCAAAACTGCTGCAAGTTACTATCGTAAACCAGCAGCCCGGTAGCCGGGGCCGTGATAGCCGTTCGCTGCGCCGTTGTCATTCGGGGAACTAATAAACCTTTGTTGACAGAAGTAAGGTCAAGCAATGCCGAATTATCCGGAGTGTTGGTACCTATCCCAACATTTTGCTGAGCCAAAAGCTGCGGACAAAATAATACCGCGAGCAGTAAATTTAAGAAGACAAGTTTTTTCATGTTGTATTAATTTTAATAATTATTCATAGGTACAAAGATAAATTATTAATCTACTAATACAGGTATTCATATGATGAAAGACTTAAAAAAAACAATTGAAAATCTTATCTGCAACTGCTAACAATAAAATGAAGCACTATTTTTAACTTTTTATCCAAATAAATAATTATTTTCATTCTTATATGAAATCATGTGTCATAACATATGTCATACAACTCATAGCACATTCATTTTAAAGTCAAAGTTTTATTAATTTTATCGTAAAAACCATATAACACATAAACCATATCAACATCTTTTTCCGTAATTGTTTTACTTAGTAAAAAGTAAAATAATGAGAACCATTATTTTTATTTTTTTAATTTTTCATAGAAATTTTTTCCTGAAAAATTAACTTTGTAATTAATGCTCCTTACTTTTATTTTTAAGATTTCCACTTTAAATAACATTTGTTTTGGATTCAAGGTACTCTTTGATATGCAGAAGGCCATACTAAGCCCTGATAGAAGGACTGGAAATCATGTCTTGTCCAGAATTGGCTCATAGTATAAGAAACACCGGGAAAAGAACAACAGTAATTTATTGGTTGATACCGATTTATCTTTTCTTTATAAAGATAACATAAAAATCAATGTTTCTTTAGAGAACAAAATTTGTGTTTTTCATTGCAAAACCTGAAATATATTCATACCTTTACACATAAGATTTATTAACCAATAAAACATTTAGCACATGAGTTCTGACAGGATAATGGTATTTTCGGGCAGTGGCAGTCGTAAGCTTACCGGCAGTATTTGCGATTATCTCCAAACGGAACAAGGGAAAAGCGAAGTTTTACACTTTTCGGAAGGTAATACTTTTGTCAGGATAAACGAAAACGTCAGAGGATGTCATGTTTATATTGTACAATCAATAGTGTATCCTGCCAACGACAACCTGGTGGAACTGCTGTTTTGGATTGATGCCTTTAAACGTGCCAGTGCTGAATCAGTAACTGTATTAATTCCATTTTTCAGTTACTCCAAAGGCGACAAAAAAGACGAGCCAAGGGTGTCCATCAGGGCCCGCGTATGTGCCGACACTATTGAAGTTGCCGGTGCCGACCGTATCGTCACCATGGACCTGCACTCACCGCAAATTCAGGGTTTCTTTCGTAAACCCGTCGACAACCTTTATGCTCTTGGAGTGCTCTGTGAAAAAATAAAATCTCTGGAAACCAAGGACTATGTTATCGTTTCGCCTGATACCGGCTTTGCCGGACAGGCAAGGAAATTTGCTTCTTACCTGAAAGCCCCGGTGGTAATAGCCGACAAGCAACGGTTACGTCATGATGAAAATGCAGAGATAACAGAGATTATTGGCAATGTGCAAGGCAAAACTGCTATTGTGGTAGATGATATGATCATCTCTGGAGGCACACTGAAAGATGTGTCGGAAAAACTAATTCAAAGAGGAGCTAAACAGGTTTACGCGATGGCAACGCACGGAGTACTGTCGCCCGGATCAGAAAAAAAACTTGACGACAGCCCTATTAAAAAACTTTTCATCACCGATACCGTGGAAAATCAACCGGAAAAATTTTCCTCCAAAATTGAAGTGATATCAGTAGCTGCAGTATTTGGCGAAGCCATAAAAAGGATACATAATAAGGAAAGTTTGAGTGACATTTTCACTGTAAAATAGGTCCAAAATTCAGGACCGTACTTTAGCAAATAGAATACCAGTACGCCAAAACGCCCAGTCACAGTTGCTATGGAATAAAATCTATTCCCGCTTTACGGGCTTGCGAATGCTGAAAATTCCGGTTCACAAGGTACAGGCGGCCTTCTTTACGAAACCTGGCACCGGTCTGTTTAAAATGGAATGCAACTTTTTTTAACATACATTGCCGCCGAATATCAAGCACCCATTCATAATCACAAATACGCGCTTCACTGCCTGATTCGCCACCAACAACAACACATTCAACCCAGTCTCCCAGATACTCCGCAAAATCAATTTTTCCGAGCAGTGGCTCACATATTATTGTTTTATGTTTTATCGGAAGATCACGGAATATAGGCAGACGGTAATCGGCCCTCTCCTGATTTTCAACAGTAGTGCCAATAGAAACATGATCATAACCTTCGCCCCAGTCTTCGGGCAGGCATTTAATGAAACGGTCGATACGTTTTGTAATAAAGAAAAAGCGACAGTCGCTCCTCTCCTTAATCATCCTCCACACTTCTGGACGCCACGGATCTGCCTCATCAAGAAAAAAATCGGAGCTAAAACAAGTGTAAACCTCCTCGCCCGGAACAACTTTGTAATCCCCATTTCTTCTCTTTTTTATTGGAAGTTTATAGCTCAACGTCTTTTTCACCACAGAACTATCCTTATCATGCCTGCTGTCAATCCTGTAAACATAACAATGCGCGCAGCCCGCGCTTATCTTTTTACAACCGTGCCAGGGATTCCAGGTGACAGACATAGAGCCTTTTTTATTTTGCTATTATAATACAAAGTTATGGTTAAAAAACTATCCGGGGTTCCAGTTGTTTTTTTTTAATTTTTTTTGCGGTTAAAAAACATTTCGTAATTTTGCGAAATATAAAAATGAAAATGATGGAAATAAAAATCTTAGGCACCGGTTGCCCAAATTGTAAAATGCTGGAGAAATCAGTTAAGGACATTGTGGCAGAATTAAATATTGACGCTACCATAGAAAAAGTGGAAGACATTGTAAATATCATGAATTATGGCATCATGCGCACGCCCGGATTAGTGATAGACGGAAAAGTAATTTTCAGCGGCCGCATTCCCTCTACAAAAGAACTAAAGGAGATACTTAAAAAAAACAAATAAACTATGTCATCAAAACCAAAGTTTAGTGAAGAGCACAAACAAATAGCCCTGATCGCAAAAGCCCTGAGCCATCCGGCACGCGTCTATATCATGGAAAAATTGAGCTGCATGAGTACCTGCTGTACCAGCGGTGAAATGATTGATGATATTCCTATTGCCCGATCCACCCTGTCGCAGCATCTGAAAGAATTAAAGCTGGCCGGGCTGATACAAGGCAACATCGACCCCCCTCAAATAAGATATTGTATCAACCAGCAAAACTGGAATGAAGCAAAAAAATTGCTCACGTCTTTTTTGAAAAAAAATACCTCATCAAATAAAGAACCATGTTAACCTAAAATCTATGAAAAGCAAACCCTTCTTCAGTGTAGAACTTATCATTATTTCATTGTTATTTATCAGTAGTTGTTCAAACTCCCTAAATAAACCCGAAGAGCCCGAAAAAACTGATACTACGGCTCAAACGGAAGCAGTGATTCCTGACACCTCAAATGTTGTGGATACAACAGGGCAACCTATGGACAAACCCAAACAGGAATTATCCAAAGTATTGGTTTACAACTTCCACGTTACTAACCGTTGCGCATCGTGCATTGCAATAGAAGAAGCTACCACAAAGACACTGAAAACCTACTTTGCTGCCGAACTCAGGCAAGGCAGAATTAAACAATACATTTTAAATGTGGACGATGATGCCAACAGCAAGGTGGCCGAAAAATACCAGGCCTTTGGCTCAGGACTTTATGTAACCAGGGTTTTCAAAGGAAAAGAAACCACCACAGACCTGACAGGAGATGGCTTCAAATTTGCTAAAAACAAGGAAGAAAAATTTATTGAAATTCTAAAAAATAAAATCTCTGAATATTTAAAATAAAAAACATGAAAAAACTGATCATAATTTTATTTTTACTATTATTTTCTGTTGGCGTATTCTCTCAAAAAAACAACGACACCATCATTGCCAACAATGCACAGAACCTGCGTCTGAAAGTCTTTTACTTTCATATCACCAACCGCTGCAACACTTGCTTTTCAATTGAAAAATATGTCAGGCAAACCATTGACAATAATTTTGCGAACCAGCTTGAACTTGGCATTGTTGACCTGTACATTCTGAATTGCGAGCTCCCCGAAAACCGGGATCTGGTAAAAAAATATGACGCATATGGCGCCACGCTGGCATTAACATCATATAGTAACGGCAAAGAAGAAAAAAGCGAAGACCTTACAGGATGGGCTTTTAAAAAAGTACATGAACCCAACATTTTTATTTCTGAATTGAAAGCAAAAATTGAAGAATCAATAAAATAACACACCATGAAAAAAGCAACATTATTTTTAGCATTTTTAATGATCTCTGCCTCTGCACTTTTCGCTCAAAGCACCAAAGGAAAAGCAGAAGTGCTGTACTTCAAGGCCAACCTTGCCTGTTGCAAAGCCAAGGCCTGCAATGTTCTTGAAGCAGATGTCAAGTCAATAGTAGAAAAAAACTACCCAAAAGGAAATGTAGTTTTTAAAGTTGTCAAAATTGCGGAAGAAAGCAACAAAGCCCTGGTGGAAAAATATCAGGCAGTCTCGCAAACCGTAATAGTTGTGAAGAAAAAGAAGAAAAATGATACCAGCATCAATGTGACGGATATCGTTAAGAATTACATGCTGGATCAGAATAAAGAAACTCTGGAAAAAGAACTTATTGCCAAAATTGACGGCTTGTTAAAATAGTTTCTAATGGAGGTCTTACAAAATTGGCTGGACGTAACTAACGTCCCCTTTCTTACTGCCTTTATTCTGGGCATCATGACCGCTATCAGTCCCTGCCCGCTGGCAATGAATATTACTGCCATCGGATTTATCAGCAAGGACATTGAAAATAAGAAGAAAATTTTTTTGAATGGCTTATGGTACACGCTGGGCAGGGCTTTTACCTATACTGCACTAGGTGTTATTCTTTTTTTCGGTGCCAGTACATTTCATATTGCAAGGTTCTTACAGTCCAATGGTGAGAAATTTTTGGGCCCGTTGCTCATAATTGTTGGCATTCTTATGCTTGATTTCATCAAAATCAAATTTCCCGGTTTAGGTAAATTGGGCGAGCGCTTGGAAAGCACCAACAACGGAAAAAAATGGTGGAGCGCTCTATTGCTGGGAATTGTCTTTGCCCTGGCCTTCTGCCCCTACAGCGGAGTTTTATATTTCGGGATGCTGATTCCCATTACCATCAGCAGTCCGTCGGGTTTGTTTCTTCCTTTGGTATTTGCCATTGCTACCGGGCTGCCTGTAATTATCATTGCCTACCTTCTGGCTTTTAGCATTTCAAGTGTGGGAGGGTTTTATAATAAAGTAAAAGTTTTTGAAAAATGGTTCCGGCGTATCATTGCGGTTGTTTTTATCGTGGTAGGCTTTTACTATGTTTATTTATTTTACTTTCAGAATTTAATAAATTAATTTTTTAAACAAATAGTTCGGGTATTCGCAAAATTTATACTGAACGGGCATAAACTGAAGTTCCAAAACAACATAAGAATATTTCAGTGAGATTATTTCACATTAAATAAATCGCAATTTGTACTCATCCGAAGTAGAACAAAATAAAAATTATTGATTCAAAAAGAAAGAATCATTTTCTAATGGATGTTATTGTTTTCATGGCCAAATCGTAACTAAACAAAAAATGGAAAACCTTTTTTCTGAATTGGGTATTATCAGCAATGGCATTCGCCACATCTCCGCTAAAGAAGCGTTTGCTGCTGTTTCAAAAGGCGCAGTACTTATTGATATTAGGGAAGAATACCATACATCAATGAAGACTTTTAAGGTGGACAATTATATTATCTTGCCACAGAGCATTTTTGAAGAGAACATAATTAACCTTCCAAAAGACAAGCCTCTGATCATTGCTGATGCCAGCGGATTGCACAGTAAATCTTCTGTTGAGAAACTAATGAAAAATGGCTTCACTTTAGTGGCAAATCTTGCAGGCGGTATTATGGATTGGGAACGTGATGGATTTCCGGTTGAAAAAGACCCGTCGGCACAATTGAGCGGTCAATGTCCGTGTA
The DNA here is from genome assembly GCA_018004645.1 of Bacteroidales bacterium. GTDB lineage: Bacteria > Bacteroidota > Bacteroidia > Bacteroidales > CAIWKO01 > CAIWKO01. Next base: position 25,710 of record JAGNBV010000030.1, read on the forward strand.
TGTTAAAGCCTGTGAACAGGACAAAGAAAACTTAAACATCAACAAACTGAAAAAATAAGTTAATCGATACTTAAAAAAAATCAAATAATGTCAGAATCACAAAAACCCGGTTTTATTATGTGCGTATGCACAGGAAAATGTCCAGGATTTTCGCAAATGGATATCTGGGACTTTATAAACAGAGTCAGAATTGAATTGCCGGTTGAATACGGATTTATTCATCCTCAGTTATGCGAGGAAGACGGCGACCGTTTTTTGATGGATTTTCTGAAATCACACAGAAAGGTAGTTATTGGCGGTTGTGCTCCCAATATGCAAACCAAACTGTTCAGAGATGCATTTTCAGCATCAGGGCTTGATGTGCACAAAGATTTGATTCCTCTTGATGTACGCGACATGACAACCGAACAGGCAGTTGAAAAAGTGAGGGCAGCCCTTGAAAAAATGGAGGAAGAGCAATGAGCGAAACAACATTCATGGGCGTGGAACGCAATAAAATAGACTGGAAACCGACCATCGATTATACAAAATGCGACTATTGCATGGAATGTACGAAATTCTGCCCCCACAAAGTTTTTGAAGTGAATGATACCGAAGAAATTAAATTGATCGTCAAAAATCCGAATAACTGCGTTGTTTTCTGCAGGGCATGTTCAAAAATATGTGGCCCCGACGCACTATCGTTTCCCGATAAAAATGCGACAACGCAAAGGATCAAGGAAATAAGAAAGGAGGAAAACAATGGTTGAAAATTATGCCGTACTGCCTTGCAATGGATTGGACAAATGCGCCGGGGCTATTTCAAGGGAAATAGCGATAAAATTATGCGAGAACACCAAAAATGAAATTATTTGCCCTGTGTTTTACAGAGTTGCTGATGCGAAATATAATAAGATCGCTGCCGAACGCCCCCTTATAGTCATAGATGGTTGCCCTACCAGGTGTGCCAGCAAACTTGCTGCAGAAAAAAACCTGAAAATTTCCCAAAAAATCCTAATAACTGAGGAAGCTAAAAACCATAATATTGAGTTAAACAGCGGACTAAGTCTTCAGGAAAATGAAAATGCCCTGATCGAAATTATCCTCAACGAACTTAACATCACTGATGAAAAGACCGTTCAGGTTTCTGATAAAACATTAGTTTCTATTAATTTTGATTATGAAACACTTCAACATGGCAAATTCATTTTCAGAGTGCCTAAAAATCCGGAAGTGTACTATAATGAAAATGATTGCTGGGCATGGGTGACAGGAAACCGAGCCAGAATCGGTGTTACAGATTTCGTTCAGCAGAACCTTTCCGATATTTTGTATTTTACCCCCCCCGAAATTGGTGCAGAAATTGACCAGTTCGGCGAAGTTGGCGACATCGAATCGTCAAAGGCCCTTGTAGCTTTGATTTCGCCCGTAAGCGGCAAGGTGATTGCCATTAATGAAATGCTTGAGCAAAAGCCGGAAATGATCAATGAAAATCCATACGAATTGGGATGGGTAGCTGAAATTGAACTTTCAGATTTTGAGAGCGATAAAGAACTCTTGGTTGGTTTTGACAAATATTTTGAATTAATGAAGAAAAAAGTGGAGGGTTCAAATGGATAACAATAAAAAAATCAAAGTTATTCCATGTAGCGGTATTGGCAAGGTTTTCGGGCTTATGGCAAGAGAAGCTGCTTTAAAAACAGTGCTTGAATTATGCCCGGAAAGATCAGAAACGGTTTGCCTCGCATACATCGTAACCGGCGATAAAGAAGCGAAAGAAAAAATTGAAGGCCGCGGTTGCATCACCGTTGACGGTTGCCCGAAAATGTGCGCGGCAAAAAATGTCTCGATAGCCGGTGGAATAGTCATAGAAGAAATAAAAGTCCTAGATACAGTGAAAGAGCACAAAGGGAAAAAGTTCGGTACGGCCACCGCCCTAGATGCTGATGGAGAAATAGTAGTAAATGAAATCGCAGAAAAAATTGCAAAAAAAATAAATGAAAAATTTCAGGAGGAGCATTCATGAATGAATTCAAAGTAGGAATATTAGCCTGCAGCGGGGAAGAATGTCTCGGTGGAACCATTTCAAGGCTCGCCGCGCGAAAAGTGCTTGAAGAACTCCAAATGGTGGATACTGTAACACTATGCCTGCCGCTATATCTTGCGGGGGGCAGAGAAGAAAGAAACTTTGCAAAAGTGTTTCCGACGATATCGGTTGATGGCTGCGATAAGCTTTGCGCGAAAAGAAGTACGGAGAAATACAGCGGCAAGCTTAACGGGTTCATTGATGTTTCGAAAATCATTGGCCCTGAAAAAGCACTAAACACAAAAATTGTCAGGAATAAAGATATTACTGAAGAACATCTTAAAATGGTAGATGATGTTGCCAGTGAGATTGTAAAAGCAATCAGCAAGATCAGCCCTGATGCCTACTCAGGAAAAACTTTCAAGGGTTGCAGTTGCAGTGACAAATAAAGCAATATCAGCTTATGAAAATATTAATCATTTGCACAGGGAATACCTGCAGGAGCCAGATGGCTGAAGGCTTTTTGAGATCACTTGATCGCGGTCTTGAAGTGTTTTCTGCAGGTACCATAGCCGAACAAAAAGTAAATCCTTATGCCGTCAAAGCAATGGCAGAGATCGGTGTCGACATAAGTACTCAACACCCTAAACAAGTAGATATTTTCCTTACTGATAATTTTGATTATGTGATCACCGTGTGCAACAAAGCCAAAGAAATCTGCCCCGCATTTACCGGCAGGGTAAAGCACCGGATGCATATAGGATTTGAAGACCCTGCAGATGCACAGGGAACGGAAGAGGAAATCATGGAAGTGTACCGAAAAGTCAGGGATCAAATTATTGAACATTTTCATTCATTTTATCTGTCAGTAAATTCGATGAACAAGCCATGAAAGAAGATTATATTACCGGAAATGTTAAGACAGTTTTTGGGCCTGTTCCGCAGGTTTCAACAGCGTGGAGCCATTCTGATATCAGGCAAACCATAAAGGTCAGGTGGAATTTAGGCCGGATGAAGTATAAAGTGGAACCGGGATTATACGCTATAGGACATCCTGATTCAACCTCCGATGTTTTTGTTTCAGCTAATTTTAAATTAAGTTTTGACCACCTGCGGCGTGCGTTAAACAAAATGAATGCATGGATACTCGTCCTTGACACAAAAGGAATAAATGTCTGGTGTGCAGCCGGCAAGGGAACTTTCGGGACAGCAGAACTGATAAACAGGATAAAAATCCATGCGCTGTTAAATATCGTTGATCACAGAAATCTTATAGTTCCACAATTAGGAGCAGTAGGTGTTTCGGCGCATGAGGTAAAAAGCAAAACAGGATTCAGGATTGTTTATGGACCTGTCAGGGCTGAAGATATAAGATCTTTCGTTGATTCAGGATATAAGGCAACGCCGGAAATGCGCAGAGTAAAATTCCCACTAAAGGACCGGATAAAATTGATCCCCGTTGAAATCACCTATGGCAAATATTACTTGTTGCTCATACCTGCTATATTCTTCCTATTGGCCGGATTTAGCGCCAAAGGGTACACTGTCGATGCGGCATGGAGCCATGGCCTCAGAGCAGCCATCAATTTATTCTCAGCTTATTTGGCGGGATGTGTTTTGACTCCAATATTTTTACCCTGGATTCCTTTTAAAAGATTTTCATTAAAGGGTCTTACTGTTGGATGGCTGATCGCCATATTATTTTTATTCCTGAATTTATTGGGAAGCCATATTATTGAAATCATCGCATGGTTTCTGATGATGGGTGCTGTCTCATCTTTCCTGGCCATGAATTTCACCGGTTCATCAACTTTCACCTCTCTTTCCGGCGTACAGAAGGAAATGAAAATTTCACTCCCTGTACAAATAGTAGCAGCATCATTAGGGCTCATTGGATGGATTATAACAAGATTTATATAAAATGAACAGATTGACTTATTTAAAAAATGTAGTAACCCTTGAACTCGACAAGCAGAAATGCAACGGATGCAAGATGTGCATCACCGTTTGCCCGCACGAGGTTTTTGAGTTCCGGGATAAAAGGGCTTTTATCAAAAATAAAGACCTGTGCATGGAGTGTGGCGCGTGCGAAAAAAATTGTCCTGAAGGCGCTATCAGCGTCAGATCAGGGGTTGGCTGTGCGGCCGGTATCATCAATGGATTACTAAGGGGTAAGGAACCAAGCTGTGATTGCTCAGGGTCAGGTAAAAGTTGCTGTTAATACAAATTCAAAATTCATTTTTTATGGAAGCAAAGAAGAAAAGATTGAAATTTCTTGACAGGTTCCTTACCCTGTGGATATTCCTTGCTATGGCGATTGGTGTTTTATCCGGATATTTTTTTCCTGCCATAGCCGACTTCTGGGAATCGTTGAAATCATCCCCCGATAGCACGACCAACATCCCTATTGCCATCGGGCTTATTGTGATGATGTACCCCCCGCTTGCCAAAGTCAGATACGAGGAACTGGGTGATGTATTCCGCAACTGGAAAGTACTTGGCCTTTCGTTGGTTCAGAATTGGGTCATTGGACCGGTGTCGATGTTTGCCCTTGCCATTATATTTTTCAAACTATTTCCCGGCGAAAACAACGCCAACCTCCCCTACATGTATGGAATAATTAGTTGCTCCTTATGAACTTATTTTTCAAGGATTGGGTAACAAAAAAAAGTTTGAAAAAATAAACGAAAAATTAGACACAAAAAATCTTCTTTGAGTTTTTGCATCATTTTCTTCAAATTCCATGC